>NZ_JAQBOW010000089.1 GCF_028287845.1 Mucilaginibacter sp.
GTTTTAACCACATAGCTTTCGCCCGAGCTATTGTTTGTCCACTTCACAGACAGCAGCGGCGCATTTTCTGTAATCTCGCCGCTAACCAAATCATCAATAGCATCACCATAAAAAACCGGCGGCACAGCAAACTTGCGGGCAGCCTGCATATCCATTAAAGCAGCACTGTTACTATTAACAAAAGTAATGCCTTTTTGGGGCTGTGGGGCTAAAAAATCGTACAACTCACCCTTAGCTATTTTTACCCCTTCAATACTGCCAAATCCTTCTAAATGCGCTTTGCCCACATTGGTTATCAGGCCATGCGTTGGTTGTGCAATGCTGCAAAGCACCTCAATTTCTTTTATATGATTGGCGCCCATTTCAATCACCACCATTTGGTGCGATGCGTTTATATTTAAAACAGTTAACGGAACGCCGATATGATTATTCAAATTACCCTGTGTAGCCAGTGTTGTAAAGTGCTGCGATAAAACAGCATTTATTAACTCCTTGGTAGTGGTTTTGCCATTAGTGCCGGTAAGTCCAATAACCGGTATAGTTAATTGTTTACGGTGGTGCCGGGCAAGGTCTTGCAGGGCGGCTAAAACATCAGCAACTAAAAGGCACCGATCATTAAACTTATATTCTGGATTATCAATTATGGCATAAGCGGCGCCTGCCTCAATGGCTTGTTGGGCAAAGGTATTCGCGTCAAACTTGTCGCCCTTTAGGGCAAAAAACAAACTGTCTGTAGCAATTTTGCGGGTATCGGTACTGATAGCCGGATGTTGCAAATAGAGTTGATATAGTTGTTCGGTAGTAGTCATTAATCCCAAATTTGCGGCCTGTCTATACCAAGCGTTCTTAAATAAGAGAGCATTTGCCCCATGTGCACGCTTTCATGATAAGCAATACGTAACAAATAATCGCCAAGTTTTCTTTTTTGCCCTAATGAGGCACGAACAATTTCTATTTCCTCCAGGTCTTTATCTGATAATGATCTAACCATGTCCAAAAACTTTTCGCGGTAAAGTTTTGCAAAAGCTAATTCATCAATAACATTGGTATAAGGCCGGCCTTCCCAGGGAGAAACATAGTTATCGCCTTTATTACCCCGCCCTAAAATTATGTTATGATACGCATACTCTCCTTCTAAAACATGCCTTACCATTTCAATAACCGGCATAGCTTTTTGATCTGGTTGCCACTTGTAGAAGCTCTCGGGGATGGCGCTCCATACGATGGTGCTGCGCCTTCTCACTTCTTCAAGATTTAATAGTATAAGTTGGGTTGATGTCATTATAGTATTTAAATATAACAGGTGTCTCCTTCGGTCTCAGGGTGTCTCACCAGACTCTTAGACAGAACGGTAAAGTTATTGATTTCTATTCATCCAGCCCAATACCGCTTTAATCTCACCATAGGTAAAATCAGCGCCTAACACTTCCTTTAGGGGCGCTAACCTGTCGGCACCGTAATTTTCAACCGCATCTTTTATAGCGGGGATCTTCCCTTCAGGAACCATGTCCAAAATATCCATTTCGCCCGATTGTACAAAATAGCTTAAATGACTTTCTATTGTTGATGCCGAAAGACCGCGCTCGGCGGCTATTTCGGCAATTGTTTTGTCTTTGCGATATAACTCTAAACTTACCATTCGGGTGTCACTGCTGCGGGGTGTGCTAACTCTTTCTGTTTTAACCTTACGCTCACGCTTTTTACTTTTTTTGCTGATCTGTGAATTAAGGCCGCGCTCATCGGCATAAATTTTAACCGGCGCTAAAAACTCGCGCCCATATCGTGCCAGTTTAATATCGCCAAAACCAGATATAAACCGCAGCTCATCCAAGCTCTGCGGCAAATAGGTGGCTATCTCCATCAAAGCAGCGTCTGATACAATAATGTAGGCAGGGACATTTTCCTGTAACGCGATATCGCGACGGGTATTTTTTAAGATACTTAACAGGTCATTTTCAAACGGCAGGGTTTCGGTTGGCCGTTCTTCCATTGTTTGCGTGGCGATGAGATCCACCTTTTGCCATCCTTTTAAAACTGCCTCACTTTTTGAGGTTAGTTTTAAAACCGGGTATTCGGTATCGGTAAATTGCAGATAGTCTAAGGCTACCAGCTCGCGCAGGTAGCGCTGCCAATCGGCTTTGCTTAGATCCTTGCCTACGCCGTAGGTTTTTAGTTCTTTATGTTCTTCACGTATCTTTTCATTTTTAGATCCGCGTAAAAAATCAATCACGTAGGTGCTGCCAAAGCGCTCCTTCAACCTGTATACTGCCGATAGTGCTTTTTGCGCTATCAGTGTTCCGTCAAACTTAGTGATCTCGCTTAAACATACATCGCATGAGTTGCAATGATTAGGCGCCTGCTCATCAAAATAGTTTAATAAATATTGGCGGCGGCAAGTAGGGAGCTGGCAATATTTAGCCATATCATTCAGCTTGCTCAGCATAATCTGCGTTTGCACAGGGTCGCCGTCAATACTCACAAAGCTTTTAAGCTTAATAGCATCACCCGGCGAATAAAACAGCAACGCTGCCGATTCCAGCCCATCACGCCCGGCGCGGCCGGTTTCCTGGTAATAACCCTCAATGTTTTTGGGCATATCCATGTGTACCACGTAGCGTACGTTAGATTTATTGATACCCATACCAAAAGCGATAGTGGCAACAATAATCTTTACATCATCGCGCAAAAATGCTTCCTGGTTCCTGGCTTTTACGGCGTTATCCAAACCGGCATGGTAGGGCTCGGCTAAATATCCCTGCGCCTTCAGATCTATTGCAAGGGCCTCTACTGATTTACGCGACAAACAATAAATTATACCCGATTCGTCTTTGCGATCCTCTAAAAAATCAAGCAGCTGGTCAAAGCTGTTTCTTTTGGGGTTAACCCGGTAAGTAATATTGGCCCGGTTAAAAGATGAAATAAATATAGCCGGGCTTTTAAGATTAAGTTTCTCAAGGATATCCTTCTGTGTCAGCTTATCGGCAGTAGCCGTAAGCGCTATGACAGGGATGTTGGGGAAATGGTCCTTCAGTCCGGCAAGCATCAAATATTCCGGACGGAAATCATGGCCCCAATGCGATATACAATGCGCTTCGTCGATAGCTATTTGCGCTACGGGCACCGGCAAAGATTTTAAAAACTGCACCAGCTTGTTTTCCGACCCAAACAAGCGCTCGGGGGCCAAATACAAAAGCTTAATATGGTTACTGTTTAGTTTAGTAATAATGCGGCTCTGCTCATCCGCCGATTGTGTAGAATTTAAAAAAGCTGCGGGAATGCCTGCTATATTCAGGCTATCTACCTGGTCCTTCATTAAAGCAATAAGCGGCGATATAACAATGGTTAACCCGTTTAATAACACCGCAGGCAGTTGGTAACATAGCGACTTACCACCGCCGGTAGGCATCAGCGCCAATACATCTTTGCTGTTTAAAACATGCTGTATAATAGCTTCCTGCTCGTGCCTGAATTCGCTGTATCCAAAATATTTTTGCAGGGCCTGGGTAGGTGTCATGTGTTTTTAATGTGCAGATGTGAAGATATGCAAATGTGCAGATTTTGGATGATGCTGAATTAAGCTAATTTAAGAAATTTGTGAATTTTTGGTTTCTTTCTTTTTTAAAGGTAAATTTGATACAAGCAAAAAGAAGTACCCATGAAAGTATTATTAGATATAAAAGATAACAAAGCTGATTTTGTAATGGAATTGCTTCAAAACCTTTCTTTTGTAAAAGCGGAAACGATTAGTGCATCAAAAGCGAAATTTTTAAAAGAATTTAAACAGGCCGTAGACGAGGTCGCGTTAGCTAAACAGGGAAAAATTAAACTTAAAACCGCAGAACAACTGTTGGATGAGTTATAATATTGAAATTACTGCTTTGTTTGAAAAGCAACTTAAGCGCCTTGCTAAAAAATTCCCATCACTTAAAAAAGAATATATTCAGTTAATTGCTTCACTAAAAGAAAATCCCAAATATGGTACGGCCATTGGAAACAATTGCTATAAAATCCGGCTAGCGATAGCTTCAAAAGGAAAGGGCAAGTCTGGAGGTGCAAGAGTTATAACCCATGCGCAAATTACTAAAACAAAAATATATTTACTTTCCATTTATGACAAATCAGAGCAAAGCGACATTGCGGATAGTGATTTGATAGAATGGGTTAAAATCATAGACTAGGCAAATGTCACGAAGAATACTCTTAATATTTATATACGTAAGTTGTGTTCTGTCAGCTTTCGCACAAAACATCAAATCGCCGTCCCAATTTTTAGGCTATGAAATAGGCACACAATTCACCTATCAACAACGAATAGCAGACTACTTTAAATACATAGCCACCGAGTCAAAAAATGTTAAGTTGGTGCAATACGGCTCAACCAACGAGGGCCGGCCATTGGTGGCGATGTTCATTGCCTCTGATGCAAATATTGGCAAGCTGGAAGATATCCGTAAAAATAATTTAGGTCTTGCCGGATTAGGAGATAACGGTACCGCATCAACCAATACCCCGGTAATAGTTTGGTTAAGTTACAATGTTCATGGTAATGAGCCCAGTTCGAGCGAGGCAGCTATGCAAACATTATTTGATATGGTTGATCCGGCTAATAACAGAACAAAAGCCTGGTTAAAAAATACGGTTGTGGTTATTGACCCATGTTTAAACCCCGATGGCCATGAGCGATATGTAAATTTCTATAATTCAGTAAAGGGAAGCGCGCCTGATGCTAATCCGGCAGCGCGCGAGCATGCTGAGCCATGGCCGGGCGGTCGGGTGAATCATTACTATTTTGACCTGAACCGTGATTGGGCCTGGCAAACACAAAAAGAAACACAGGCACGGGTTGGCTTATTTAATTCATGGCTGCCGCAGGTGCATGTTGATTTTCATGAGCAGGGCTATAACTCGCCTTATTACTTTGCACCGGCTGCCGAGCCTTTCCATAGAGATATTACCGCCTGGCAAAAAGAGTTTCAGACAATTATAGGGAAAAACAACGCGAAGTACTTTGACCAAAACGGCTGGTTGTATTTTACCAAGGAAGAGTTTGACCTGCTTTACCCATCATACGGCGATACGTACCCTATTTATAACGGCTCTATAGGTATGACCTATGAGCAGGGAGGCATTGGGGCAGGCCTTGCAGTAACTACCCGTATGGGCGATGTTTTAACCTTAAAGGACCGCATCGCTCATCATCACTCAAACAGCCTAAGCACTATCGAAACCGCATCGGCCAATGCCACAAAAGCACTGGAAGAATTTAAAAAATATTTTGATAATAGCCGTACCAACCCAAACGGCGATTATAAAACCTATGTTATTAAAAACGATAATCAAGATAAGATAAACGCTTTGGCAGAGGTACTTCGTAGAAACGGCATCCAATATAATTATGGCGTAAAAACCAATGCATCAGGCTTTAATTATATTAATAGCAAAACAGAACAGTTTGATATTAATGCTCATGATATGGTTATTAGCGCTTATCAGCCAAAATCAGTATTGCTGCATGTGCTGCTGGAACCCAAAACTTTTGTGGCCGACTCTAATACCTATGATATTACCGCGTGGTCATTACCTTATGCTTATGGCTTACAGGCATACGGGCTTAAGGAGCCTATTAAGGTTGCCCCGCAACAAATGAATAGCGGGTCGCCGTCACCGCCTCTAACGGTATCAGTAAATAAACAACATGCTTATGCCTACGTTGCTGCCTGGCAGTCTGTTAATGATGTTAAGTTTTTGGTAGAACTATTTAAAAAGAACATTAAGGTACGCTATGCAGAAATACCGTTCGAGGCCGGGGGTAAGAAATTTGGTGCCGGATCGCTAATTTTAGCAAGGGCAGGCAATAACAATGTGGATTTTGATGATAACGTACATTATGCAGCAATGGCTGCCGGGCGCGAGCTAACTCCGCTAACAACCGGTTTTGTTGATAAAGGGGTAGACCTGGGCTCAAGTTTTATCAGGTATATCCATCCGCCAAAAGTAATGTTGGTATCGGGCGAAGGTGCATCGTCAGAAAGCATGGGCGAGATATGGTACTTTTTTGAACAGCAGATAGGGTATCCTGTATCACTGGTTAATTATAAAAACTTAGACCGTGCAAGGCTGGGTGATTTTGACGCGATAATTTTTCCTGATGGTAACTATGATGATTTCCCGTCGGACAAATTACAGAGCTGGGTTAAAGATGGCGGTAAACTAATTGTGCTGCAGGACGCGGTTTCGCAACTGGCAGGCAAAAAAGGATTTGATATCAAAAGGAAAGATACCGATACCGGCAAAACCAAACCATCTATAAGAATATATGGCGATCGTGACCGCGAATCGATCAAAACAAGCGTGCCGGGTGCTATTTATAAACTTAATTTAGATAATACCCACCCGCTTGGGTTTGGTTTCCCTAAATATTATTACACGCTTAAATTAAGTGATGATGTTTATACCCTTTTAGACGATGGCGACTGGAACGTAGGCACCATCAAGAAAAACGCATACGTTTCTGGTTTCGTTGGCGAAAAAAGCAAAGAGAAAATAAAAGACGGATTATTGTTAGGCGTACAATCTATGGGCCGTGGCTCTGTAGTGTATTTGGTTGACGACCCATTATTCCGCAGCTTCTGGGAAAACGGAAAGCTGTTGTTTAGCAACGCGGTATTTATGGTCCCCTAACCCTCTAAATGTAATAGTGTTTCATGTTTGTGCCTCATCACAAAAAAAAGGTGTTTCACCCCAATTTTGAAAAAACAGACAAAATAGCATAATGTGTTTATTATAAGATATTTATCATGGTTTACCTAAAGCTTTTGTACTGTTTCAAAGTGTTTCACTTATTTTGTCAAGTTGCTAAATATCAATAGATTAACCTAAAAGAGTGTTTCATGTGTTTCACAAATTTGTGAAACACTACATCGCCTTTTTTTAATGTTTAGGGGGTTAGGTTAATTACCACCACCTACTCTTCCTTTTTCATCTTCGGCACCGCCGCGGTGTTCGCGATTCTTAATTTTTGAGTTACCAAAGTTGTAAGTAATATTAAGTTTTAATAAGCGGGAATCGCTTTTTTGCTTTACAGTAAAATCATTACTCAATTCATTACTGCTTATGTCATTACGACGGGTATTAAAAATATCATCTAACCCCAGTTTAACATTGAATTTTTTATTGGCAAACGAACGGCTAATAGCAGCATCAATGCCATGCCTTGGGAATATGTTAAATATGCCATAGGTTAATGATGAATGATAATCGCCCGATACTTCCGCTTTAAACTTACCGAACATAAAGTTTTGAGTTGTTCTGAATACAAATGCTTTTTTACCATTATCAACACTACCACCTATCAATCCGTTTGATTTAAAGCCCAGGTAAAATCCGTTAAAATTAAAATTACCGGTCCACCAGTTAGCTATAGTATAAGGCGAGTATACATTAATATTATAGCTGTTTTGTACTTGCAGGTTGGCATGCGTCTCAAAAGATTTATTGCCTTGTGTTAAAATAAGCTCGGTAATAGCGTCAGTAGTTTTACTGTAGCCCATGCTTACATTAATGGTTTTATTATAGGTATAAGTAAACTCGAAATTATTGGTGTATTGCGGCTTTAAAAAAGAGTTTCCCTGCGAGTAGGTATACGGATCAAGGTAATAGATAAACGGGTTTAAATTATCATAGCTGGGACGGTCAATACGGCGGCTGTATGAAAAGCCTATTTCGTTTTTTTTGTTTAATTTTTGGTTGATAAACATACTTGGGAACAAATTCAAATAACTACGGTCTACAGGCGTGCTGCCTAAAAGGTCTCCGTTTGATTGCGTATACTCTGCCCTTAACCCTAACTGTACCGATCCGTTTTTATATTCTTTGTTCAGGTTTACATAGCCCGCATCAATTTTCTCCTTATAAATAAAGCGATTGGTGCGGCTGGTATCATTTACATAGAGCCCGCCCGATGATTTTTGTGCCTGTAGATCGTTGTCTGTTTTAACACTGCTAAACTTCACTCCAGCTTCAAGCTTCATTGTTTTATTTAATGGCTTAGTATAATCTGCCTTGCCGCTATATATCTCAATATTTGATGGTGTTTGGTTACGTAATAATTGTGGCGCGTGCTGTATGCTGCCATTGGGTAAAAAATAATCGGTATTATAATCAGCTTTTGAGTTATTGTTAAATTTTGAATAATCAAGATCAATGCCTAATTCCTGGCCCAGGGTATCGATCTTCAAACGGTCATTAAGGTTTAACGTAAAGTTTTTATAAGATTGATTAATGGATGAATTAGTACTTAAGGATGAATCGGGCACACCCAGAGTTGAACCGATAATGGTATGATTATAATTACCGTCATGCTCGGTATTTGAGTAACCGCTCACAACAACTCCAATGGTATTTTTGCTGCTCACATCATAATCTGCGCCCAAATTATAATTGTTGTAGTGGTTGATTTGCGGCATTTGCGATAGCTGGCTAAAATAGGTATGCTTGCCTGTTCCATCGGTAATTATACGTTCAATGTTCATTTCGCGGTAACGCGGGTTATCGCCATGGCTAAAAGTGCCAAACAGGTTAAGATTACCTTCTTTATGATTTAAATTAAGGCTCATGTTATCTCTTGAACGCTTATTGCGCCCCACGCCTATATTAACACTGCCATTAGTGCCGCTTTGCTTGTTCTTTTTTAGTTTGATATTAATAATGCCCGAATTGCCGGACGCATCATATTTAGCTGATGGATTGGTAATGATCTCGATAGATTGTATGGTAGTGCCATCAGTCGAACGTAATAGAGTAGCTAATTGTGCAGGGGACAAATAGGTAAGTTTGTCATTTATCATTACCGTTACACCTTGTTTGCCATTTAGGCTAATGTTATCATCCTTATCAACATCAACACCCGGTGCTTTTTGTAATATTTCTAATGCTGTGTTTCCGGCTGCTAAAACGCTATTTTCAACATTCATTACGGTGCGGTCTATTTTGCGCTCAATCAGGGGCCTTGATGAAGTAATGGTGACCGTATTTAAACTTTTCACATTAGGGTGCATAGTTAAATCAGGAACGGCAAGGCGTGCATTAGTTACGCTGAATACCGCGCTTGCCGCTTTATTATATCCCACAGTTGTTCCTTTAACTATATAATTGCCCGGGCTAATATTATCAAAAGCATATACGCCGTCGACATTGGTAAGTGTGCCCTTAACAACGGTAGAGTCTGTTGCTTTTAACAGGCTAACGGTAGCGTAATCTATAGGTGTGTTTTGCTCGCCAACCAGCTTGCCTGTTATAGTAATAGTTGGTTTTGCTGTTTGCGCAAATGCGGCGCTGAAGCCCCATATTGTTAATAGCAGCGTATAATATATTTTAGTAGTGATTGATTTCATAAGCATAATTTTTAGGCAATAGCATTCCAGTGAAGGGTTTTTCCTTCTTTTTTTGTTTGTTAATAAAGTTTGATAATTTAACCGGTGTGTTTCCTGGCCGGTGTTGTTTATAGTGTATGTTTTAAATGCAGTGGCAAACGTTTTTATATAAGATGCAAAAAGGATGCAATAGGTTACAAATTAATTTCATTTTTTAATGCCGGGAAAAACGTAACCACTATATCATTTAAAACCGAAAAAGGCACAGGGTCCGATGTATTACAAACCAGAAGCGATTTGCCTTTAACTGTAACATGCTTTTCTGCTTTATTGGTAATAGCTATACTATTAATATATAAGGTTAATATAAGCCCGCAAATAAGCAGCAGACTTATATGCCTCATATAGGTAACTAATAGTTTCATTATTTAACTTTTGCAGGTTTTACAACTTTAGCCGAATCTGGTTTAACCGCAGCCGTAACCAGGGTATCAATCTTACATTGCAGGCCAGTAGCTGTCATAACAAAAGCTGCCGACGGAAAATCTTCGGATCTTTTATTGGTTGTATTACACTCTCTTATGTCGACAATGCCATTAATATGGCGGTTAATATCGTTGTCAACTACAACCGTGGCGTTCAATGGTATCTTTAAAGTAAGCTCTACGCTTTGGTCATGCCAACCGGTATTGGCATTGCGCTGTAAATACCGGTCGAACTTGATAATAGAATCTTGTTGTACATATATATACTTTGTATTACGGGCATTAAGCAAGGCATCATCATAACGGCTGCCTTTGGCATGAAAGGTCTCAACCAGCACCGGCTGGCTCACATCGCTTTTTTCTATATTGATAGAAATGTTATTTCGTTCAATTTCATCAAAGTCGTCGCCATCAATAGTAACCACCATATTTTGGAAGTTTGATTTCATGTTCAATCGTACACTATCCTCGTGTGAAAAATATTTTACATCATTTAATTTTAAATAGTAGATGTTTTTTGATGATGGCTTTAAGGTAAGTGTTTGATTAAAGCTGGCTGACGACCGGAACCCGGCTGCTACCTTTGTGCCATAGTAAGCTAACACCCCAATAGCAAACAACCAAAGTACAAATATCACAGACCCTATAGATTTATCGACGGTGCGCGTATTAAATATGGCTCTTAATGTTAGCAGAAAAATGGCTACTAACGGTATAATTGCTACAACAAAACCCGATATCAATATCCGGTTAGCATATTGGTTGGACATGATGCTGAAAGGGAACATGTGCATGTGGCTGTCGCCCCATACTGTTGCCATGCCCAGGCAAACTGTAAGAAATATGGCAAAACCCAAGCATGCCAATAATATAGCTATGCCTAATATCTTAACCAACACACGCCCCGCACCTGTAATAAATTTACCCAGGTGATAAAAGAACTCGCTCACAAAATCTCTAAACTTGTATATAATAGGCCTGGCCTCGGCATGCAGATTACTTAAATGATTACGGACGGCACTCAGCTCTTCTTCGAAATTATTTTTGAAACCCTGAAGGTTTAGTTTCTCCCCTTTCATGGCCATACGATCGGCACGGGTAATGGCGCGGGGTATTACTATCCACAATATAGCATACAATAAAACACCTGTTCCAAAAAAAACGACTGACAAGGCAAAGGCCAGCCTTACCCAAATGGTTTGTATATCAAAATAATTTGCCAGCCCGGCGCAAACACCACCTAGTAAATGATCGTCCGGATCGCGGAACAGCGTGCGCGTGCCGCTATTATTATAAGCATAGTTGCTATGTGTGGTTGATGTTTCTTCTTCGGCATGCTCAAAATCTTCAACGGTACCCATTTGCTCAATAATTAACCTAACATCCTGCTCGACTATAACCTGTTTGTTTTCACGAGCCAGTATATCAGTAAACATTTCGGCAATGCGGTTTTCAATATCTGTTGTAATTTCAAGGCTGTCTGCCGAGTTTAAAAAATGACGTTTTACATCCGTCATATAATTTCTTAATGTTTCGTAGGCATCTTCTTCAATATGAAAGACGGTGCCGTTTATGTTTATAATGATTGTTTTGTTCATGATATGATATTTTAGCGGTTTGGTTTATTTCTTTTTTCCAATAGCGGTTTGTACTGCAAAGGCAAGCTCTTGCCATGTTTTATCCAACTGTTCCAGCGTCTTCCGTCCTTCATCAGATAGGGCGTAATATTTTCTTGGTGGCCCAGACGTTGATTCAACCCAATTATAAGTAAGCAGGCCGTTGTTTTTTAACCGGGTTAATAAGGGATATAAGGTGCCTTCAACCACAAGTAGCTGTGCGTTCTTCAGCTCGGCAATTATATCAGAGGCGTAGGTTTCGTCACGGGCTATGATTGATAGTATGCAATACTCCAATATACCCTTACGCATTTGTGTTTGTGTGTTTTCTGCAATCATCCGACAAAGATATATGTTTTAAAATGTATTATGCAATACATAGTACTAAAAATATTTATAATTAAAGATGAAAAGCACTTTTTAAAAAAAAAAGTTTTAGTTTTTAATTAATTTAATTTGCGTTTCTGATAGTGGAACGTTACTTTTATAACTAATTAACTATTAACTGATCTTATTATTTCAAACATGAAAAAACTTCTACTAGTAAGTTTGTGTTTTCTGGTGTTATGTATAACACAAGCATTTGCACAAAACCGTACTGTTACTGGTACGGTTACAGCCAAAGATGATGGCCTACCCATTCCGGGAGTAACAGTAAAAATTAAAGGAACAAATTTCGGTGCCCCAACGGATGTCAATGGTAAGTTTTCATTAAGCGCCGCTCCAAACTCAGTTTTGGTAGTAAGTTTTATTGGATACATAACCCAGGAAGTCCCTGTAAAGAGCGAAACTATGAACATCGTGCTTGCGACTTCAACCGCACAGGAGCTTGGTGAAGTAGTTGTAACGGGCGCGTTAGGTATCAGGCGTCAGGCCAAGGAGCTTGGCTATGCTGCTACCAGCGTAACCAGTAAACAACTTACCGAAACACACCCAACAAACTTTACCAACGGATTAACTGGCAAGGCCCCGGGCTTGGTAATTAGTACGCTTGATAATGGTATTGATCCGCAAACCCGTTTTACATTGCGGGGTAACCGCCACATTAATGGTAACAACTACGCGTTGGTATTATTAAATGGTGTTCCAATCTCACCAAATGATGTAAACACTATCAACCCTGATGATATTGAATCAGTTGATATATTGAACGGTGCCGGTGCAGCTTCCCTATATGGTTCTGAAGCTTCTAACGGTGCGTTAAGTATAACTACTAAACATGGTTCTTCAACAGGTGCCCCCCAAATTACCTATTCAAACACGCTATTAGCCGAAAGGATTGCTTATATGCCGGCTTTGCAAACAGAGTTTGGCGCTTATGGTGGTGAAGGCGGCACTAACGTAAATCCTAATGATACATATAACGGTTTTATTGATCCTTATACAGGCTTAATTACTAAACAAGCCCCTTTCGAAAACCAATCATATGGTCCGCGTTACGATGGTTCGATGCAGCAATTAGGCTTACCCGTAGGTTCTGATAATGGCCCGGTGCAAAGATTTCCTTATTCAACCCTGGCAAAAGACCCGCGTTTGGCATTCTTCCAAACAGGTCTTTCTGATCAAAACAACCTATCATACGCTATAGGCGATGCTGCAAACAGCTTCAACTTATCAGTGAATAATCTAGCCAGAAAAGGTGTTGTTCCAAATGACAGATTTGACCGTACGGTAGTCCGTATGTCTGCAGGAAGAACTTACGGTATATTCAAGGCTGAGTTCACTGCAAGTTATACACGTTCAAATAGAAGTACTTATGGCTCTGGTTATGACGGATCAACTCTTGACGGGGGCCGTACATTATTTTCATCAATAATCAATACACCATCATGGGTTCCTTTAACTAATTATAAAGATCCTACTGCATTATTTGCCGATCCGAACAGTTACTTTAACTCATACGGTGTTAACCCTTACTGGATCGTTCAAAATTCGCGTTATAATACGCAATCAGATGCTTTCAACGGGAGCTTTACCGGTAAATTAACGCCAACAAATTGGTTTGACCTTACCTATCGTATCGCCGATAACTACGGTGTAGCTACGCAAACTTTTACACGTGCGCAGGTTAATTTTACAGCTTACTATCGTAGTGACCCATTTGCTACCAATAACGAAGCTTATGGTGCTTTTGGTACTGCATTCAACACTCCGGGTAGTATTCCGGGACAACTTCAAAATATTACCCAATATGGTGATGGTACAGTTAGTAGCAGTATAAATACGGTAGCGGGCGTAAATAACGTTGGTGCAGGACCTCAAGGCTATGCACGTCTTACGCAAGATGTTTTTGCAAACTTCCATAAAACTTTCTTTAATGATTTTAAAGCTAACTTATTGTTAGGCAGCTCAATTTGGGAAGAATCATACAGGCAAATATCAAACAGTAGTACACAATTATTGATCGATAAATTTTACAGCATTGGCTCTATCTTAGGGGTGCCAACAACTGCTTCATCAATAGGATATATACGCCAGATAGCCTGGTTAGGTGATATAAACATCAGCTATAAAAACTATGCATTCTTAGAAATTACAGATCGTAATGATAATGATTCAAGGCTTTCTGCCTCTCAGCGATCATTCTGGTATCCATCAGTAAAAGGTTCGGTAGTGCTTTCAGACGCTATACCCGCTTTAAAGGATAACAAATATTTAAGTTATGCTAAAGTACGCGGATCATGGACCAAAGTAGGTGATGTAAACGTAAGCCCTTATAGCATCAACAATACTTATGCGGTAACAAACGGTTTCCCATACGGAAGCAGTGGCGGTTTAAGCTTAAGCACTACTTTAAATAACCCATCATTAAAACCAGAATTTACCAAAGAGTTTGAATTTGGTGCTGATTTAGGTTTCTGGGATAACCGTATCAACGGCAGCATTACTTATTATAAGAGTAATACAACAAACCAAACACTTGCAGTTACAACTGCACCAGAAACCGGATATGCAAATACCCTTGTTAACGTAGGCGAGGTTGAAAACACAGGTTTGGAAACTAAAATAGATGTACAAGTTTTAACCAAACAAGCTAATGGCGGCTTTGGTTTAAACCTTGCTGCTAACTTTACTATACAAAACTCAAACGTAGTATCTTTAACAGGTGGTTTACCTTCTATTTCTTTAGGTGGTTACACCAATGCTACAATATCAGCAGTGGCTGGCCGTCCTTACCCGGTTATATTAGGCACAGACATTGTTCGCGATCCTAGTGGCCATCCTATTGTTAGTGCTACTACAGGCGAGCCTTCATTGAACCCTAATTTAACTGATCTGGGCCGTACAACACCTAAATATTTGTTAGGCATGACTCAAACCTTAAGCTATAAATTTATTAGCCTTGCCATAACCAGTGAGTTTCGTACAGGTAACGTAATTTATAATCAGGGGTTATCTCAAGCTACTGGGTCAGGTATTTCACAATTATCAGCATCAAGCGGTCGCCAACGTTTTGTATTCCCTAACTCAGTGATCCAAACTTCACCGGGTGTATATGTTGCAAATACAAATACTACTACGTCAAGCGGTGATATTAACTTCTTTGATAAAGGAGCGTATTATACAGCAGCAAGTACTTATGTAACAAGCGGCGCTTTCTGGAAATTAAGAGAGGCTGATTTAAATTTTGATCTAACATCGTTTGTTAAACAATTTAAAGTAATTAAAAGAGCCTCAGTATCTATAATAGGCAGAAACTTATTTATGTGGAGACCAAAATCAAATAATTGGACGGATCCAGAGTTTGCAGGCACGTCAGGAAATGCTATTGGTTACGAAAACAACCAGCTTCCGCCAACGCGTTTGTTTGGTGCTAACTTAAATGTAACTTTTTAATAAAAAGATAATGAAAAAGTATATATCGATAATTTTATTAACCATTGCAATTGCTGGGAGCAGTTGTAAAAAGAATTTTCTGAGTCTGGAGGCTAACCCTAATACGCCGTCTGTTGCTTCGCCCGAATTACAATTATCAGGTGCGTTAAAAACAACCGCGGGTATTGTTAATAGTGCTACCGCCAGCTCGCCAGCTACATCATACGGATATTACACAATGTATGCCGGCTGGGCAGGTTATATAGCCTGGGCAACGGGTTATCAGCCCAATACAGCATTTGAGCAGTATATCATTACTTCATCTACTTATGATATCTGGACTCCGCTTTATCTTAACTTGTCAAACTATAATGCGCTTATAGCTTCTAACCCAGGCCCTAATTATGTAGGTATAGCTAAGATCATGACGGTTTTTAATTTTGAAGCATTGGTAGACAATTATGGCAACGTGCCTTATAGTCAAGCTTTAAAAGGCACCACTAATTTAACTCCTGCTTATGATAAAGGCACTGCTATTTATGATGACCTGATGATACAGCTTGATGCAGCTATCAAAATGATACAGAATGCCGGCACCGGCGCTGCTGTACCAGGCGCGGGTGATATTATGTACAAAGGTAATATGACAAATTGGTTAAAATTTGCAAATACCTTGAAACTTAGAATAGCCTTACGTCAATCAAATCTTGCAGCAAAAACAGCAGCTTTAAAAGCGGCAGTTGCGGCTACACAGGCTTTAGGTTATATTGATGCTACAAACCCAGGTGTAGTGAACCCCGGATATTTGAATTCTGACGCAAGCGGTGGGCAGCAAAGCCCTTTATATATCGCTTATGGCTTAACAGCTTCAGGCGGTTCATCAGGTGTTAACGCTACCTACCAGGCTGGTTCTTATGCTGCCGATTTTTACGGATCAAATAATGACCCGAGGCTTATCCAGGTTTATACCGTTTCCACCACGCCTAATGCCGCAGCAGCAACAAGTATACAAAATGCCACTCTTAACGTTTATAACGGGCAAGCGGTTATTGCATCATTCTTTGGTGCAGATTCTCCGCCAACCGGAGTTGTCCCACCGGCTACAGCAAGAGCTAACATAGCCCCAAGTAAGTTTGGCCCTGGTGTGTTAAAATCACCAACCATGAATGCAAACGTATTATCGGCCGCCGAGTCTTTGTTCTTACAGGCAGAAGCTGTTGCTGCCGGTTATATTACAGGTAATGCGGCCACACTTTACAATGCTGGCATAGCGGCATCATTTGCTGATGACCTGGTTCCAAATGCTGCAACGGCTGCGGCTACTTATGCTGCACAACCTAGTGTTGCATATCCTGTTGCCGGTTCATTCGCTGCTCAGCAACAAGCAATCATAACTCAAAAATGGGCTGCATTAAACCTATATGGTTCTTTCGAAGCATTTAATGAGATGCGCAGAACAGGTTACCCTGCTGTACCAACCTCAATTTATCCAAATGCTAATGCGCCAAATCAGGTAACACGTATTCCTTATCCGTTTGTTGAATACTCAACTAATGCGGCTGCAGTTGCTGGTGAAGGTACAATTGGTATATTCACTTCAAAGATATTCTGGGCCAAATAACATTATTAAATTAGAAAAAGATGAAAACAAAATATTTAAAAAGAATTACAATGACCAGCTTTGCAGCGGTAATGTTGTTGTTCAGCTCATGTCTTAAAGACAACCGATATTTTAATGCAGAAACGGTTCCGAACCTGGCAGAATTACCCAAAAGCGGTACAACGTTTTTTGCTAATGATGCAATAACCAAGGCAGGTGTTGATACGATAACATTTGCAGTTGGCGTTACAGCGGCCGAACCGCCAGCCACAGCTACGGCAGTTACTTTAGGTGTTGATAATTCTGTTATTACAACATATAATGCTGCTAACCCGGCAATTGTATACCAGCCAATACCTGCAGCAGCATTAAAGTTTACTTCAGCGGTAACTATACCTGCCGGAAAAAACTCGACGTTAACGTCATTAATTATTGACAGAACGTTGTTGGACCCCGCAGTTAGCTACATGTTACCTGTTAAAATTATTAGTGCATCAGGCTTGCCTTTAAGCGCTAACTTTAACCTGCATTATTACCATATTATTGGTAATGACTTTGCAGGACCATATACTCATGATTTCGTGAGGACGCCTGCTGGCGGTAACTTTACCGGACGTACAGATATCTTCTCCCCTGATTCACCTACTCAATTTGAGGTAGTTGGCGGTTATTTCACAGCTGACGTTAGGTATTTGGTGAAATTTACAAAAACCGGTACTGGTGCGAGTGCGACATACTCTAATTTTGCTATTTCAATTAATGCTGCTGATGTTGCTTATCTGACAGCTAATGGAATTTCTATAACCGCACAACCCCAAATAAATGGCTATACCGCTGGGTCAAGTTATACTTATGCCCAGGCATTGCAATTATTTGCTAACGGATTTACCTACCAGGTATTAGGTGGCTCAGGTGCAAGGACTAATCTTGACTTGTATCACCGTCCGTAATTAAGGATACCGGTTTTAATAATATATTAAAAGCCACTCCATTTGGGGTGGCTTCTTTGTTTATACTGTTTTTAAGAATGATATTAATTGCCTATACTTCAAAGAAATTACAATTTATTATAGTAGCAATAAATTGAATTGCATATTTTAGAGATATTTATCAAACCATTTACTACCTATATATGAAAAAAACAATTTTAACCTGCCTGGTTGGCCTAACCAGTATTGTTACTTTTGCTCAAAAAATTTCTGTAAGCGGTGTTGTTAATGATAAGCAGGGTAAGTCCGTTGCATTTGCATTTATTAAAGATGCAAAACATAACTACGCTACTTTTACAGATACCTATGGTGCATTTAACCTTAAAGTTGATACTGTGGACAGACTTATAGTCTCTGCATCTGCCTTTATAACGATGACGGTAAAAATATCCGACCCGCAAAGTGTAGGTGTTACGTTAGCAAGTGATGGTACTGTTAATGCTAAATTAATAGACCCTGATGCATTTAAAGAAAAAATTAGTACAGAAGGAATGACCCGAAACGTAGCCAGCGGTTATATTGCCAAAGAAAACTCTTTACACGGCACTCGCTATTTTTTTGATACCTGGGTACATGGGTATGTTATAACCCAGGCCGATTCTATCAAAGAAAATAGCAACTATTTGTTTAATTACGGAAAAATGGATGGCAGCTTATTATTTACAGACGATGGTAAAACTATGAAAGAGATTGACGGGCGACTAATAAAAATGTTTGTACTATTTGATAATGGCGGGCAGTCTTACACTTTTGAAAAAATACCCGCAATTGATCCTAACCATTTTGTGCAGGTACTTGCAGTAGGCAGTAACTATAAAATTTATAAGCAACTTAATACAAAATTTATACCTAATAACTATGTAAGTAACGGAATGACGTCAAACGGAAATAATTATGATGAAATTAAAGACGAGCCGGTTTATTATGCAGTAAAAGTACCCGGTGGTGCCCCAATAAAGTTTACGTTAAGAAGTAAATCAATTAAAACAGTTTTTGCTGCTGATGTTGCCAAAGTAAGTAAATACCTATCAGATCATGATACCGATATTGATGACCGGTATTTAAAAGGATTAGGGGATTATTTAAATAATTAATTTTGTAATAATTAGAATAATTAAAGCCACTTGTATATACAGGTGGCTTTTTTGTAATTTACTTTTTAATTGCTTTAGCCGGATGAATAATATCCACTACTTCAATTTGATAAACCAGGGGGCTGTAAGGAGGGATGACGCCATTGCCATTATTGCCATAAGCCAGTTTTGATGGTATTATAAAAGTAGCAATAGCTCCCTTATTTAATAATTGCAACCCCTGTATCCACCCGGCTATAGCTTTTAGTGGTTGTACCGGTATACCTATTGGTAGATACTCGCGTTTGGGGTTAAATATTTTTGCGCTTTGGGCCTTTTCTAAAATATTAGTATCAAATATTTTGCCGTTAAATAATGAGCCTACATACACAACCACTGCAGTATCATTAACGGCTACCAGGGGCCCGGTTCCTTTTTTATCCACCCTATAATATAGGCCCGAATCTGTTTTTGTAGCCTTCATTTTCTTATCAGCAATGTAGTTATTAATCTTAGCGGGCTCGGCGTTTTTAATTACATCTGCCAGCCCCTTCACGTAAGCCATCGCTTTCTCTTGTAATGCCTGCCCGGTCATTGTTCCTTTAGGTATTACTTTCTCAACTTTTATATTATAAATTACAAATTTGCCTTTAAAGCCAGCCGGCCGGGTAGTTTTTTTAAAAATGCTGTCGTCGCTCATTTTAACAGACAGGCTGTCGCCCTCGGCCATTAGCCGCAAAGCAGAGAATACATCGCCATTGAAAATGGGTTTGGGTAAAATCATTAATCTTGGCGTTCCCTTTAAAAAAGTATTATCTATTAAACTATCCAGATCTGTTTTTACAATAACATTCATACTAACAAAGTCGCCCGCTTTTATTTTGGGGCCGCCTTTGTTAGTATATTTAATGTACAATGTTCCGTCTGCAGCCTTTTGATAGCCGCCATTACAGCTTACTAGTGCTATCATAGCAAACGCTAAAAATAATATACTTTTTCTCATTTAATTAAGGTTTAATGGGGGATAAAATTAGGCTTAATTGAGCAAATTTATAACTTAAATATAACTTGCCGCTACATGATGTGCTTTTACAGATAATTGTAAACCCCGGCCAAATATTAAAGAGCAATTATCAGAAATATGGCCCGCCGGGAAATCAAAACATACCGGGTAGTTATAATCTTTTACAACATCCATAACAATATCTTCAACAGTTTGCCCAAAAGGGATATCGTTATCCTTTATGTCGGTAAAACTTCCCACTATTAAGCCTGCAAGATTTTTTAATTTCCCCGCCCTGTCCAGCGTGCGTATCATCCGGTCTGTGGAATATAAATATTCGCCTACATCCTCAATAAACAATATCTTGCCGTCATAGCTAAAATCAGATACAGAACCTAACGATGCAATTAACAAACTTAAGTTACCGCCAATTAAAACACCGGCGCCCTCGCCGCAGCGATTTAAAGGATGAGGGTTAAAAGAATAGGTTATTTCCTCACCCAATAATGCTTTTTTTAAGCTTTCTAAAGATCTGGCAGAAGCATCCGGAATGTTTACCGGCATTTGCCCATGAATGGTTTGTATATTATAGTTGCTGTATAAATGGGTGTGCAGCAGCGTAATATCGCTAAAACCAATTAACCATTTAGGATTTTGAGCAAGGCGGCTAAAATTAACCTTATCTACTATTCGGATAGTGCCATAACCACCACGGGCGGCAATTATTGCTTTAACGCTGTCATCATCAATAAGGCGCTGCATGTCTCGTGCGCGAAAGTTGTCATCCCCGGCAAATTGATGAAAGGATGTATCAACAGTTTCGCCCAAAACAACTTCAAGCCCCCATGATTGTAGCAGGGCAATAGCATCCGTCATTGGGTTGGGTAATTTTTTGGCCGGACAGGTTATCGCAATCTTGTCGCCCTTTTTAAGATATGGGGGTTGTATTCCGGAAATTGGCGTTGCGTTATGCATAGCCAATATTAAAAAAACTTTCTGACTTTATGGTTTATACCGGGACTGAACAAGTAAAAATAGTGTCATTATGTATAGCGCGTGTTGCGCAACTTAACGCCCTTTTTGCTTCCCAAACCAAATAGCTTATCTTTGCCAAATCCATTATGTCGCAACTTACTCAATTTAAACGATTCACTATTACCTCGGCTTTACCTTATGCTAACGGCCCGTTGCATATTGGCCACTTAGCCGGAGCATATTTACCTGCTGATATCTTTGTTAGATATTTACGCTTAAAAAAACGAGATGTAGTTTACATCTGCGGATCAGACGAGCATGGCGCCGCCATCACCATAAAAGCTAAAAAAGAAGGCACAACACCACAGGCTATAATTGATAAATATCATAATCAAATTAAAAGCAGCTTTGAAGAGTTTGGTATAGCGTTCGATATTTATCATCGCACGTCATCACCCATACATCATGACCTTTCGCAAGAGTTTTTTCTGAATTTGTATGAAAAGGACGAGTTCGTAGAAAAAATATCCGAACAATATTATGATGAAGACTTTAACCAATTTTTGGCAGACAGATACATAATAGGCACCTGCCCCAACTGTCATAATGAAAATGCCTACGGCGATCAATGTGAGAGGTGCGGCACCTCATTAAACCCAACAGACCTTATTAATCCAGTATCAACCCTAAGCGGTAAATCGCCGGTTTTGCGCCCTACCAAGCATTGGTATTTGCCGTTGGATAAATATCAGCCCTGGCTGGAGCAATGGATAGATAAAAAAGAGGGCAGCTGGAAAGTAAATGTATTTGGGCAATGCAAATCATGGCTAAAATCGGGCCTGCAGCCCCGCTCGATGACCCGCGACCTGGATTGGGGTATTGATGTGCCATTAGATGAGGCTAAAGGCAAAAAGCTGTATGTATGGATGGATGCACCGATTGGCTATATTTCGGCAACCAAGCAATGGGCAATTGATAAAGGAAAAGACTGGAAACTATACTGGAAAAAACAAGCGAATGAAGCGGATAATAGCTGCCTTATCCATTTTATTGGGAAAGACAACATTGTTTTTCATTGCATTATTTTCCCCTCAATACTGCATGCGCATGGCGAGTATATTTTACCTCAAAACGTACCTGCAAATGAGTTTTTAAATTTAGAGGGCGATAAGCTTTCAACATCGCGCAACCATGCGGTGTGGCTGCATGAATATTTGGAAGAGTTTCCGGGTAAGCAGGACGAGTTGCGTTATGTGCTAACATCAATATTACCCGAAACCAGCGACAGCGAATTTACCTGGAAAGATTACCAAGCCCGTGTAAACAACGAACTGGTAGCTATTTTAGGCAATTTTGTTAACCGCGTAATGATACTGATGCACAAGTTTTATGATGGTAAAGTAGAAAGCGATACCGGTAAAATCAGGCTAACAGATGGCTATTTAAATGACGAAATAGGTATATTTTATGATTCGCTGGAAAGCAGCCTGGAAACCTATAGGTTTAGGCAGGGCCTGCAAAGCGTAATGGATATTGCGCGTTTGGGCAATAAATATTTAACAGACAAAGAGCCCTGGAAATCTATAAAAACCGATCCGGCAGATGCTAAGGACGCGTTGCATAATTGTCTGTTTATAATAGGGCATTTAGCAGCCTGTTTGCAGCCGTTTTTACCGGCTACCGCTAAAAAAATATTTGGCATGCTAAACCTGCCCGCCGAGATTGATTTTGAAAGCGAAATAGCATTTGCAAACGGTCATCAGCTAAACCCATCGGCATTGTTGTTTGAGAAGGTTGAGGATGAGGTAATAGCTTTACAAATAGAAAAATTACATAATAAGAAACAAGCAACCGAAGCAGTGGAAGAAACGCCAATAACCCCGGCAAAGGAAAACATCAATTACGAAACCTTTGCTACAATGGATATAAGAACCGGCACCATTTTAACTGCCGAAAAAGTTGCCAAAACCAAAAAACTGCTAAAACTAACTATTGATACCGGCATTGATGAGCGTACGGTAGTATCGGGCATTGCTGAGTTTTATGAGCCCGATGCCATTATAGGCCAAAAGGTAAGTATTTTGGTTAACCTTGAGCCGCGCGAAATAAAAGGTATCATTTCTCAAGGTATGATATTAATGGCCGAGGATAACGTAGGCAAACTTAGCTTTGTATCGCCGGTGGATGATATGCACAATGGGTCTGTTGTAAGATAGGTTAATGTGCAGATGCGTGGATATGCAGATGTGCAAATGTTTTTTGACTAACTCAGCTATAATTTGCACATTTGCACTTCAATAAAAAAGGTCCCGTAGTTCAACGGATAGAATAGGAGTTTCCTAAACTCTAGATATGAGTTCGATTCTCGTCGGGACCACTAAAACACGGTAAAAGCCTGTAAATCAAATGATTGCAGGCTTTTATTTTTTGGTCAAAACACTAAAATATGCACCAAATCACGTTAAAAAAGTGAGTAATTCGGTGAGTACCATAAAGCTAAGTTAGTAAAAGCATTAATTGGCAATGGCTTTGTTATGCATAGCTGCCTTTTGAATCAATAAATAATAGTTATATTTAATAACCTAAAATAGTCTTTTCCGATGATAACTCTTTGTCGCTAAAACTTTAAAATTATTTCGTTTAAAAGATAGAAAAAGTGATCCCACATGACTTCTAATCAACATTAGGATTTATATCTCCCAGTAAATTCCTACATTAGCTTCAGTATAACCCTCGAATTACGCCATGTTCATTTCCTTAAAATACAGTCAGCGCATTGCATTTTGCTCAAAATCAGGCAGAAAGCACATTGTAATCATAGGCTTGTTTTTACTGCTCGTTAGTAACATCAACGCCCAAACCACAGTATTGCAGCATAGTAGGCCCGAAGCTGAAGGTGTTTCGGCTGCAGGTATCGATAGTTTCGTAATTGCCGCATCGCACAGCAAGAGTGAATTCCACAGCTTTGTTTTTCTGCGACATGGTAAAGTGGTGGCCGAAGGCTGGTGGAACCCTTATCGGTCTGATTTAAAACATACCCTGTATAGTGTTAGCAAAAGCTTTACTTCAACAGCGGTAGGTTTTGCGGTGAGCGAGGGAAAACTCAAAGTAACCGATAAAGTAATATCATTTTTCCCCAATAGCCTGCCGAATACCATTTCGCCCTACCTGGCACAGCTTACTGTAAAAAACCTGCTTACCATGAGCGTGGGTATAGATCCGGACCCAACAGGGATTATCGCTTTTAAAACCACCGACTGGGTAAAAGCCTTCCTGGCTACGCCGATAATACACCAGCCGGGCAGCATGTTTTTATATAATACCATGTCTTCGTTTATGCTGAGCGCCATTGTGACAAAAGTAACCGGCCAAAGTGAGCTGGAATACCTTAAGCCGCGTTTATTTGGCCCTCTCGGTATAACAGGTGAGGACTGGGAGGCAAGCCCGCAAGGCATTAATACCGGCGGCTGGGGCCTGCGCCTCAAAACGGAAGACATGGCTAAAATGGCGCAACTGTACCTGCAAAAAGGCATGTGGAAAGGCAAACAGCTGCTGCCAGTGGCGTGGGTAAATGAAGCAACCACTTTTAAAATAGACCAGGCACCTGGCGCTCCGCAAAGTAAAAGGGATTCCAGCGACTGGATGCAGGGCTATTGTTATCAGTTTTGGCGCTGCAGGCACAACATTTACAGGGGGGATGGTGCAATGGGCCAGTATATCATTGTAATGCCGGATCAGGATGCCGTGTTAGCCATTACTTCAGAAACTGATGATATGCAGGACGAACTTAACCTGGTTTGGAAATATTTGCTGCCGGCCATGCACCCTCAGGCGCAACCAGCCAACAACCAGGCAGACCTGAATTTAACTGAGCATTTATCAAAATTAAGCCTGGTCCCGCTACCTCGGACAAGTAACGACGCTGCATTTATCGATGGCAAAACCTTCGCGCTTAAGCCTAATGACTTGCACATTAAGTCGATCTCATTTCATTATAGCGATGCAGGGATCAGGGTTAGTTTGAAAAAAGATTCGGCAGCCTACGATTTAAATTTTAAAACCGGCAAGTGGCAGACCGGCGAAACCAATATGCCGGGACCTAACCGGCTACTTGGCGCCAATGAGGATGTCTCGTATATGCTCCCTTACAAAATTGCCGGCAGTTATACGCTATTAGATGACCATACTGTACAGTTTAAATTACGGTATATTGAAAGCCTGCATTCCGAAACCATCACCTGCCATTTTGATAAGGATGGCCGCAATATGAACGCGACGGTGGTACCCAGTATTATAGTCCGGAATAATAAAAAAGTTGAACTACAGAGTGAATAAGGTATCGACGGAGAGCCGGGACCACATTTTAACCCATCCATGGGAATAGCATGGGAAAGATTATTGAAAAGCCTTCGGATGAAAAATCTGGAGGCTTTTTAGTGATAAAAGCAAATGGCTGAATAACCATTTTGCTTTGCAAATTAAATTATTCAGCCATTTAACTGATGCTGTACAACGACTATATATAGTCCTCACAATAAATCTATCGCCTGCTCATTTCCCGGTGCCCACACTCTCCCAAGCTGCCTTTTCTTTTAAAAATTTACTTGATATCGTCGCTTTAATTTGGCTATTAATAGGCAAAATACGCTAACCTGTCGCTTTTAACACTTGTTAACAGGGCGCTTGTGAACGTTTGCATCATAAAACAACGTTTGATATTTCAGCAAGGACAACCTTGCAGGTACAAACGATAACTGTTAAATAAATACTTTAAATCCGAAAGCAAGAGCTATGAACTCATTTTTTACGCATTAATCAATAAGTTTTTATTTAAAAGAATAATCGTATGAAAAAGATCAGCAGTAATATTTACCAGATCAATTTAGGTTGGGTGAACGTTTTTGTAATAGAGGATAATGGCCTAACCCTGATTGATACCGGTACCAAAGGGAGTATGAAAAAAATCTTCAGCGCAATTAAGAACGCGGGTAAGAACCCTTATGATATTAAACAGATTATCCTGACCCATGCACACCCGGATCATGCCGGAAGTGCCGAAGAAATGAAGCGGATGTTAGGGGTGCCGGTAATGGCGCACAGCGAGGATGCGAAGATCATGGCCTATGGCATTGCCTGTCGGAAAGAGATTTGCCTGACGCCCGGGCTGAAAAACTGGCTGATCTACGAGCTGGCCATCAAACGCGCCGGCATCAATATCGAGCCGGTTTGTATAGACGAACAATTAAATGACCATGACCTGCTGCCTTTGTTAGGGGGCATTCGCGTCATTCACACACCGGGCCACAGCAAGGGTCATATCTCTCTGCTGGCAGAAAATGAGGAAGTACTGATAGCAGGCGACTTATTGTCGAACAGTACCGGATTGGGCCTGAGTGTCATCTATGAAAATATGGCAGAAGGCATCAGCAGCATTCTGAAAGTGACCAACCTTGACTTTGATAAAATGGTCTTCGGGCATGGCAGGCCAATTTTGAAGGATGCCGGCAGCATCATGCGGCAGGCCTTTGTTGACTATGATTATGTACTTGTTTAAGCCGGGCACCACACATGAAAGTCACTCAAATCCTGAAGCACAAGGGCCGGGAACTTTATACCTTTGGCCTTAAACTCATTTTTATCTATGCCGAATGCAATGGGCCAACCTTGTTTGTCTCTTTAATTAATCTTTGTATAACAAAGATTTCAAGTTTCACCCTATTCAAATTAGCTATGATATATAAACTGTATAGCCGTAAATATTCTACCCGTGATATTAATTTAAATAATCCTTAATAAGCTTGCTCAACTAATCATATTATTAGCGATCTATTATCTTACCTTTATCGAAAAAAGGAAGAAATATTATTAATATGACGGACTTGATTTTATGTTTATGCCACAAAAATTACAATCTGCCGAGAAGGAAAATTTACATCCGCGCAACTTGCACCGGGGGAGGTATGATTTTAAACAGCTTTGCGAAACCAGCCCTGGCTTAAGGGCGTTTGTATCGGTAAACCAGTACCAGGATGAGTCTATAGATTTTAGCAATCCCGAAGCCGTAAGGGCCCTCAATAAAGCATTGTTAAAACATTTTTATAAGGTTGATAATTGGGATATTCCGCCAGGATACCTTTGTCCGCCTATACCCGGAAGGGCAGATTATATTCATTATATAGCCGATTTATTAAACGAAGCCCAAGCCGGTGTTGCGGGTGATAAAATAAAAGTGTTAGATATTGGTGTAGGGGCAAGTTGCATTTATCCTTTAATTGGTAATAGTATCTACGGTTGGCAATTTGTTGGTACAGATATAGACCCTGACGCTATAAGATCGGCAAAAAAGATAGTTTCATCAAATAAAAGCTTTCAGGATAATATTGAGCTGCGCTTGCAAACCGGCCAGAGCGATATTTTTAAAGGAATAATTAAACCGGGGGAGGTTTTTGACGTTACTATTTGCAATCCGCCTTTCCATGCATCTTCACAGGATGCGCAAGCAGGCACTGTAAAAAAGTGGGAGAACCTAAAAGGCAGGAGCTTGAGTACTCAATTAAACTTTGGGGGCAAAAATACAGAACTATGGTGCGCGGGTGGCGAGGCGGCGTTTATCAATCAAATAATTGAGCAAAGCGTTTTAGTAGCTAATCAATGTAAATGGTTCTCTTCACTGGTGTCAAAAAAAGACACACTTCCCATAATTTATAAAACGCTAAAATGGGTAAATGCTGCAGATGTCAGAACCATCAATATGGCACAAGGGCAAAAAATAAGCAGGGTTGTTGCCTGGCGGTTTTAGCTGTTTTTATTTTATTATATAAACGCGTTTAGTTATTAAATTCTATATAAAAATTAGTTCCTCCGTGAAGTAAGCAAATGCGGCAATAAACCTATAGCCGTTAAATATTTACTGTACTGTACCATGAACACGTTGATGCACCGTGACTACCTTGGCACACCCAAAACTACAATGCGCTGAAGATCAATTAGGTTAGATTTTCATTACCAATGCAATATGTCAGAACTATTTAAGGTTTATTTTGGCCATTAACCAATATAAGTTAGTGCAATCGATGCCATAACTATGGCATCGATTGCACTATAATATAGCATAAAAACAGTATAAATGCTAATAATCATCCAATTATTTTAAAATATTATTTGCAAATAATATTTTATTGTTACATTTGAATACCAATTTTTACAGAATACAACCAATATAATACCCATTTCCTGAAAATTAAATCAAAACAAGTGAACAACGAAAGATTGTGTGTTTTGTTGAAGATGTGCTTTTTTAATACAATTAGTACAATCGATTGTAATGAATCGCTGGCTTATTTAGCCCCGGTTAATTACAATGCAATATTAGCTGTGTCGGCTAATGTTGGTGCTAAATCTTTGTTAAAAAATACCAAAGCAGGCCCACGTTTAAAAAGAGATGAAAGGAGGGCAAGTATGGCATAACCGATACCTAAACCTCATCGTTACCTATATATCGCGAGCCTTTGCTCCGGTTTTTGGCTTTTGGAAGCCGACCTCAGGTAATCATTTAATTAAAACCAATTACAATTAAACTAACATTCAATGTATAAGATATATAATGCATTTATTTGCGGCAAAAATTTTTGCTGTTCAAAAAAACCGCTGCTTATAATGAAGCTTACCATGGTTTTGTTAACTATGGCCTTCATGCAGGCAAGCGCTAAATCTTCTAATGTTGTTGGTACAACTTTAGAAGTTGCGCAAAAAACAATAACAGGTAAGGTAGTCGATGAGAAGGGCTTACCGTTACCGGGAGTTATTGTAAAATCAAAAAGTAACGCTACAAACGTTACCACAACTGATGCTCAGGGTAACTATAAATTAGTTTCAACTGACGATAACGCCACAATTATTTACTCATTTGTGGGGTATGAAACTCAGGAGCAATCATCAAGAGGTAAAACTGTTATTAACGTAACAATGGTACCAACAAACTCAAATCTTGATGAAGTAGTAGTTGTAGCTTACGGTACGCAAAAACGCACAAGCGTAACCAGTGCCGTAGGTACAATTAACGCCGCCGAGATCAAAAGAAACTCAGTAACGGATTTAACTAACGCTATCGTTGGTCGTACACCTGGTGTGCGTGTTACAACGGTTGATGCTAACCCGGGTTTATATGATACTAACATAGATATCCGTGGTTATACAGGTGCAGCCGGCGGCTACCAAAATCCGCTATTTGTTATTGATGGTATCCCAAGAGATAAATCTTCATTTGACCACCTGGATCCGAATGAAATTGAAAGCTTCTCTGTATTAAAGGATGCATCTGCGGCGATATACGGTGTACAAGCTGCAAATGGTGTAATTTTGGTTACTACCAGAAAAGGCGCGGCAGGTAAGGTACAAGTTAACTACACAGGTCAGGGTGGTGTTGTTTTGATCTTAACTTATCCTAAGTTGCAGAATTCTTATCAGGAAGAAACAACTTATGATGAAATGCTGTTTAACAGGGCGGCAGCTAATCGTGACGATCCGATTACTGCTCCTAAATGGACCTCTCAGAATATTCAAGATGCATTTAACGGAAAAGGTACAAGCGTTGATTGGCTTAGTGTTTTAGAAAACAGCCGTAGCAATCAATATCAGCACAACGTTAATTTAAGTGGTGGTTCTGATAAGGTACAATTCTTTACTTCGGGCGGTTATATCCATGAAGGTGGTTTGCTTTCAACAAATATCGAATCATCTGATAAATACAACGCAAGACAATCTTTAACAGCCGAAATAACAAAGGGCCTTACTTTTGATATTAATGTTGGCTTTATTGATCAATTATATTCAAGACCAAATCAATCAACTGCAAGGTATTATAATTTAACCCGTAACACATGGGGCTTTACTCCGCAGGATCCGATTTATTTAAATGACAATTCAAAATACTTTAACCAGGCTACAGACAATGGAGGAGATAACCCATTGGCCCTTATTACCCGTAGCGTAGGTGGATATGATGATATGAATGCTAAACAGTTTACTTCTGTTACCGGTTTAACCTGGGTAGTTCCTTACGTTAAAGGATTAACTGCTAAAGCACAAGTTGGCTGGGATAATAATAACAGCTTAGAAAAACAACAAGTAAAAGCATTTAACCAATACAATTGGAACTTTAGTACTAACAGTATAAATACGTATAACCACGGTGGTTCTGGTGGTTTAACCCAATTGTCAGAAAACTATGTTCAAAGTATGAGAAATGATTTGCAGTTTTCATTAAACTACAATAAGCATTTCGGAAAGAGTAATTTTTCTGCGTTGGCGCTTTATGAAGCATTGTATAATGAAAATGATAACGTTCAAGGAATTTCATCTTTCGCGGTTGACGTACTTGACTTGTTAAACGCAGGTTTGGCAACTGGCCAAAGTGCAAAAGGTGGTAAAAATATCAACTCGAACGAAAGTTATGTGGGTCGTTTAAATTATGATTATGCCGGTAAATATCTTGTAGAAGGTGGTTTCAGGTATGAAGGATCATCTTATTTCCCGCCATCGGGCCGTTGGGGCTTTTTCCCTTACGTATCAGCGGGATGGAGAATATCTGAAGAATCATTTATAAAAAATAACGCTAAATGGATAGATAACATTAAGCTTCGCGGTTCATACGGTACAACCGGTGATGACCAAGGTGCTGCTGCTAGTTTCCCTGCATTTACAACAGGGTATACTTATCCATCAATTAACTCTATCTATCAGCCTTCAACAGGCGGCCGAAGCGGTGGTTTACAGGTAGGTACCGTATTTGGTACAACCGGTGGTACTACTAAGGGTGTTGATTATAAATCAATTGCTAACCCTGATATTACCTGGTATACTTCAACAACTTCTGATATAGGTTTAGAAACATCATTCTGGCATTCATTATTAACTTTTGAAGCTGATGTGTTTAACAGAACCAGGCATGGTTTATTAGCTACAAGGTTGGTGGCAATTCCGGGTAACTTTGGTGGTACATTACCTCAGGTTAACCTGAACTCTGACCGCACACGTGGTTTTGAAATTACCCTGGGCCACAGAGATGTAGCCGGCGAAGTTAGCTACGGTATCAGCACTAATATGGGCTTTTCTCGTTCTAACTGGATCCATAATGAGCAAGCTCCACAAACTAACCCGTATGCTAACTGGTTAAATAATACCGAAAACAGGTATGTGGATTACATCCGTGGAAGAACAGTTGTTGGACAGTTCCAAAGCTATGCTGATATTTATGCATACAAACCTATTATTGATAATAATGGTAACAGAACAGTTTTACCGGGCGATTTAAAATATCAAGATACCAATGGTGACGGTATAATTGATGCTAATGACGAAACAGTTTTAGCTAATGGCGGTTTAAAACCACTTGTTTTCTTTGGTATGACTGTTGATGCTACCTGGAAAGGTTTAGATGTTACCTTCTTGATACAAGGTGCTACAGATTATAACATTAACTATACTGACGCCTTATCACAACCGTACATTCGCGACCCGCAAGATCCTATTACAGAATATATTGACAGGTGGCACCACCAGGATCTGTTTGACCAAAACAGCCCGTGGGTACCTGGAAAATGGCCATCAACAGGTGGTCCGAACGATAGGACTAACCGTTTACAAAACAAAAGTACATTTACCATATTCGACGGAACTTACGCGCGTTTAAAACAAGTACAGGTTGGCTACACTTTCCCTAAAAAATTGCTTAGTAAAATAAATATCAGCAAGCTGCGCATTTTTGCATCTGCATATAATGTTTTTACAGTGCATGGCAAGGGTTTGAGTTTTGTTGATCCGGAATATACTGACAGCAACCCTCAAAGTGGTGGTTCTAACTATAATGCCCCTATGGTTATGAATATAACAGCAGGTGCTAACATAACTTTTTAAACCTAAAGAAATGAAACAGATTAAAATTGTATTACTAATGGTAATTTTGACAGGGCTATGTTCCTGCCGGAAGAACCTGTTGACTGTACAGCCAACCAATTTGCTTACAGCGGATCAGATTGTAAGTAACGATGCCTCTATTACGGCTTACTTCGCGTCATTATACCGTGATATACCAATGGAGGACTTTAACTTTGTTAAGGGTATATTTTATACCTTCCCTGATGGTGGTGGCAGGTATACCGCTAACTGGGATGACGAGGCTCTCAGCGGTAGTAATTTCGGTATCGGTAACGGAGCCGGGGCCAACAATACCATTTATGATGAAATTTACAAAGCGATACGTAATGTGAACACGTTCATCCAGTTGGTTAGCGCCACCAATAATTTCCCTGCACCGCAACAGGCACAATACATTGCAGAGGCAAAGTTTATCCGTGCTTACTATTACTACGGCCTGGTTAAATATTATGGCGGTGTGCCGCTTGTGCTTGACATTCCGGCAACACCAATACCATTGCCAAGAAACAAGGAGT
>NZ_JAQBOW010000162.1 GCF_028287845.1 Mucilaginibacter sp.
CAGGAAATCCTGAGTATTCAAACAGCCAAATTAAACGAACTTAACTTATTAAAAGACAGGCTAATTGGTGTGCTGGCCCATGTTTTAAGGGCGCCTATTAGTACCCTGAGAGGTTTATTTAATTTAATGACCGATGATGCTATTACACGCGAAGAATTTATTGAAATGACCCCAAGGGTATTTAACACCCTTGAGCATACCTCTGACTTTTTAGATACCTTATTATTTTGGATAAACAGCCAGGTTGACCGCACAGAAAACACCATTAAGAGTTTTTATATTGATGATTTAATTACCCGCGAACTTGTACATATGGAGGATAAGCTAAAGCAGAAAAACATTAGTGTACACGTTAAAATGGCAACCGATGCTATTGCATTCGCTGATCCGAATGCTACAAGGATAGTAATTCATAATTTTTTAACCAATGCCATTAAGTTTTCAAACCGCAACGATATTATCGAAGCAACATCATACGTACAGGATGCTGAAGTTATATTTTGCTTAAAAGACAACGGGGTTGGAATGAGTGACGAGTTTTTAAATACGCTGTTTAAAAGCCAGGTTAACAGCTCGAATGGTACCGAAAACGAAAGCGGTACCGGTATGGGTCTTTTATTTTGCAAGGACCTAATTGAGAAACATAATGGTAAAATTTGGGCAAAAAGCAGTTTGGGGGTGGGTACAGAACTATGTTTTAGCTTACCGGTGGGGGATGAAGGGGCGGTTTGATGCTCGTAAGGTGCAAACCTAATTCACCATTCTCCCATCCAGATCAACAACCCTTGCAAACGGGTTAAGAAACTGGTTGGCCAGTATAGCAAACTCGCGGCGGGTAATGGGCCGGTTCATATCAAAATCCGAAGCGAACTTATACTTTGTTTTCCACTCCTTTTGTATAGTGGTTTGAAATGCCTGAGGTTCGGTAAGTGTTATCTCGCCGATAAAAGATAACAGGTTGCCCACGGTAAACTGTTCGCCCGGTTTATTCTTGTTGAACCATATAAACGCGCGGCTGTATATTTCTGTTAAAACAGGTTTTATTTCTGTGGTATTAACTATAGCATTTGGCAAAAAAACAAATTGCAAAGTATTGCCATTTGTTTGTTGTGTGCCTTTAAGCAATCCTGTTGCGCTTATTTGCTGTATGGCCCTAAAATAACGGTCGGTTGGGTTAATATCTTCAAAAGGCAAAATGTAACCTTTAAAGTCTAATAACTCGCCTTGTATCAGCCTTACTTTTAAATTTTTCTGGGTGGTTTTAAAAAACGCGCAAAAGGCCGCCATTGTTCCCACACCTTGTCCTGTTGCCATTTGCAGGGGTAAATTTTGCAGGCCCGGCGCAACCCCCAGGGCTTTATCAGCAATAAATAAATTATCAGCATCTTGCGCTACCAGCGCTTTAACCGGAATATAATATGCCGGAGGTAGCGGGTATTCCGCTTTAGACAACTCATCGTCTTTTTTTAAACAATCGCCCGAAACAATAGCAGTGCGGTATAAATTATCGTTGTATGCCGTTGCTGCCGGCAATTTAGCGCCTGCAGTAGTAACCACCTCGCCCGTTTCGGTAGCGTCAATTATTACTTTTGCTTTAATATAATCTGTTTTGCCATTTACGGTTATACTAACAATCCAGCCTGTTCCGTCTTTTTTAATAGCGGTATAAGGCGTATTTAGTTTTATGGCGAGATTTTTTGTAGTGTCGGCTGTTTTTTTCAGGATGGCCGCACCTGTATAAGGTTCGAATTTTAACGGCGCGTTGTAGGTGGTATCATACCCGGGAGTTTTTTTATAGAAGTCTTGTACATCTTTTCTAAACTGCCCCCAAATTCCGGATGGTAAATTACTACCTGTTGTTATAACCTCCATTTTTTGCGACTGCATGCTTTCCAGCCAACCACCTTTAACCAATAATATTGTTTTTATTTTACTGTGAGCGCATTGCATAGCCGCAGCTACCGCCCCGGGGCCGCTGCCAATAACCAGCACATCTGTTTTAATAGTTTCGGCGTAGGTGAAATAATAATTAAAAAATAGAATTAACAGGAATAATTTTTTCGCCATTTGCTAAATAAACACATATCAAAACGCTAAATTAGTGCAAACCTTTTACTCGTGATAAAAAATTCTGGACGAAAGTATTTAAACCTATGCGCCACTTTCGTATTTAGCTTTGTTTTGGTGCTTTTGTATGGCACAAGGTAGAATTAAATCCCATAACTATTGGTATGGTGAGCGGGGGGCCAAAAAATTAAATAAAAGTGGTTTGCCAAGCCAGCATTACTTTTATTGGTCGGTTTTTTGGCGAGGGTAAAACTTTAGAGACTGCAAAAATTTACCAGGATGCGACAGATTTTAATAAAAAAACATCCTACTTTGATATCTTTTAATCAAACATCAAACACTATATGAGCACAACATCAGACGAACAATTAAAATACCCTATCGGCAAATTTACGCCACCCGTATCATACACCAACGAGGATATTCACGGATGGATAAATGATATAAAAGAGCTGCCGGGCAAACTGCGCCAGGTTATAATTACGCTGAATGAAACACAACTGGATACCCCCTACCGCCCCGGCGGCTGGACGCTGAGACAAGTAGTGCATCACCTGGCTGATAGCCACATGAACTCGTTAATACGTTTTAAATGGGCGCTAACCGAAGAGAAAACGGTAATAAAAGCCTATGAAGAAGCTGATTGGGCCCTGCTGGCCGACTATCGCCTGCCGGTTGAACCTTCGTTAAAAATGCTGGAAGGCATACACCAGCACATGGTAGCTTTATTTGAAAGCTTTAGCGAAGTGCAATGGGACCGCTATTTTGTGCACCCGGAAACAGGAGCCAACGTTACCTTAAAAAGAAATTTGAGTATATACGCGTGGCATGGCAAACACCATTTGGCGCATATAACGGAGACCATAAAGAGGTTTTAATAAACAGGTATTGTTTAAATAAAAATAATAGCTTTGATTTATAAACCTAAGTCAAACCTATGACACCACGTTCTTTTTGGACCATCCTGATAAAGTTATTGGGTATCTATATTATTTTACAATCGTTAATTGCCATACCTCATTTTTTAGGCAATTTATATATTTTCACTACCCAGGCTAATATGTTGGGTAGTGAAAATATTTTATTTATTGAAGTTGCTTATTCTATAACAGTAGCTATTGTATACCTAACTATTCTTGGTTTATGCATTTTCAAAACCGATTGGTTAATTGATAAACTGCAATTAGACAAAGGCTATACCGATGAGCGCTTTGAGTTTAATATCCATCGCTCAACCATATTAAAAATAGTTGTAATGGTAATTGGCGGGTTATTGATAGCTGATAGCTTCCCTTTATTTTGCCAGCAGCTATTAGCCTATTTTCAGCAATCTAACACACTTGTATATAAGAAGTTTACAGATAGCCCCGTATCAAAGTACATAGTATTCTATTTGCTAAAAACGTTTATCGGGTTCTTTATGCTAACCTGTAGCCGAATGATAGTAAATTATATAGAGTTGAAAAGGAAAAAAGCTGATCTTGAAACAGCAGTATAAAATTTAAATAAACGTTATCACCACATCATCACTAACCGGGTGGCCGGTGCAAGTAAGTACAAGGCCATGAGCAAGATCAGTATCGGTTAGCACATCGTTAACCGCCATTTCTATTTTACCACTGGTACAAGTAGCAGTACAGGCCGAACAAATACCTGCCCTGCAGCTATAAGGCAGCTTAATGTTGTTTTGCAAAGCGGCTTGTAAAATAGATTGATTTTCGCCAACAACCAAATCATGCAGCTCATTATTAAACAGGATGCGGATATTTTTGGGCGGATAATTAACGGCGCTGCTGCTAACTGCAACCGTTTGCAGTACAAAGTTTTCTTTGCGTATCTGGCTGCTCTCTAACCCCATATATAAAAGCGTTAGCCGTACCATGCGCATATAGGTAAATGGCCCGCACAGGTAAAACTCCGCGTTAGCAAGGTTATAATGTATATTTTGCTTTACCAGTTGCTCAACATTAATATTATTGAGCCGTTTACCCTCGCTGCTTAACAGGTAAATAATTTTTAACCTGTCGGGATGTTTAACCTGCAACTCTTCCAGTTCTGTTTTAAATAAAACAGAGGCATTATCCTGGCTGCTATAAATTAAGGTAACGCGGCTTTCGCCCGGGCGATTAAACATATATTTTAATTGCGAAAATACCGGCACTATCCCGCTGCCTGCGGCAAACAGCAGTATATCTTTAGGCGTCTTAAAATTTTTAATGGTAAACCGGCCCGCGGGTTCAACGGCGGTTATAATATCGCCCTGCTTTATCTTTGTTAACAGGTAACGTGATATCTCGCCGTTGGCAATGCGCTTCACGGTTATGCTCAATAACTTTTCATCAGGCGATGAGCTTAACGAGTACGACCTTCGGATCTCCCCTTCATGGTGCATAAATACCAGCGTAATAAATTGCCCGGCTGTATAGGTAATTTTTTTGCCCGATACCTCAGCAAAATAAAATGTAGCTGTATCTGCTGTTTCCCATTTTATAACTTCAATCCTTAACTCGAGCATACTATCAGGCCCTCAATACAATTTTACCAAATTGCAATGACTTGCCCATTTTTTCAACTGCATTTGCTGCATCTGCTAACGCGAATACTTCATCAATTACCGGAACTATTTGATGTTGTGTCATAAAATCAAGCATATTCTTAAAATCTGTAGATGTGCCCATCGTGGTACCCAACAATTGCAATTGCTTCCAGAATATTTTGCGGCCATTAATAGCGGGCACGTCGCCTGCGGTACCGCCAAAAAACACAATACGGGCACCAGGATTACACAGGTCGGGGAATTTAGCAAAGCCCTCGCCAAGCGCGCTGTCTATAATCACATCAAACCCGCCGGCTAAATGCTTTAGCTCTTCGGCCCAATCCTGCGCTTTATAATTTACGCCTGCCAGAGCACCCAATTGTCGCGCCATTTCAATCTTTTCGCCCTTGCCCGACGTTACAAAAACCCTGCAACCTGCGGCAACCGCCCATTGTAGGGCAAAAGCACCCGTGCCGCTGCCTACCCCGCTTATTAGTACGGTATCGCCTTTTTGGGCCTTACCTTTAATAAATAATGCACGATAAGCGGTTAAACCGGCCAGCGGTAACGCCGCTGCCTGTTCCCAGCTTAAATAAGTGGGTTTATTGTATAGGTATTCTGCACGGGTTTTAACATACTCTGCAAAGGTGCCATCATCCGGCAACCCCAATATTTTGAAATTTGTTGATTGAAATTCTTCATGTTCACCCCAATTATTAGAAGGGTTAATTATTACTTCTTTATTCAACCAAGTTGATTCAACGCCCTCGCCTATTTCGGTAACAACACCGGCACCATCTGACCCTAATATGGCCGGATATTTTAACCCCGCGTATTTGCCTATGGTTATCCAGTAATCGCGACGGTTTAATGCCGCGGCTTTTATTTTTATTAAAACTTCGCCGGGGGCAAGGGTTGGGTTTTCAACCTCTTTCCATACTAATGGCTTATCGGGTGCTTCAAGGAGGTTGGCTTTCATAAAAAATTTAATAAAACCGTCATTGCAAGCTATAGCGTGGTAATGACGCGGGGGTATGTTATCAAAACAAAAAAAGGCAGCATATGATTGCTGCCTTTTTAAATTAGTTTATCTGCTTATATTGCTTTTGCATATAACTCAGCAACGTGGTTCCAGTTAATCACGTTCCATACAGCCGCCAAATAATCAGGGCGACGGTTTTGATATTTTAAGTAATAAGCATGCTCCCAAACATCAATACCTAAAATTGGTGTGCCTTTTACTTCGGCAATATCCATTAAAGGATTGTCTTGATTTGGGGTTGATGTTATGGCAAGTTTCTTATCGGCAGTAACAATTAACCATGCCCAGCCAGATCCAAAACGGGTAGCACCCGCGTCAGATACTTTAGTTTTAAATTCGGCGAACGAACCGAAAGTGCTTTTTATAGCATCGGCCAAAGCGCCTGTTGGCTCACCGCCTCCGCTTGGAGAAAGCAACGTCCAAAACATGGTGTGGTTATAATGGCCACCACCGTTATTACGTACAGCCGCCGGAAATTTAGAAATGTTTTTAATGATATCATCAATGCTGTGATCAGCCTCAGGTTTACCTTCCAGCGCTTTGTTTAGGTTAGTAACATAAGCCTGGTGGTGCTTACCGTGGTGAATTTCCATGGTTAGCTTATCAATGTGCGGTTCTAATGCATCAGTAGCATAAGATAACGCCGGTAGTGTAAATGCCATAATTTTATATTTTAAAAGTTTAAAAGATTGTGCAACAAATATAATGCGTGAATATCATTTTTGTTCTAAATGAATGTCAATTTATTATCAGACTATGGTCGATGGTCGATAGTCCATGGTTTACTTACCTATTAATAAATATGGTCCATTGACTATGGTCTATGGACCAATCATCGTTTACTTTTAAAAAAATTCCTCACCAGTTCCGCACATTCATTTTCGCGTATACCACCGGTTATAATTGTTTTAGGATGGGTTATTTTTTGATTAAGGCGGCCAAAACCCAGCCGGGTATCGTAGGCGCCAAAAACTATTTTCCCTACCTGGAACCAGTAGGATGCACCTGCACACATTACGCAGGGTTCCAGGGTTACATATAGTGTACAATCTTTTAAATACTTACCACCCATAAAGTTGGCAGCCGCGGTTAGCGCCTGCATTTCTGCATGGGCAGATACATCATTAAGCCGCTCGGTTAAATTATGGCCGCGGCCAATAATTTTTCCCTGGCAGGTAACAATTGCGCCAATGGGGATTTCATCTTCGGCCAAAGCAAGCTTTGCTTCCTTTATCGCCTCGTTCATAAAAAAATCATCAGGCGATAAAGCGGGTTCATCGCCAAAAGTAACATATCTCATTATATCAATTTACTGCCGTTGGGCACTTGTTTATCAATCGCGGTTAATACAATATCGCCATTTTCATCGGCAAAACCGGTAACTAAAAACTCCGACATGAAATTTGCTATCTGCTTTTTCGGGAAATTTATTACACCCACAATTTGTTTGCCGATAAGTTCTTCCTTAGTATAATGCTTTGTGATCTGCGCGCTCGACCATTTTATACCAAATTCACCAAAATCAACCCTAACCTTATAAGCCGGCTTGCGTGCGCCGGGAAAATCTGCTGCTTCAAGGATAGTTCCCACACGCAGCTCTACTTTTTCAAAATCGTTCCAGGTTATGGTTTCCAAAGTGTTTTCCATTGATTCAAACAAAGGTAATTTATTTAAAATACAGGCTGCCTGATAATTTTTAAATCAAATGAAACAAATTGATTCTTAGTGTCGTATAATAGGTTTGTTACAATATTCTGAAGATGCAAATTAAACCTAAGCCTTTACTTGTAGTGGCGGAAGCCGCAACTAGTATTAGTATTCCAGTTAAAAAAAACATCGTCCGTGTTACCAATATAAGCCGAATTTTTCCGGCTATACATGAATTACAACCATGCGGTATTGTGCTTGATTATAATTATATGGGTAACGAGGTTGAAAAGATATTGCGCCGTATCCGGTCCAATCCGTTTTATAATAATTTAAAGATATATTGCTACAAAACCAGTTCGCACACCAAAGTAGATGGCTTGTTAAGGGCATTAGGTGTACAGGAATTTATTTACGCTGAAGATAAGCAGCCGAAAGTAAGCGCTACTGTAAAAATTTTAAACAATATATTCGAAACTGTTTCTACTACTAAACTTGCTGAAGCAAGTTATAACTAATCTATCCACTCAAATTTGGTATAGGGCACTAATACCTCAGGTATTTTAATGCCTTGGTCTGTTTGATTGTTTTCTAATAATGTTGCCACTATACGTGGCAAAGCCAAAGCACTGCCATTAAGCGTATGCGCCAATTGAGTTTTCCCCTCGGCATTACGAAAACGCAGCTTTAAACGGTTACTCTGAAAAGTTTCGAAGTTTGATACCGATGATACCTCCAGCCAGCGTTGTTGCGCCGCACTCCAGGTTTCCATATCATAAGTAAGGGCCGAGGCAAAACCCATATCACCACCACAAAGACGAAGTACACGATAAGGCAAACCTAATTTTTGCAACAGGCTTTGTACATGCGCGCTCATTTGCTCTAACACTTGGTATGATGTTTCGGGGTTTACCACCTGTACAATCTCTACTTTATCAAACTGATGCAAACGGTTAAGGCCACGCACATGCGCGCCATATGACCCAGCCTCGCGACGGAAACAAGGTGTATGTCCGCAATTTTTTACGGGCAGTTCATCTGCTTTTAATATTACATCGCGATATAGGTTGGTAATTGGTACTTCGGCAGTGGGGATAAGGTATAAGTTATCTTCATTAACAAAATACATCTGCCCTTCCTTATCCGGTAGCTGGCCTGTACCAAAGCCCGATGCTTCGTTAACCATTAATGGCACGCTTACTTCTCTATAACCTGCTTTTTCGGCCTCATCAATAAAAAAGTTAATAAGCGCGCGCTGTAGTTTGGCGCCTTTATTGGTGTAAACGGGAAAGCCCGCGCCGGTTATTTTAACGCCCAACTCAAAATCTATCAGCTTATATTTAGCAGCCAGCTCCCAATGCGGTAAAGCGTTGGCAGGCAATGCTGGAACGGCGCCATTTTCCAGTACCACTTCATTGTCTTCAGGAGTTAACCCTTTTGGTACTGATGAATGCGGCAGGTTGGGTAGTAATACCAGTTTTTGATATAGTTCCTCTTCTATTGCAGCCAGTTCTTCGCTGTATTTTTTTATGTCTTCTTTCCAAACACCGGTTTTGGCTTTAATGGCTTCGGCCTCGTCTTTTTTGCCACTACGCATTAACTCGCCTATCTGTTTCGCTGCCGAGTTTGCTTCTGCGGATGTATTATCCAATTTAGCCTGGGTTTGGCGACGAGTGTCATCCAATTGGATAACTTCATCGACTAAATTAGCCTGTTTAAAATTTTTTACAGCTAAACGTTCTAAAACCTGTTCCCTGTTATCGCGGATATAACTAACTTGCAGCATTGATATTATTTTTAGGCAAAGATATAAATAAGTCGATAGTCCATAGTCTATGGTCCATAGTTATTTGAGTTTAGTAAAATTCATATGGCTATGGTTTATCGTCCATGGACTATGGACAACCTCACAACCCATGAACCAAACCGGTAAACTATACCTTGTACCCACCCCAATAGGCAACCTGGAGGATATGACCTTTAGAGCCATACGTGTATTAAAAGAGGCCGACCTGATATTGGCTGAAGATACCCGTACATCGGCCCCTATGCTGAAGCATTTTGATATTCATCAGAAAGTTTTTTCGCATCACCAGCATAATGAGCATCAATCATCTAACGAGATAGTTAAGTTTTTGCTGGAGGGCAAGAACATCGCTTTAATATCCGATGCGGGTACACCAGCCATATCCGATCCGGGTTTTTACCTGGTGCGCGAGGCTTTGAAGTATAATATAGCGGTAGAATGCCTGCCCGGCGCTACGGCCTTTGTGCCCGCGCTGGTTAACTCGGGTTTCCCTACTGATAAATTTTGTTTTGAGGGATTTTTGCCTTTGAAAAAAGGTCGCCAAACCCGCTATAAATTTTTAGCAGACGAGGAGCGCACCATTATACTTTATGAATCGCCACACCGTTTGTTAAAAACGCTTGATGAAATGGCTACTTATTTTGGATCAGACAGGCAAATATCCGTATCGCGCGAATTGACCAAGATGTTCGAAGAAACAGTACGCGGTACAGTAACCGAGGTTAAAACTTATTTTGAAACACATCCTGTAAAAGGCGAATTTGTGATTTGTGTTGCGGGGAAATAAAACCAGCGTCAGTTACTAACAATATATTTTAATGAAAAAAAACATCCTCCTTTCCATATTCTCCGGCTTGTTATTGTGGTTAGCATGGCCGCCCATGCATTATACTACCGTGTTTTTATTTTTTGGCCTGGTGCCAATGTTGATAGTGATAGAAAACATCATCAACTCCACATCAACCAAAAAAGGGAGGCGAATATTCAACACCACTTTTTTGGGATTTTTTATCTGGAACACCTTAAGTATTTATTGGGTATATAACTCTTTGAAGATAGTGGGGTCGTTAGTGGCTATCCCCATATCTCTTATACCCTATACCTTAGGGCCATTGCTAATGGCCACCGCATGTTGGCTGTATTACCGTTTAAGGCTGGCTACCAACCGTTGTTGGGGCTTAGCGGGGTTGGTTTGCTTTTGGATAGCCTACGAGTACCTGCACCAAACCTGGGACCTTAGCTTCCCGTGGATGACTTTGGGTAATGGATTTGCCGTGGCGCACCAATGGGTGCAGTGGTATGAGTACACAGGAGTTTATGGCGGCACGATCTGGATATGGGTTATTAATATCCTGATCTTCTTAATTTATATCGGGTTCCGCGAAGCGCAAACCAAACTGGTAAGACAAAAATTAATTATTGCATTTGTTGCTGTATTGATGTTGCCATTGAGTTGTTCTTTATATAGATATTATTCTTACCAAGAGCAGTCCAACCCATCAAACATAGTTGTGGCGCAGCCTAATATTGACCCGTATGCTAAAAACGGCGGAATACCTCCTTATGAGCAGGTTGCAACGCTCACCCGCTTGTCTGATTCATTAGGGCAGGTTAATACCGAGTTTTTTATATGGCCCGAAACCGCTATTCCCGATCCGATTGATGAGACACATATCCGTACCAACAGCTACTTTACACAGGCACAGCATTTTTTAAATAAATACAAAAACGGCACAATCATAACCGGGGCCGAAACCTATAAGGTATTTAACACCCGCCAAACCAAAACCGCCACTCTTTATGATGGTAACCAGTTTTTCGACAGGTATAACACGGCGGTTAGTATTGAAAATTCGGCCGAGGTGCATTTTTACCATAAATCTAAACTAGTGCCGGGGGCCGAGTCGTTACCGTTTGGTGATGCCTTATCATTTTTAAAACCGGTGTTTGATCATTTGGGCGGTGCAACCGGAAGCTATGCCGGACAGGAACAGCCAAGCGAGCTATACGCGCAAAGCGGTATAGGGGCAGCGCCGGTTATTTGCTATGAATCTATCTGGGGCGAATGGGTAGCACAGTCTGTACTTAACGGAGCGCAATTTATTGCTATTATTACCAACGATGGCTGGTGGGAAAACACATCAGGCAAGGACCAGCACCTGGATTATGCCAAGCTACGCGCCATAGAGACCCGTCGCTGGATATGCCGGTCGGCTAATACGGGTATCAGCGCTTTTATTAACCAGCGTGGTGATATTGTACAGCAAACCAAATGGTGGGTTAAAGCCGCGCTAAAACAGGATATCAACCTAAACTCCGACCTTACCTTTTATGTAAAGCATGGCGATTATTTGCCTAAAACGGCAAGCTTACTGGCTATTTTACTTGCTTTGTTTTTATTGGTTAGGGTGCGTTATAACCACCCTGTCATTTCGAAACGAGGTACGAGTGAGAAATCTTAAACGTGCGATAGGATATGGAACTATAATTTTTATCTTTATATCACAACCAACCCTGAAAAGACCGTTTTGTATATAGGCGTCACAAACGATTTAAGCAGGCGGCTATTTGAGCATACCGAGAACAAAGGAAATCCGAAAACATTTGCAGGGAAATATTACTGCTATAACCTTGTCTATTTCGAGCATTTTACTCATATCGTCTTCGCTATAGAAAGAGAAAAACAACTAAAAAAACTCCGACGCGAAAAGAAAGATGCATTAATTGATTCTTTCAATCCCAATTGGAGATTTTTAAACGTAGATGTGAGCGAATGATTTGCGAAGTGTATAAGATTTCTCACTCGTACCTCGTTTCGAAATGACACGGGATAGGGTTACTTATCCCCCTCTTCCCTGCTCAAAATAAATGCCAGCAGATCATGTATGGGTTGCTTAATGACCTTGCCAATATTTATGCCCTGGGCTTGGCAAAGGGCGGTGAGCTCGGTAGCGAAAACATAGGCTATAGAACCTACAAAATGACATTTATATTTATTGTATTCGGGATATGATCTAATATTGGTATCGATAAACTCTTGTAACCCTTTATTAATGAGTGATTTTCCATATTCGCTTCTGCGGATAACATTTAAAAACCGTGCGAACGATGCCAGATAGGCGTTTGCGCCGGGTCTTTGGTAAATGTTTTGAATAACCTCTTCTTTGGTTAGTTGGTAAGTATTGTTAAAAATGGTATTTACCTCATCGGGCATCATACCATATAAAAAATCGGTTATAAGGGCTTTGCCAAACCAGGTACCAGAGCCTTCATCGCCCAAAATATAACCCAGGCCATGTTTGCCCGAGTGAATTTCTTCTCCATCAAAAAAAGATATGTTAGAGCCAGTGCCTAATACACAACACAACCCTTTTTCGTGCCCGCAGGTTGCGTAGGCCGAACCTAACAGGTCACTGTCAACACTTATATAGGCTTTGGCAAATAACTGGCTCAGCGCATTTGATAGTATCTCGTGCCTGTCCGGACTGGAGCAGCCGGCGCCAAAAAAGTATATTTCTTTAACATCTGCATTAAAGGCCATCATTTCTGGCACCTGGTCCTGCAGTATTTTTACTATCTCTTTTTCGGTTAAAAAATAAGGGTTAAGGCCGGAGGTTTTGAATTCCCTTGCATCATGCCCGGGCTGCTTAAGCAACCAATCTGTTTTTGATGATCCGCTATCCGCAATTAAGATCATGGAGCCAATTCGTCGAGTATTTTTTTAGTAAGAGGTTTATGAATAAACTGGGTAATGTACTTGTTATCAAATGATTTCTTTATATCTGTAGGATCAAGTGATGATGAAAGTATAAATATTTTAATGTTATTCTTATCAATATCAAGCTTATCAAACGCCTGCAAAAACTCAAAGCCGTTCATTACGGGCATGCGCAGGTCCAGAAAAATAACATCGGGTTTAACACTGCCATCGCGCAGGGAATCAATAGCCTCGGCAGGCGATTGTCTAACAACTATATTTTGGGCGAAGTTACAATTGGCCAATAGCTTGCTGGTGACAAAATTATCTATGTAATTGTCATCAATCAGCAAGCAAGTGTTATAATATTCAGCCATTTAGATCTCAAAAATAACCAAATATTTGATTATTGGATATTAATATTGTTAGTAATTTGTTTTAAAGTTACTTCTGCTGCTTTTGCCTGGTATTGTGCAGCAAAGAAAGTTGATTGCGCCTGCAGGTAATTTCTTTGTGCTTCGCGTATTTCTAATGGTGTAATAGTACCTATTTTATACTTATCTAATGATATATCAAGGTTGCGTTTAGCTATCGATACATTTGACTGTCCCAGCTTCACCAGGTCTAATCCCGACAGATAAGTTACGTATAAATTACTTATTTGCGCATCAACGTTTAAACGGGTTTGTTTAATATCAATAGCCGCATTATCTATTTGTATCTTAGCGTTATGCTCTCTGCGCGATTGGTTAAAACCGTTAAATATATTAATAGACGCGGTTAAACCATAGTTTAATCCGTGCGCGTTTTGCGTTTGGGTAAATCCAGCCGGTGTTTTACTATTGGTCCATGTATAACCGCCCAATACGCCTACCGATGGATAACGTGTAGCCTGTACTTGCTTAAGGTTGATCTCGGCAATACGTTTATTAATTTCTGACGACAGGATTGCCGGGTTTTGTGATTGCGCGTTATTAATTATATCGCCTAAAACCAGTTTTTCATCAACTATGATAGTATCTGTTACCGAAAAATCGGTTTGCAGATCGCGTACCAGCAATTGATTCAAACTTATTTTTGACGCTTTAAATTGCTGTATCTGTGTTAATAGAGTAGCAGTATCTGTATTTAAATTAACTTGTGCATTCAACACATCAAGGCGTGATGCCCTGCCTACCGAAAACTTATCGTTAGCATAGCGCAGCTGAGTATGCGATATTGCAATAGCCCCATTTTGCGCCTTTATCTGCTCATACTGATTGATCAAACTATAGTAAGTTAATATTACACTGGCGGTGGTACTGATAATTGTATCCCGCAGGCTTACATCGCTTAATTGCTTTATCTGCCTAAGCTGATCAAGATTTGCAAACATGGCAAAGCCGTTAAAAATAGTCCAGTTAAGACTTGGCCCATAACTTAAATTACTGTTTTTAGCACTTGGGATATTGTTTACCGTACCGTCACTCCGCGTTTGCTGTATAGTTTGTATACTGTTATTTTGGGTCAGGTCGCCGTTAACAACGGGTAAAAAACCGGCATTACCTATGGTATTATTATTTTGCGATATGGTGCTATAGTTTTGCGCCAGTTTAATGTTATAATTATTCTTTAACGCTATTTCAACGGCATCCTTTAAAGTTAATAACGGCGCGCTCTGCCCTTTAACAGTAGCAGTGAATGCTATACAGCAAAAAATGAAGCAGGCTAATTTTTTAAGTTTCATCTGTTTTTATTTTCCAGTGGTATTAAATCAATGACATTCATCTTCTATTAGTCCTTCTATTCTTTATCAATCTTTATTTTTTTTCTGCCGCCTTTATCAACATCACCGGGTTGCACCTCATCCGGGTCATGGCGCTCATCTGATGCAATAAGCACATACATCATTGGTATAATATATAAAGTTAATACCAGCGAGAACAACATACCGCCAATAATAACTATACCTAACGATACACGGCTTTTTGCACCTGCACCCAATGCCAATGCAATAGGTACAGAACCCAATACTACGGCCAAACTTGTCATCAAAATTGGGCGCAGGCGCGAAGTTGCCGCTTCAATCACCGCTTCATATTTGGCCAGGCCATGTTCCATGCGTTGGTTGGCAAACTCAACAATCAAGATACCGTTTTTGGTTACCAGCCCCACAAGTGTTATTATACCTATTTCGCTAAATATATTCAACGTTTGGTCAAACAGCCATAATGATAAAAACGCGCCCGCAATTGCCAGCGGTACAGTAAGCATTACGATAACAGGGTCTAAAAAGCTTTCAAACTGTGCAGCCAGAACCAGGTATATTAATAGTAACGCAAAGGCAAAGGCAAACAAAATGTTCGATGAGCTTTCAGCATAATCACGCGATGGGCCGCTAAGCGCGGTACTAAATGTATCGTCTAGCATACTCTTGGCAATACGGTTCATCTCGGTAATACCATCACCTACCGTATGGCCCGGCGATAAGCCCGCCTGTATAGTTGCAGATTTATACCTGTTAAAATGATATATAGCCGGCGGCGTAGCATCCTCGCTGATATGTACAACGTTATCCAACTGTACTAAGGTACCTTTGGCATTACGCACATATATAGCTTTCAGGTCAAGCGGCTGATCGCGGTTGGCCCTGTCGGCCTGTGCAATTACCTGGTATTGTTTACCGTTAATAAGGAAATATGCTAAACGCCCGGCGCTATAATACAATTGCAGCGCCTGCGCAATATCTGATACCGATACCCCCATATCACGTGCCCTATCCCTATCGGTAACTACTCTTAACTCTGGTTTAGTAAATTTTAAATTAACATCCGTATTCTGGAAAACCGGACTCTTTGACACCTCGGCAAAAAAGTCAGGCAATACTTTACGTATTTTCTCAAAATCCTGGTTTTGAATAACAAATTGTACCGGCAATGAAGTACGCGCACCACTACCGCCACCGCTTATAGTTTGTTCTTGTACCACAATAGCCCTTGCATCCGGAAACCGGCTCAGTTTTTTATTCAGGAAATCGGCTATTTCTTGTTGACTGCGCTTGCGCTGATCTGGCGGAACCAATCCAATACGGCCAAAACCATTGTTAACAGCACCACCGCCACCACCACCGGCAGCAACAAACTCCAGGTTTACATTTGCTTCGGGTATGGAATCATCAACCAGGTTGGCAACGTTGTCCATATATTTGGTCATGAACTCGTATGATGCGCCTTCTGACCCTGTTACCGAGTAACGGAGTAAGCTACGGTCATCCAATGGTGCTAACTCCGACGGGATAAATTTAGACAGGATAGCAATAATGGCTATAGACGCCACCAATATAACTATTGATATCCACCTGTGTTTCATAAACTTGACCAGAGTCTCTGTATAAGAGTTGGTCATGTTTACAAAAAACGGTTCGGTCCTTTCGTAGAATTTAGATTTTTTTGAATTCTTCCTTATCAGCTTAACATTTAACATGGGTGTTAATGAAAGAGATACAAAAGCCGATATTAATACCGCACCTGCTACCACCACCGCAAACTCGCGGAACAACCGGCCCGTAAAGCCTTGTAAGAATACGATAGGTAAAAACACCGCCGCCAGCGTAACCGAAGTTGATATCACCGCGAAAAATATTTCGGCAGACCCTTCAAAAGCCGCTTTTCGGATAGCCATACCCTGTTCCACCTTTTTATAAATATTCTCCGTGACCACAATACCATCATCAACCACCAGCCCCGTGGCAAGCACAATACCCAGCAGTGTTAATATATTAATAGAGAAACCAAAAACATACATGATAAAGAAGGCCCCTATTAATGATACCGGAATATCAATTAACGGGCGGAACGCTATAAGCCAATCCCTAAAGAACAGGTAAATGATAATTACCACCAGTATGAATGATACCGCCAGGGTCTCTTCCACTTCGCTGATAGACTGGTTAATAAACTTGGTATTATCCAACGCTACTTTTACGTGTATATCTGCCGGCAGGTCTTTTTGTATCTGGGCCAGCCTTACATAAAAGTCTTTAGCTATTTGTACATAATTTGCTCCGGGTTGCGGCACAAGAGCCAAAGCAACCTGCGGTATGCCCGAATCTTTAAAAGCCGTTTCTTCATTGGCCGATCCTAATACGGCGTAACCTACATCGCTTAAGTGGATAACCCGGTTGCTATCTGCCCTGATAATTAAATTGTTAAAATCTTTTTCGGTAGATAGTTTGCCTATCGCCCTGATAATAACTTCGGTATTATTACCTTCAATTTTACCAGCAGGTAACTCTACGTTCTCAATATTTAAGGCGTTGGTAATATCCGTAGCTGTTAAACCTAATGATGCCAGCTTACCCGGATCTATCCATAAACGCATAGCATACTGGCGCTGTCCCTGTACATTGATTGCACTAACACCAGATATGGTTTGTAAACCTTCCTGCAAAACGTTTTCGGCATAATCATCAACCTGTGTGATATTACGGGTATCGCTGCTTACGGTGAGCGTAATAATATTATCGGCACTTGCATCGGCCTTGGTAACTACCGGCGGGGCATTAATGTCCTGCGGTAACTGACGCTGGGCCTGGCCAACTTTATCGCGCACATCATTAGCTGCTGTTTCCAGGTCGGCATCAAGGTTAAATTCAACAGTGATCTGGCTGCTGCCTACAGAGCTTGTAGATGATATATTACGTATACCGGGTACACCGTTAATTGCTTTTTCTAATGGCTCGGTAATTTGCGATTCTATTACATCAGAGTTTGCACCGGAATAACTTGTGGAAACTGTGATAATTGGCGGATCGACCGAAGGAAAATCACGAATACCTAAAAAATTGTATCCTATTACACCAAATACAACTATTACAACGGATAAAACCGTTGCCAGTACCGGCCTTTTTATACTAACTGACGATAAACTCATTGCAGCTTATTTAATTACTTTAATAATTTTTACAGGAGCTTTGGCGCGCAATTGGATAATGCCCGATATGATCAAACTATCACCCGGCTCTAAACCGCTTATTACCTGTATCCGGGTATCGGTACGCAAATCTGTTTTAACCATCTTAGCTGTAGCCTGGCCATTGTGAACTACATATACCTTACTGCTTTTTAAATCTGGTATAACACATTCGGTTGGTACCATAATAGTTTTAGGTATTTGATCTAAAGCTAAATTTATTTTGGCAAAGCCGCCTGCTGTAAGTAGCCCCTTAGGATTTGGTGCTTTTGCACGCACCGTAATGGTACGCGAGTTTAGATCAATAGATGGCTCGATAGCATACACAGATGCTTTGAAATTATCTCTTGAGCTTTCAACATTGAAAGTAATTTTTCCACCTACGTTAATTAATGGCAAATACCTTTCGGGAACAGAAAAAGTAACTTTAGCAGGGTCAATATTTACCAGTGATGCTATGGCTGTGTTAGGCGAAAGATAACCACCCGGACTAACATTACGCAAACCAATGGTGCCAGAGAATGGCGCCCTAATTTCGGTTTTAGCTATTTGTGCCTTAACCACATCACTTTGCGCTCTTAACGTATTTAACGAGGTTAGCGAAGTATCATATTCTTGTTGGCTTATTGCTTCTTTTTGCAATAATATTTTGTTGCGATATTCATTTTGTTTAGCCAATGCTATCTGGTAATCGTTTTGTTTTAATGATGCTACCAGATCCTGATTGTATACTTTAACCAATAACTGGCCTTTTTTTACCCTGCTGCCTTCTGTAAAGTATATTCCGGTTATGTTACCCGCTGTTTCACTTATCAAATTTACCTTTTCGTTGGCATCTATACTGCCGGTTATATCAATAGTATTATTTAAAGATGTGTCTTTAACAATCATTACCTTAACAGGTACGGGGCCGCCCCTGCCACCCTTTTTGCCGCCTTTACCCCCGGCAATTGCTGCTGCATTTGCTTTGGCATGATCGCTAAAAAATTTGTTGTAAATTAAAAAGGCGATAAGCAACGCCAGCAGGGTGTATATAATATACTTTGTTTTCATATATACTAATTGTTAGATAAGGTTTTGTTGGTTTGGTTTGGTTTGTTTTATTGAAAACTGACCTAGGTTGTTTTTAATTTTATGTAATACGTTTTCAAATATCTCCATATCATGAGCAGATATGTCGTGCGCGGCACTACTGTTCATTATTTCAAATGCTTCAATTATTTGAGGTACTGCTTTTTTTGCTTTTTCTGTCACCCGTAATAAATGCTGCCTTCTGTCGGCGGGATTAATTTCTCTATAAACAAATCCCTTCTCGGTAAGTGTATCAATAACATTTACTATTACAGATTTATCCTTGCCCAGTTTTTCTGCCAGCGCTTTTTGCGTAAGCTCGCCATCATAAAAACATATTACCGTTAGTGCATAATAAAAACGATTTATATCTAAATGTTCCATCTGGGCACTCAATACACTTAAATAGGCCCTGCCCAAAACCAACAGTTTACGTGATATAGGTTCAATTAACTTTACCTTCATAATTAGGTCATAAATGTAATTAGTTACGAATCTTAATAGTTGCATGTATCAACCATTTTACAACAAAATTGTGTTAATTAAATATCATTGCAGCTATGTATTAATTTAATATCACGTCAAATAGTTAATTTTTATACATTGCACCATGAATAAAATTCAATTAACTATTATTCTCTCTTTAATATTTTTCTTTATGGGCACTTCCATTAGTAATGCTGCAGTAAATGCACATATAACTTATACTGTAACTTTCCCGGAGGCGCAAGCACATTATGCTGATATAGAGTTGAATATTAGCGAATTAGATCAACCCACATTGGACCTTAAAATGCCTGTTTGGACACCCGGATCATACCTGGTGCGCGAGTTTACACGCAACATTGAAACCATAAGTGCTGCTGCTAATGGCAAAGAACTATACCTGCAAAAGGTTAGAAAAAATATATGGCACCTAAATACTGCGGGATTATCAACAATAATCATAAAGTACCGGGTTTATGCATTTGAAATTTCTGTACGTACCAGTTTTATTGATGATTCGCACGCGTTCCTGTCATCACCGGATATGTTTATTTACCCGGCTAACATGCTGCATTCGCCATCAACTATCCATATTATACCTTATAAAGGATGGACCACAGTATCTTCCAGTTTAGAGAAAGTTAACGGCGATACGTTTACACGATATTCGCCTGATTATGATATTTTGTTCGATTCGCCTATTGAAATAGGCACACAGGATGTGTTTGGCTTTACTGCAAGTGGTGTTAACTATGAAGTTGCTATGGTTGGCGGCGGTAAATATGATAAGGAACGCCTTAAAAAAGACCTGCCCAAAATTGTAGAAGAGGAAACCGCAATATTTGGTGAAAATCCTAACAAGCACTATACCTTTATTGTACATAATGCATTAAAAGGCGGCGGCGGTTTAGAGCATTTAAGCTCGACAACACTTGGTGCATCGAGAGATGCCTATGCCACCGAAGCAGGTTATCAAAACTTTTTAGCATTAGCCGCGCATGAGCATTTTCATTTATGGAACGTTAAACGTTTGCGCCCAATAGCGCTCGGTCCGTTTGATTATGATAACGAAAATTATACCACCAACCTTTGGATAGCCGAGGGCTTTACCGCCTATTACCAGGATATTATTGTAAGGCGCACACAGCTTTATAGCCCCGAGAATTACTTAGGCAGCTTAGCTGAAAATATTAATCAACAGGAAAACTTGCCCGGTACCCGCGTGCAGGCATTGTCTGAGTCGAGCTTTGACGCGTGGATAAAGGCCTACAGGCCAAATGAAAATTCGGCCAACAGTACGATCTCCTATTATACCAAGGGCGCATTGGTGGGTATGTTTATGGACCTGGAAATTATTAATGATACCAAGGGAAAAAACTCATTAGATGATGTGATGAAATACATGTATAATGAGTACTACAAGGTAAAAAAACGCGGCTACACTGATGCTGAATTTAAGCAGGCTGTTGAGAAATTTGCCGGAAAGAACCTGGACGATTTTTATGCAAAATACATTAATGGCTTAACCCCTATGGACTATGACGGCTATTTAAGCTATGCCGGTTATAAATTAACTAACGCGCTAGCCGCAAATAATGATCCAGCTCTTGGTATAACTACCGTTGCGGGTATTAGTAAAATAATTGTTTCGAGCGTAGTGAGGGGTGGCTCGGCATGGGTTAGCGGCATTAATGTTAATGATGAGGTAACCGCTATTGACGGCGCAGCATTAACTACCACAACCGGCGTACTTGCCGGTAAAAAACCGGGCGATAAAATTCTTGTAACCGTTATACGCGATGGCTTAACGCTAAACATACCGGTAACCTTGTTGAAAAACAACCGCGTAAAATATAAAATTGAAGAGCTGCCCAATGTTACTTCAGAACAATTGGTTGTGCGGAAGAAATGGTTATCGATTAAATAGAAGAAACTGTCATTTCGATACGAGGAACGAGTGAGAAATCTTATACAATTTCCTAAACAGCGTATAAGATCTTTCGCTATTGGCTCAAGATGACAAAAGCGGTTTAGCACACTTGTGCCTTAAACAAAAACGCTCCCGGCATACCGGGAGCGTTTTATTGTTCTAATTTATCATTAGAGTGTTGTTGGTCTTCTTATTAATCCTAATAGTAATGCAATTACTGCAATTACCAGCAATACGTGGATTATACCACCTGCCGAATAAAGGAAGAAACCTAGCGCCCATCCTATTACCAGGATAACCGCTATGATATACAATAGTGAATTCATAGTCTGTTGTTTTAATTAACGTTTTCATAGATATTTATATAATATCCGTTGGTTATAAAATGTTTTAGAAATTATCCTTTTTCGGTACTGGCAGATAGGTTGATACCGTTTGTAGCTATATCTGTTAATAGGCTATCTGCATTCTTTTCTTCTTTTAAAGTTGCTTCCAGTAATTCCACGGCATCATCATAACCTAATACGCCAGCCAGTGTTCTTAGTGTTCCGTATGAAGCAATTTCGTAATGCTCAATTTTTTGAGTGGCCGATATAATGCCCGCATCGCGGGTTAAGCTGCCTGTTTCTGTTTCTTCAACGATTTCATTGCCTTCTTTTAATAAGCCAACCATTGCTTCGCATTTTACAGCTACCGCGTTTTCGTCTATCAAACTAAACACATCTTCTAAACGAGTAATATGGTTATCAGTTTCGGTTTTGTGGTTTTCAATTGCGGTACGCAATTCGGCAGATGTAGCAGCTTTTGCCATTTTAGGCAATGCTTTTGCCAAATTCTTTTCGGCCCAGTAAATGTCCTTTAATTCATCAACGAACAGTTCATTTAATGCTGATTCTTGTACCTCTGTTGTTTGCCCGGGGGTTTTTGTTTTAGTTGTCATAGCTCAATGTTTTTTAATTTATATACTTATTAAACACAAACACAATGCCACTATTACTAACTAATTTAATTTATTAATTTATAACTAAAAAAACAAATCTATATCAATATAATGAGGTAAGATCTTTCTTGCGATGTTATGTTTTCTTTTTTAAACACCTTGTATTAATAATTATTTTACGCGCCTTTTTTAGTCTTTAAACTTTCCATCAATTGATCGTACAGATCAGTACCGGTAGCTTTATGCGGTTTTAGTTTTTTAATCGTTGCGCGTTTACCTTTTGATTTGGCTTTGATAATATCAAGCAGTGCGCTGTTGTATTCATCTTTAAATTTCGACACATCAAATTTTTCGACATACTGATCTATAAGGGCCAGGCCCATATCCAATTCTTTTTTGCTGATAGCCATATCCCCGGCTACATTCAGATCGCTTGCATCACGTATCTGTTGCTCAAAACGGATACGGGTAATTACCAATATATTTTTAACCGGGTGCACAATACAAAGGCTCTCGGTATTGCGCAATACAAAGCGGGCCAGGCCGGCTTTCTTTGATTTTATTAGCGCCTGTAATAATAGTCCGTAAGCTTTATTGTTCTTGGTATCCGGCTCGGTGTAGTAAGATGTTTCGTAAAACATGGGGTTAACATCGGCTACATTTACAAAGCTTTCTATGGTAATGACCTTGTTTTTTTCGGGAGCGGCATCTTCAAAGTCATGCTCATCCATTATTACGTATTCATCATCAATTTTGTATCCCTTTACAATTTTATCATAAGGCACTTCTTTGTGGGTATGCTCGTTTACGCGTTGGTAGCGGATACGTGAATGGTCGCGGCTATCCAGCATATCAAAATCAAGCGTGCTGGTTTGCACTGCCGAATATAGCTTAACAGGGATACTTACCAACCCAAACCCAATCGAACCTTTCCAGATAGATCTCATAGCTAATGTTTTTATATAAACTATAACTATTAAAAGAGGGAAACGGTTTTAGCCTCTACCTAAATCCCTCTCCTTTGGAAAGTGACTGCATAAAAAAAGCCAACTGTTAGCAGTCGGCTTTAATTTCACAGGTATTTAATATTAATTACCATCCGGAACACTGGCTATACGATAAGCAGTGTTTCCATCTTTGTCTGTTATTATTTCATAATAAATATCATCAGGCGATACATAGTATTTTTTACCATTAAGGGATACCCTGCGGCTGTTATCAGGTATTTGGTTTACCACATCACCAACTTGCGGTGCCTGTGGTACTACAGTATCAGCGTTCTCACCATCGGTGTTTAATACACCGTCTTTACCGGCTACAACAAATACGTTTTCGCCTTTATCATTAACAATGGCTTTATAGTACACACCATTAAATTCAAAAAATTGTTGGTTATCTATCATAATAGATTTTGCTCCTTTTGGCAATTTTGGTACTGCTGCACCTATCGGCGGCGCAGTAACTACATAACCACCATCATCATACGGGCGATAAAATGCACCATCGGCATAATAATATAGTGATGAGCCCATATAGAACGGATAATATCCAAAAGGAAGTGCACCTAAATAAAAACCTAGTGACGGGTATCCGTAAAAACCTAAGCCCAGGCCGAAACCGCCTCTATAGCCCGACCGATACCCAATGTTATGGCCGCCAAAGCCTCTGCCAAAACTACCGCCGCCGCCGCGGCTAAAACTACCGCCGCCGCCGCCGACATGTGCACCGCCACGCTGAGCATCAGCATTTAACACTATCATCATCGAAAGTGCTCCGGTTAACAATAATCCGGAAGCATATTTATATAACTTTTTCATATTACTTAAAAAAACATTAACAGATATTTGTGCTATAAAGTATGTGTATCAAAAACTTTTCTTTCGCTAGCATATGTTTGACTATTTACAGTTTAAAGGGTTTAATTGTGAAAGTGAAAAATTTTATACTTTTTTATGCATTTATTAGCTGTATGCCGAAGCTCCAGAAGCATGTGAATAGCACACATTTAGAGGGCCTTATGGTACCCCTGATTTTTATTATAAATAAACATCCTGCCCAATCAACACGGTAGGGAAAGTTAATTTAAAATTACTGCCCACTCCCTGCACAGAATCTACCCCTATTACTATTTGATGAAACGCGGCTATTGATTTTACAATAGGCAGGCCCAGGCCAAAACTATCGTGTTGCATAGATTGCCTGAATTTTTTAAATCTGTTAAATATAAAAGGCATATCCTCCGGACTAATGCCTATGCCCGTATCTGTTATATTAACTACTAATGTGTTGTTTTCATTTTCGGCAGCAATTATTATTTCACCGTCTTCCCTGTTGTATTTTATGGCGTTATTAACCAGGTTAAAAAACAAATTGAATATTAAAAATTTATTAACGTTTACAAGGATAGTGTCCTGTGGGATCACAATATCAAAAGTCAGGTTCTTTTCGGGCAAGCGAATAGATATTTCATCATAAACCTCCTGCAGTAGTTCTTGCAATGATATTTTATCTTCTTTTAAAAATTGTTCATTTTCAATTTGCGAAATGAGTAGCAGGGTTTTGGTAATGCTTTTTAACCGGTTGAGTATTTTTTGCATTTCCAGCAAACGCAATTTTGTATCATCAGCGATATCATCCCGTTCAAACATATTCTCTATTTTTGATTGAAGGATTGATATTGGGGTCATCAATTCGTGTGATGCATTTGAAATAAACTCCCGCTCTTTTTGAAAAGTGGCCTCAATGGTCTCGATCATTTGATGGATACTGATATCCAGGTATTGAAAATCTGATGTACTGGTTTTAACTTCCTGGTATGAACCAAAGTTTGGGAATTTATGGCCTATCAGCTTGGTTTTAATGATCAACCCCAATGGTTTTAATACACGGTTTGTGTAAAACAGATCGGCCAAAATGGTTAACAATATCATGCCCACTAATACTGCTAAAGCAATATTTTGCAATGGGGTACTTGTTTCGTCAAGGGTGGATACGCTTTTACCAATCTCCAGCAAGTAATTTTGGCTGTTTATTTTAAATGTATGGCTTAGTATACGGTATTCTATAGTGTCGCGCTCAACTAACCGCTTTTCATTTTTAATAGTGTCTAAAAAATATTGGGGGGCAGCCTCTTCAATGGTTAAGTATTCTTCTTTAACCGGTAAATAATAGCTGCCGTATTTTTCGCCATCAGGTATGTAATTTTTTATCCCCTGTATTTTAACTATTTGCAGGAACTTGTTTTTTTGTTTGATGAGGTTATTATCTACATAATTATGGCTTATCCATTTTATTAAAACCGGTACCAGCAATACAAAAAGTACCACTATTACCAATTTTGATAAGGCATTAAATAGCGTAAGTTTTGTTTTTAGTTTCAATACTAAGCGTTCATCTTAATTTTATAACCAAGGCCACGCACCGTTTCCAGCCAATCGGGCGGTGCATAAATATTTAATTTTTTACGAATATTTTTAATATGCGCATCTATATAATTCGAGTCGTAATCATCATTAATTATGCTGCCCCAAATATGCTCACTTAATTGTGTACGTGTTAGCGTACGGTTTTTGTGCAAAATTAAATAGGCTATCAGATCAAATTCCTTTTTGGTAATGGTATTTACTATATTCTCGTGATGAGTAATTACCCTATCGGTAAGGTTTATTAAAAAATCACCCAGCTCAACAATGCTTTGTTTTAAACCAAATTTGCGGCGAATTATTGCCTGCATGCGGCTCTGCAATTCTAATAGCGAAAATGGTTTAGCCAAATAATCATCGGCGCCCAGGTCAAGGCCCCGTACACGGTCATAAACCTCGGCGCGCGCGGTTAAAATTATACAGGCAGCGTCCGGGTTATTTTTCTTGGCTTCTTTAAGCAGGTCAAGGCCGTCATAATCTGGCAAACCCAGGTCTATCAAAATAAAATCGTACAGGTTTATGGCTATCTTCTCTGATGCAGAGTTACCATTGTAGCATACTTCGGTAATGTAGTTATGGTTGGTAAGGAATATTTCCAGTTCATGTGCTAATGCTTCTTCATCCTCAATAATCAACACATTCATATTTCTCTCAATAAAATAGGTAGTAAAATGTTAAGTTATAAAAAGATTCGTGCTTATTTTGCAAAGCCCCCTCCACATTAACCGGTATAGAATATTTGTACGAAAACTCAAAAGTATAATGTGGTCTGTTATAAGCTATTGGCAGCTTAAAACTATAATTAAGTACATCAAAGCGGCCGTTGTCACGGCTGTAAGGGGCATCCGGGCCAAACAGATATTGATTATCATTTAACCCTTCCTGATGGTCTAAAGAATATTTCTGCACAAAATTTTGCGTGCCAAAAATAGCACTCACTGCCGGGGTAAATGTTAAATAATCTTTATCATCAAAAATATTCCACTTACTTTCAAAGTATTTGGATTCAGTAAGGGTTACAAAGAAATCGCTTGATTTACCAAACAGGTAATCCAGTATCACGGTTGATTTAAATGGCTTAAAATCGTACGAGTTTTTCAAGTTAATATCGTTTGATGTGGCCGATTCAATTATCCGTTCTTGTTTATTAAATATAAAACGGTTATAGCTTATCGATCCGGAGAATCTTTTTGATGGGCGGTATAAATACCCACCGCCCAGGTCAACCTCGTCAACAAAGGTGCGGTAACCCAATAATCTTAATGCCGAGCCATAAATAAATAAGCCCATCTTAGTATTATATACTACATCGGTTGATAAAAATGGATAGCTAATTGGCCCCGTTCGGCCAAAAAATAAGGCATCGCTGCCATAGCTTATACCAACAGAAAGTGATTTTTTCCGGATGATGGTATCTGTATCAGTAACAATATGATGATCTGCACTACCCACAACAAAATGCCCGGCAGCCCGGGCCCCATGTACCTGGATACATAAAATTAAAAAAAGCAGTATACGAAAGTATTTCATTTAATATAAGCTATTATTTACAGGTTAATTGCCATTTCTTCTTGGTATTTCCGGCGGACGCTCCAAGCCTTCGGGCCGGCGCTGCCTTTTAGGTTTAGTTTTTAAATCCGGTGTGATATCTATTACTTCTATTTTTTCGGGTTTTGCCTGCCGTTTGGCTTTTGATATTTCCTTTATTTTCTTTTTATCTTCTTCCTGTCTTTGTTTTTTTGTGGTATCTTTTTGTTGGACAACTAAAATAAATCGCAAAGCATGGCCCGTAACAGGATCATTATACTTGGTTCTTGTTTTAGCAGATAATAAGCCCGGTGCAAATATCAACAACAATATAATATACACAAGCCGCTTTATCATTGAGAAAGGGAAATTTGTAATTTTTTTTTCAAATATCAGTCAATTTAAATGCTACCGGGGGTATAGCACTTCTAATTTATAATATTGTATTTAAATTTTATAATTAAAAAAGGGATATTGAAGTATTAACAACAATATCCCGGCATCGGCATAAAAAGTTATAATTTAATGGCTTACCGGCAGTTATGTGATATTGATACTTTTTGAAGGATATAAGCGGTTATGGTCGTCAATTATTACACAACCTATTTGGTTTAGTTGGTTTATTAAATATAAACCCGCATTAACACCTATAGTCATTACAGGGGTTGCCATCGCATCGGCAAATTCGGCAGTTGGGCTCAATATGCTTACACTTTTAATTTCGCTTACTGTAAATCCGTTTTTACTCTTAACAGTATTTAGCTTTTTATCATTGATGGTAGCATATTTTTCAACATTAACTGATGTGGCTACCGCCATATTGCTAATATCCATATCGGCAAATGGTTGAGTTTGCTGGCGTGGATCAGCAGCAGCAACTGTCCACGGCTCCATATCCGGTTGTAAACCCCAGGTAAGCAAATCACCACCGGCATTAATAACACCGTGGCTTACGCCTTCTAATTGTAGTACATATTTAGCTCTGTCGGCAGCGTAACCTTTACTATTGGCACCAAAGCCAATACGCATACCTTTTTCTTTTAAAAATACGGTGGTTGCTGTTGCATCAAGCTGCACATCTTTGTAGTTAACTACTGTGTAAGATGCTATTGCAGTATGATTATCCGTATCAGAATCTTTACCGGCAGAGTAGTAAGTAATATCAAATGCACCATAAGTCAACTCAGATATTTGTATGGAGCGATCTATCAGCTTAAAAATTTCGGCGCTAACTTTTACCGGTTTAATACCCGCATTACGGTTAATGGCATTTATTTCACTATCCTCGCTAAATGTACTTAGCAATTTTTCAACCCGGTTAATTTCGGTTATGGCGCTGTTTATTTTTTCGCCGGCCCAAACAGGATCATTACCAACTACACTAATTTCAAACTTGTTTCCCATCAAGCGTACTTCACGTCTGTAAATTGTGGAGTTATTTGCTAATACCTTTTTTAGAGCCAGCATAATGTTATATTTAGTAGCAATTAATATTAATACTTTGTTGGCGCTTTATTAGTTGCCTTTGCGGCAATAAATAGACTGCGCCCATATTAAAAGCTAAAGTAGCGGGGCTTTATGAAAATAGGATGAAAAGCGATATCTAAATAAATGTAAAAGAATATGAAGATATCTGATGTGCAAATATGCAGATGAAGGAATGGGTTATTACAAAAATACAGATATACGCATGAAATTAATCATTCGCACATCTGCATATCAATTACGCTACCGTTCCTTCTTTTAATTTTTCGGCATTCTCTGCAAACTGCAGTGCCTCCATAATTTCCTGTATGCCACCATTCATTACTTCTGACAGGTTATATATAGTTAAACCTATACGGTGTTCTGTTAATCGCCCCTGTGGATAATTATAGGTACGCACTTTGGCCGATCGGTCGCCGGTGGCAACCATGGTTTTACGTTTTTTAGATGCTTCTTCCAGGTGCTTTTGTAATTCTAACTCGTATACTCTTGAGCGTAATACCGCTAATGCTTTATCGTAATTTTTTAACTGCGATTTTTGATCCTGGCATTGTGCAACCAAACCGGTAGGTAAGTGGGTTAACCTAACGGCCGAATAAGTTGTATTTACAGATTGTCCGCCCGGTCCTGAAGAACAAAACAGGTCCTTACGGATATCACTTACATTTAGCACAATATCAAACTCATCAACTTCCGGCAATACCACTACAGATGCTGCTGATGTATGCACCCGGCCCTGTGTTTCGGTATCGGGCACACGTTGTACACGGTGCACACCCGACTCGTATTTTAATGTTCCGTAAGCATCCTCGGCATTAACATTAAAAACAATTTCTTTATAACCGCCAGCTGTTCCTTCGGTATAGTCAACCAGTTCTGTTTTCCAGCCCCGTTTTTCGCAGTACCGCATGTACATGCGGTAAAGATCGCCGGCAAATATAGATGCTTCGTCACCGCCGGTACCGCCACGTATCTCAACAATGGCATTCTTAGAGTCTTCCGGATCTTTAGGGATCAGCATTAAACGTATATACTCCTCTTTTTCTTCTTGTTGAACTAATAGTTCATCCAATTCAGACTTCGCCATTTCGCGAAATTCTTCATCTTTTTCGGTAGCTAATATATCCTTGTTAGTATCAATATTGCTCATGATGTTGCGGTAAATGTTATACTCATCAACAATTTTGCCCAGGTCTTTATATTCCTTATTCAACAGGGCAAAACGCTTCATATCAGCCATTGCATCAGGGCTGCTTAATTCAGCTTCCACGTCTTTCCAACGTTCATATATTAATTCTAATTTTTCTAACATATTCTATTTATTCAATCGGTCCATATAAACGACCTGCTCAAAAAGCGCACAAAAATACGGTTTTTTGAGCTGAAAGCATAAAGCAAAAAGCGTAAAGATATGGCTGCAAGCTAAAGCTTGTATGGATGCGCTAAAAGTTGAAATACAAATGACAAGGCTTTCTGCTTTTAGCCTTCATCTTTCTGCTCAAAATAATGCAGGCTCAGTTTCTCTCCATCAAACACCGCATACGTGTTATAATTTACCCATTCGCCTAAATTAATGTAGCGGCTTTGTTCATTTATTTGCAGGTCCATTGGTATATGGCGGTGACCAAATATAAGGTAGTTATAAAAATTATTTTTTAATAACTCGTGGCTGTAAACTACCAGCCACTCTTGCTCTACATTTTTACGGTGCTCATTACTTTCGCCGGCAATACGGCTTTGGCTTGACCAATAATTGGCTATACCCACCCCAAGGTTAGGATGAACACGTGCAAACAACCACTGGCATATTTTACTGCGGAATATTTTTTTCAAAATCTTATACATAGCATCGCCCGGCCCTAAGCCGTCGCCATGATGGAGGTAAAATTTTTTTCCGATGCGTTCTATTTCCAGTTCATCGCTAATAATGGTAGCGCCAAATTCCTGCACAAAGTAATCAAACATCCACATATCATGATTGCCTTTAAACAAGTACAATTTTACGCCCGCATCGGCCAACTCTGCCAGTTTACCTAAAAACCTGATGTAGCCTTTAGGCACAACCGTTTTATACTCGAACCAAAAATCAAAAATATCGCCCATTAAAAAAACCTCGGCGGCATCGGCTTTTATCATATCCAGCCAGCGCACTAAACGATCTTCACGCTCACGGCTTTCGGCATAGCTGCCTGTACCTAAATGAAAATCTGATGCGAAATAAAGTTTATTACCTATGGCCATGGGCATCAAAAGTACGTTATAGCGGCGAAAGGTAAAAGAATAAAAGTGAAAGGTTTTTGCAGGTGGTACAAGGCTGGTTGAAAAGCTGTTACATGTGCTGCGCCAACACCTGCAACTAAACAAAACAGGCCCTTCATTTCTGAAGAGCCTGGTGTTGTTAAATAATAGTAGTATTAATGATCACCATGATCTTGTTTATCATGGCCATTTCCATTATCATGACCGTTTCCATTTCCATGACCGCGGTTATCCTGTCCACGATTATCTTGTCCACGATTATCTTGTCCACGATTATCTTGTCCGCGATTATCCTGTCCACGATTATCCTGTCCACGACCGTTATTACCACGATCGCCGGGGCCACGACCGTTATTGCCGCGGTCACCATTCCAATGGTTTTGATACTTTTGGTCACGGCTTTCGCGAATTACTTGCTGATCGCGACGGCCCCTATAACCTGCATATTTTGTTCTGTAAACTGTATTACGTTCCCATGGGTTACGATCGTTAACTACCACTTTGTATCCGTGATACAGGTCGTAATTAGCATATCTTGGAGGTAAAGCGCCCGAATGTATCCATACGTTGTTTTGATAATAAACGTACTGATGGTTTGGCACATCATAGTAAGAATCAATATCAGGCATGTAATAATAACTGGCATGGTCATAACCAACCGGACCCCAATCAGGCTGACTGCCTATATTGAATCCTAAGCTTATACGTAATTGCGCATCGGCTGTTTTGTACATTGAGCATCCAATTATTAAGGCTGCTGCTAAGATTATCTTTTTCATAATTATAGTATTTTGGATGTAAGACAATTATTATTAATAAAAGTTTAGTTTATTTTTGTCTGCCCCGCTGATTTATAAGATTTATTGATGCGCAGATACTAATCATATAATCATCTAATCAAATAAATCAGCGGTTCAAAAAAAGAAGCGACAGGTAACACCCATCGCTCTCTTTGATTCTTAGACTCCTGATTTTTAATTTCATTGGTCGTTCTTAGTATCTTTTTCCTTAGCGTCGGCCTTTTTATCAGGCATGGCAGCTAATACCGGTTTACCTATTACCTTATATGCACCATCGCCTTTTAGTATGGCAGCTATCTGATTTTTATCCTGCATAGTTTTTATGGCCCGGGCCAATTCAATATCATACTTAAAGTTAGCTTCATAGCGGCCTTTGTCATAATAATAGCGCGATGCTATTTCAATTTCGAGCGCTTGTTTTATTTCGGCTTTATGTATTTGCAAGTCGTTTTTCTTACTGTTTAACAATTTGCTTTTTAATACATCATATTCTGTTTGTATCTGGTCAAATTGCTTTTCTTTAGTGGCTTCGGTTTTCAAAGCATCCAATACTTTTTCTGATGTAGTATTGTAGGTGTAATTTTTATCAGACAGGTATTTTACAAAATCTTCATATTCTGCATCTGATAATTTGAATGAGCGAGGGTCTTCCATTTTTACATGTGCGGCTCGATATTTTGTTGCATAATCAAACAGTAATAATTTGCCTATTAATGTTTGAGTAACGTTTGCAAATTTTTCGGGCTTAATAAAAATATCCGGGTATATGCCGCTGCCATCATAAACAGAACGGCCGTTACGGGTTTTAAACTCATGCATTAATGAATCGGCAACCTTAACTACGCTGCCATCATCTTTACGGTGCGCATAATCTATTTCCTGTATACAACGGCCCGAAGGAACATAGTATTTAGCAATAGTGATCTTTACCAAACTATTATAAGCTAACGGGAATGTTTGCTGCACCAAGCCCTTGCCATAGCTGCGCTGGCCTATAATTATTGCACGATCAAGATCTTGTAACGCGCCGGCAACGATCTCTGAAGCCGAGGCCGAGCGGGCATTTGTTAATACTACCAATGGCAAATCAGGAGCCAATGGGGCTACTACTGTTTTATAGGTATAATTCTTCTCACGTATTTTTCCTTTTTGCGATACTACTTCAACATCCTTCTGCACAAAAAGATTCACAATTTTTACCGCTTCCTGCAGTATGCCCCCGCCGTTTGAGCGCAGGTCTAATATAATACCGTTGGGGTTATTCTTTTTCAGATCAACCAGGGCGCTGGTAACTTCGTCTGCCGAGTTTTCTAAGAACCTGTCCAGCTTAATATAGCCTATATTGCCATCAACCATACCGTGATATGATACGTTGGGTTGTTTAATTTCATCGCGCACTAAATCTTTTTCAACATCTTTGGCATCACCATCGCGCTTAACCAATAGTTTTACAATAGCGCCTTTTGATCCTTTTAGCAGCGCGCTAACCTGGTCGCTATTTTTACCGTCGAGTACTATATTATTAATTTTTTCTATCTGGTCGCCGGGGCGGATGTCTGCTTTTTGAGCCGGGAAACCCTCAAACACGCCCGATACATACACTTTATTATTGCGCGAAAAAATACTTGCGCCAATACCGCCGTATTGCGTGCTTACATAATGTAGCTTATAGTCTTCAATTTCCGATTCGGGGACAAACTCGGTATACGGATCCAAACCATCCAGCATGGCATCAGCTCCAGCTTTTATCATTTTGGCCGAGTTGATATCATCAACATAGTTAAGGTTTACCTCTTTATATAAGGACGCAAATACTTCGAGGTTTTTTGATATCTGGAACAGATCATCGCTAAAACTCCATATACACAGTGCCAGTGCTACTAAACCACCGGATAACAGCAATTTTCCACTTTTCAATACACCCTTTTTCATCAAATTCATCTTAATAAATATAAAGCTACAAAAAACTGCTTATAAAAGAGTTAACTCCTTTTATAAACGATTATTGTCAATATTTACCAAAGCTTTTTTCAGAGTAAATACAACATACTCGCGATTGCGGTTAACCAGGCGCATTAAATTAGTTATCAGGGTATCTTCGTGGCCCTCGGTATAGTTTAATTGCTCATCTGTTAAATGGTTATATTTTCTTTGCACCTTAATTTTCACCCGCTCCCACTCTTTGTTGGTCATGCTTATTTCTGCCATAATATAATATTTTCAACAAAAATATAAAAAATACCATGCAGGCCATTGTAAAATTTTGGTACAGCTATTGTTGAACCATTACTGGTGGTTTAAATAAAACTCATCAAATTTTATAAAACTAAATTAAACGCTATGAAAAAGTATGTATTAAGCGCAGTATTGCTAATAGCTGTAAGCATTAGCGCAAAAGCGCAATTTAGCCTCGGCGTTAAGGGGGGCGTAAATTATTCGAAAATTACTTCTGATAATATGCACGGATCAACAGTGGCGGGCTACCAGGCAGGTTTATTTGCCCGGTTTGGTGGCGGTTTTTATGTACAACCAGAAGTTTATGTGAGCAGTAAAGGCGGCAAATTCGACTCGAGCGCAAATGGTACCAATTATAGCGGCGATGTTAAATTTACTACATTAAATGTTCCGCTATTATTGGGTGGCTCATTTGGCGCTAAAAATTTAAATTTCCGTATCATGGCCGGCCCTATCTATTCATACCTGATGAATAAGAATGAAAATTTTTCTGCAAACTTTAGCGGTGCCTATGCCGATTTTGGCAACTACAGAAACAGCACCCTGGGTTACCAGGCCGGTGCCGGTGTTGATATTGGCCCCATCACTGCCGATTTACGTTATGAGGGCGACCTGACCGACGTAAACAAAACCTACGGCCAGCGTCAAAAAATTTGGGCGCTAAGTGTTGGGTTTAAATTCTTTTAAGATAGCTTAAAGCGAAAAGCTTAAAGCAGAAAGCCATTTCATCTTTGTTGATGAAGTGGCTTTTTTTATTGACCCTTTTTAATTTTTGTACGCTGATCAATGAATCTACCCAAGCATTTTTAAGTAATTTTTAAAAAAGAGTTATCCATTGAGCCCAAAGAAATAATTAATTTTGATTAAATTTAAGTTATCAGTCTTTACACCCACACTTATGGATAACAAAGAAATTTTTAAGGTACCAGCTTATGAGGACGTTACCGCGGACGCGCAACTGATATTTGATCAATTAAAGAAAATCTCCGGAAAAGTTCCGAATTTATATGCTACGATCGGTTATTCTGGAAATGCATTAAGTTCTTACATGGCATTTGTACAAGCCCAAGCAAAAGGATCGTTCCACGCAAAGGACCGGGAAGCAATTTTTTTAATCATTTCAGAACTCAACGGTTGCCAGTATTGTCTGAGTGCTCACACGCAAAGTGCATTAAAAAACCACTGGACAGAAGAAGAAACGATGCAGCTTCGTTCAGGAACAATTCCTGACAATAAATGGAAAGCGATTTATTTGGTGATCCAATCCGTGATTCAGCATAAAGGAGAAGTAAGTGATGAAATTTTGCATGCTTTTTTTGAATGCGGGTATGATAATGCTGCTTTAATGGATTTATTGATATTGATCAATGTGATGACTTTCACCAACCATGTATACCGGTTGACAAAGATTCCAATTGATTTTCCGCTTGCGAAACCGCTGATAGCAACTTAATTATTCCGATAAAGTCCCTGAAACGCTAAATTCAACGCTGAAAAACCATGACGGTTTATTAGGGATTAAAATGAATCGCTGGCGCAAGTATGCAGCGCGGGCCATAGCGTGGAGTACTTGTGCCTATTGCACATTTGATTAGCTTACGTAGAGATTGCTTCGTTCCTCGCAATGACGCTTTGAGGGAGAGTGACGCGTGGCGGTAGGGTTGCGCATGGCTCGCGTTAGTGATAGCAGCGGATACCGGCCAGTGGCTAAGGCCTGTGTAGTATGAGCGGATAGCACGACCCGCAGGGAACGCCATAAATAACTGCTCCACTTCTAAATCTACATCCATTACCCGAGATTAAAAACAGAAGATCATTTCAGAAAAAAAAGTCTATAAACAAGCAAAGCCCCTGATGGGCAGGGGCCTTTGCTAACCAATTATAAACCTAAATTATGAGAAGAGCTGTAGGAGAAGGGGTCGAACCTCCACAGAGTGGTTATTCTTATTGCTAAGAGTTTCCCATGATCTCCGCCACCGCGACGAGGAGGTGTGTCTGCCAAAAATTTCACCATCCTACATTTTATTAATTCACGCCAGTGAATTGCTGTTGGGGAAGGATTCGAACCTCCACAGAGTAGTTAGCCCGCTTCGGGTTTCCTATGATCTCTACCACCGGGACAAGGAGGTGTGTCTGCCAAAAATTTCACCACCCAACATTATGTGTGTGTTATTTATTTAAAAGAACGATTAAGCTTTTAGGTCCAATTGCTTACTACAAACATAACAGACCTATCAATTCCTTGCAAATATTTCAACAAAAATATTTTATTTTTATTCAAATTATAATTATACTTGTATTTCAATATAGATATTCAAATTTATGTCCCACAGAAAAGCTCAAAATTTAGAAATTGATAATCTCGACATCCAGATTTTATCAATATTGATGAAAAACGCCACTACGCCGTACACAGAAATTGCTAAAGAATTGATCGTTTCCGGCGGAACAATACACGTGCGGATGAAAAAGTTGGAAGAAATGGGTGTAATTAAGGGTGCCAGTTTAGAGGTTGATCCGCAGAAATTAGGCTATGATATTACCGCTTTCCTGGGTATTTTCCTGGAGAAGGGATCGCAGTATAACGAGGCCGTTAAACAGCTAAAAACCGTAAAGGAGATAGTAGAGCTGCATTATACCACCGGCAGCTGGAGTATTTTTGCAAAAATTGTATGCCATGACACCACCCACCTGCGCGAAGTATTGAATGAACAAATACAAAGCGTTAAGGGCATACAACGTACCGAAACCTTTATATCATTAGAAGAAACCATCAGGAGACAGATTACTTTGGAGTAACTGTACTTATACTTTATTATAATTAGTAGAAAGCTTAGCGGTTTAAACCGGCGAGCTTTTTGGTTTAAATGCTTTTGTAAGGCTGATCCGGCTTCGGCAACTGGTATAATGGTGACTTATTGTAAGTGATTTTGTTTCAAAATCTTGTTTCACCACTTCTAAAATTGGCAATTTGCAATCACTTGATTATCAATAATAAAACTCAAAATTACACTTAAAAATACTGACGAATAAGTTGTTACATTTTGTTACATCACTTTTTCGCAAGTTACTTATAAACAATATCTTAAGTCGAAATCTTGTTACACTTGTTACATTTTGTTACACCACGCGTGTAACAAGATCGTTTATACCAATGCCGTTGGTTTATTAAAAATACTATGCTTAAATAATCTTAGCATAATTGGGCAGGCAATTATTTCGGCAATCATAGCTGGTATCAAAACCGGCCCCTGCATCATTTCGAACGGCAGGAACCAATATTTCCAGATAAGTATAGTGAGCGCCAATGATACTACTCTTGTCGCTATCAGCAGAAAAGTTAGCTTGCCCCACGTCCACGGTTTATTGTATTTAACTACTACAATTATTTGAAATAATATACCCGCTATAAACGCTATTGAGCCCAGGTTGATTGCTATTGCTAAAAATCCAAAGAAATTAATGGTATTATCCATAGTTGGTTTATTTATTCAAATGTAATATTATTTGAATGCAACCAAAGCTTTCTCTATCCTATTAATCGTTTCATCTTTACCCAACAAAGCGGCAATATCAAATACATGCGGACCAAATTTACCACCCACCAGCATAATACGGAAAGGCAGCATAACATCACCCGTTTTTAATCCTTTTTCTTCGGCTAATGCTTTAAATGAGGATTCAAGATCAGCAGCAACCAATACTTCGGTCGGTTTTAATAGTTCAATGATCGCGTTAAAAAAATCGGTTTTCTCTTCCGTCCATTTAGGTTTAACGGCATTCAGGTCATATTCCGCAGGGGTTTGAAAAAAGTAAGCAGACTGCTGATAAAAATCAGGCAGTAAGGTACAACGGTCCTTTATCAGTTCTATAACAGTTAATAAATAATCGTCATCATTAATAATAACGTCCTTATCTTCCAATACCTTTTTAACTTCAACCTTTAACCTTTCACCTTTCACCTTCTTAATCCACTCGGCATTGAACCATTTGGCTTTTTCAAAATCAAATTTCGCCCCGGCTTTGCTGATACGGTCTATCGAAAATTTATCAGCCAGTTCATCTATGTTAAATATCTCCCGCTCGCTGCCGTCGTTCCAGCCTAAAGTTGCCAGCAGATTCACAAATGCTTCGGGCAAAAAGCCCAACTCACGGAAACCGGGAGTAAGCTCACCGGTTTTAGCGTCAAACCAATTCATGGCATATACCGGGAAACCCAAACGTGCGCCATCACGCTTGCTTAGCTTGCCGTGGCCATCAGGTTTTAATATTAAAGGCAAATGCGCCCATTGTGGCATATCTGCCTTCCAGCCCAAATAATCCCATAGCAGTAAATGCACAGGCGCTGATGGCAGCCATTCTTCGCCGCGGAAAGCGTGGGATATCTTCATCAAATAATCATCAACCACCACAGCTAAGTGATAAGTTGGCATGCCATCGGCCTTTAACAACACCTTATCATCCACCTGGTTAGTTTCAAAACTAACGCGGCCGCGTATCATATCGGTAAAGCTAACGGTTTGGTCGGCAGGTATTTTTATGCGGATAACATGCGGGGTATGCTCGGCCAGCAACTGGTCAACCTCGTGCTGTGGTAATGATAATGAATTTCGCAGCCCATCACGGTAAACTTGCCCGTATTGAAAGTTGGGTATTTCCTTACGGTTTTTATCCAGTTCTTCGGCAGTATCAAAAGCGTAATAGGCATGGCCCTGCATTACCAGCCTTTCGGCATATTCGCGGTAAATGCTTTTACGCTCGCTTTGGCGGTATGGCGCATACTGGCCGGGTGTAACCGGGCTTTCATCCGGAATTATGCCGCACCAGTTTAAACAATCAATTATATAAGCTTCAGCACCTTCAACATATCGGTTTTGGTCGGTGTCTTCAATCCTTAAAATAAAATCGCCTTTGTTTTTTTTGGCGAAAAGATAATTAAATAAGGCTGTACGTACGCCTCCTAAATGTAACCCACCCGTTGGACTGGGTGCAAAACGAACTCTAACTTTTTTGTCTGACATTGTGCGGCAAAGATAATTTTTTAGTCGGGAAGTTTAAATGCCGCAAAGTCCTTAAGATGTAATGTTTTAAGCCTTTTACCTCAATTTTAAATTATAAGATATAAACCTATTTTACGTTATTTGAAGCTGATATGATAAACGCTTACCAAAATAAGAGACGCTGGAAATATATATTGCTTGTTTTTGCCGTAATTATAGCCAGTGGTTCCTTGTTTTACACAAAATACCTGGTAATAAACATTGCAAAGTCTGAGCGTACGCGCGCGCAGGTATGGGCAATGAGCATGAAACAAGTAATATCGGCAGATGATGACGACTTTTTGCCCTATGTTTTTGCAGTGCGTGATAGCTCGATAGTACCGGCAATTGTTACCGATGAAAAGGGTGATATACAAAGTGCAAAAGGCCTTGATAGTACCAAAACCTACATTCCTCCTGTTCCGGATGCTGTAAAAAGTCAAAATGCGCCTCAATATGATCCGGAATATTTTAAACACGAGCTGCAAATAATGAAAAAACAAAATGAGCCTATTAAAATACCCGTACCAAGGGGTTATTGGCTCATTTATTATAAAGAGTCTCCTCTGCTTACGCAATTAAGAATATTCCCTTATGTACAGCTATCAGTAATTGCTATTTTTTTACTGGCTGCTTATACAGCTTTTAACTCTTCGCGCAAATCTGAACAGAACCAGGTTTGGGTGGGATTGGCTAAAGAAACCGCTCACCAATTGGGCACGCCCATATCATCCCTGATGGCATGGATAGAGTTGATAAAGGATAAGTTTAATGCCGAAGACGACCCGCTGATTGCCGAAATGGAAAACGATGTACAACGGCTGGAAATAGTAGCCGACAGATTCTCTAAGATTGGCTCCAAACCAAAGCTGGAAGAATATTCTGTTTACGAGGTGGTAGAAGACTTTGTAAATTACTTTAGGGTACGGGTAAGCAATAATATTAGCTTTGAGCTAACCGGCAATAAAGACCTAAAGGCAGGTTTAAATATACCGCTGTTTGATTGGGTGATTGAAAATTTACTCAAAAATGCTGTTAACGCAATTCAGGATAAGGGAAGCATCAAAGTAAACATAAGCACCAATAAGGTTAAAGACCAGATATTAATTGACATTACCGATACCGGCAAGGGCATACCCCGTTCAAAATTTGCCACTGTATTTCAGCCGGGTTATACTACACGTAAGCGTGGCTGGGGCCTGGGTTTATCTTTAACCAAACGTATGGTTGAAAATTACCATAACGGGCAAATATTTGTGCGCGATTCTGAACTGGGTAAAGGCACAACTTTTAGAATAATTTTAAAAAATATACGATACGATGAATAGACCCAAACCTGATGAATACGCGGCCTTCTATGGTAATTATATTTCTCTTGTTTGGGAAGGACCGGTTTTAGATATTTTGGAAGATTTAGCTTCGACCACCTTTAAATTTTTTAGTGACCTTACCGATGACCAGGCTAACTATGCTTATGCCGAAAGCAAATGGACCATCAAAGAAGTGCTGGGCCATATAATAGATGCCGAGCGCACCTTTGCTTACCGTATCCTGGCCTTTTCACGCGGGCAGAAAGAACTGCCCGGCTTTGATGAGAATGCGTATGTAGAGAGCGCAACATTTAACAACCGTACCATACAGGATCTGGCAGCCGAATTTAAAGCAACAAGAATAGCTAACTTATATATGCTGCGTGCATTAACGCCGGGGCAATTAAATATAACCGGTATAGCTAACGGTAGTAAAGTGTCTGTATTGGCTATAGTATATATATTGGCCGGGCACGAGCTGCACCATTTGAAAATTATAAAAGAGAGATACTTGATTTAAGGTAAAAAGGCGAAAGGTAAAAGGCAAAAGGTTTTTCTCCTTTTACCTTTCGGCCTTTTACCTTTTACCTCCTAAAAAAAACCTTTTACCTCCTAATTTATTCTCCCGCTTCTTTCTTAGCTTCTTTTTTTTCAATAAGGTAGGATGTAAATAAGCCCAATCCACCAAATATGGCTATCATAGCGAAATAAATAGCCGGGTTATCATTGTCCCTACTGCTGAAATATTGTGTAGCGTCTAATGTATAAGCCAGGAATAAACCTATGCCCGAACCTATCAGTAATAAGCCCCAGGTAAGTACATAGTTGCGGCTAACAGGTTTTCCAACATCAATTCCGGGGTTCATACCTCGTTCTATCATAGCCATTTTTTCGCGGCTACGTAAATAAACAATTCCAAATATCATGGCGAATAATCCCAGTGATATTAAAATGGGGAGCATAACCCCGATTACTTTTACATCCATCTTATTTAAATTTTAAAGTTAGTTTTTAGTTTTCATATACACCATAATTAATGTATTTGTAAGCTATGACTACCGGATTTTTAAAGAGGTTACAGGTTTTATAAAAAGTTGTAAGGTTAGCAGTTGGCAGTATTAATATTTATCTTTATTTAATACTATCAATATATACAGTTTGGAAATTGGTTCACTAAAAACTGCAAACTAAAAAAAAGTGTAACCTCTGTAAACATCACGTAGTCATAGTCTATATAAAATGCAAAGCAAGCTTTCAGATATAGCGTTAATAGTAAAGACACTGGCCGGCGACCAGTCGGCTTATGCCGACTTGGTTAAGCGCCACCAGCGTTTTGTTTTTACATTGGCTATGCGTTTTACAAAAAATCGCGAGGATGCAGAGGAAGTTGCGCAGGATTGCTTTATAAAGGCTTACCGCTCGTTAGCGTCGTTTAAGCAGGAGTCTAAATTCAGCACTTGGCTGTATAGTATAGTTTATACAACTGCCATGACATCATTACGCAAAAAAAGAGTAGATACAACATCTATTGATGACGAAGATACTTATATACAGATAGCAAACACATCGTCGGGCTATGATGTTAATAATGCAGAGAATAGATCCAGGTCGTTTTACTTGAACCAGGCCATTGCACAACTAACACCTGACGATGCCATAATTATTACGCTATTTTACAAAGGCGAGCAATCTCTGGAGGAAATTGCACAAACTTTAGGCATTGAAGCTAATAGCGTTAAGGTTAAATTATTTAGGGCACGCCAGCGTTTGAAAGAAAAACTGGAGCGTAATTTAAAACATGAGGTTAACGAATTGATATGAGCATAGAAGAAAAACTTTGGGACTATATTGATGGCGCCTGCTCTGTTGAAGAACATGAAGCTATTGACCTGCTGCTTGTGCAGGACGAAGCATTCCGGCAAAAATACCTGGAGCTGCTGGCCCTTAACCGCGAGATAGCCGCTATGGAGATTGAAGAACCATCTATGGCCTTCACGTATAAGGTGATGGAAAATATACGTGCAGACTATGCAAAAAAGCCTCTAAAGGTGGCTATTGACAGCCGTATAATTAAAGTGATAGGTGGCTTTTTTGTACTTACTATTGCGGCATTATTACTATTTATATTGGTAAATATTAATTGGTCTGCAAGTACCACGGTTGCACTGCCAGCGTTTAAAATGCCCGAAATGAAAAGCTTGCTAAGTGGCGAAGTTTTAAAAGGCTTTTTATTTTTTGATGTAGTATTAGTGTTGTTTTTGTTTGACGCTTTTTTGCGCAAAAAGGGTATTGCCAAACATGCGTGATATTTTGTACAGTTTGGTGTATTAAAATGACAACAGCGTATTTTAAATAAAAGGAATTTATATTGAAAATATTTTTTCCACACTGTATACTGACATTTCTGGCATTTAACAAATATTGGTACAGTAATTGTACTAAAGTATATAAGCTGGCAAACTTGCCAGTTTAATTGTGATAAGGTTTAGGTTGAAAGCCCCCAAGCAGCAAGTGCAAAGGGGCTTTTATTTTTTAGGCAACTTTGGCTTTCTCCTTTGTAAAAGGATTAAGCATCAAAGAAAACAATATCACCAAAATACAGCCTATGGCATTTAGCCACAAATAAGCTACAGTTCCGCAAATTCCCATTACGCAAATAATAGCTTCTGTAATAACCGCTGCAATGAATACAGCCGTACCCCCTACCCGTTTCACATAAAACGCCACTACAAATACACCGAGTATAGTACCATATATGTAGGATCCTAACTGGTTCACCGCTTCTAATAAATTGCCCATTTTACCCGCGTAAAGGGCCATACCAATACAAACCAAACCCCAAAATATAGTGGCCAGGCGCGATGCAAGCAAATAATTTTTATCAGACGCGCCGGGATGGATAATACGTTTATAAATATCAATCACGCTGGTTGATGCCAAAGAGTTTAATGCGCTGGCTGTTGAACCCATAGACGCTAAAAATACTATGGCTATTAATAATCCTATTAATCCGCGGGGTAGGTAATGGGTCACAAAATTCAGGAACACATAGTTGGTATCATCAGTATCTGCCTTTTCGTTATTCTTTTTCATCAGGCCTATGCCATCCCGTCGGATGCTGTTTACCTGTTTATCGGCCAGTTTTAAATTTGCCTGAGCCCTATCTATCTGGCCGGCATCCTTACTATCAATAGCGCTAATTAATTCGTTCGACTTGGCTCTGCGTTGTTCAAACGCGGCAGTATATTTTACTTCCAGCGCGTTATACTGCCCGGCATAAGCGCTTTGCTGCACCTGCTTTACCTCGTATTGATTAAAGAACAGGGGCGGCCTGTTAAACTGGTAAAAGGCAAAAACTAATATCCCTATTAACAGGATGCAAAACTGCATTGGTATTTTTATCAGGCCGTTCATGATCAGCCCCAATCGGCTCTGCCCTACCGAGCTGCCTGTAAGATAGCGCCCAACCTGGCTTTGGTCTGTACCGAAATAGGATAGCTGCAAAAAAAAACCCCCAATTATACCGCTCCAAATATTATAGCGGTTGTTGGGGTCAAACTTCCAGTCAATAACATTCATCTTGCCCATTTTGCCGGCAAGTTTAAGGGCATGACCAAATCCAACACTATGGGGCAGTAAAACAACCACCAATATCCCGGCCGCAAACATCCCCAAAAAAATAATACTCATTTGCAGCAATTGGGTGTATGATACCGCTTTTGTGCCGCCATATACCGTATAGAAAGTTACCAACCCGCCAATAAATAAGGTTGTATAAGTAGTATTTATGTTGAGGATGATAGATAATATAATAGCCGGCGCGTAAATAGCTATACCGGTTGACAGGCCTCTCTGTATTAAAAAAAGAAGCGATGTAAGCACACGCGTTTTCAGATCAAACCGTTGCTCTAAAAACTCGTAGGCGGTATATACCTTAAGGCGATGAAATATGGGTACAAAGGTTATACAGAGTACGATCATGGCCAGCGGCAAACCGAAGTAGAATTGCACAAACCGCATCCCATCGGAATAGGCCTGGCCAGGTGCCGATAAAAAAGTAATAGCGCTGGCCTGCGTAGCCATTACCGAAAAACCAATATGGTACCAGGATAAAGAGCGGCCGCCCACTAAAAACTGATCGGTGGTTTTGTTGGTGCCGCTTTTCCATAGTCCGTAAACTACTATAACCAAAATGGTGGCACCAAGAACGATCCAGTCTGTTAAACTCATTTAAGATACAAGGTAATGAGCCAGAATACTATAATTAAAAAAACCAGCCAACCGACTACAATGCCGTAAAACTGGTTCCAATTGCGTATAAATGAAGGTAGCTCGGGATCAGGCTTTTTCACTGCTTTTAGCCAGTACATTCACGAAGAAGGCCGCACTTAAAAATCCTAAAATACCACCAACTATTACCCACGTAATGCTTACCGCTATAACTACGCCAACAAATAAGCCGCTCAATATACCAACCAGGTAATAAACGTAGTCTAAATTTTCTTTTTCTGCTTTTGGGTGATGTTTCATATCTCTATATATAATGACAGCAAAATTAATGGATTAATTGATTATCTAATAACTTATGAGTGAGAAATGTTTAATTTTTATTGTCATTCTGAGCATAGCGAAGAATCTTATACACCATAACAGTTATCCGCTGGGTACTTTGTGAGGATCCTTCGCTATGCTCAGGATGACAAACTATTTATTATTGACATATCTGCACATCTTACCTCGGCTTACTCAACAAGTTCACAAACAACCTGTAGGCACCCGGCACACCCGCAGGCAACTCCCTGAAAAAAGCCAGCGATGTATAAACAAACCGGCCCTTGCCATAATCGGCAACTATTAATGAGCCTGGATTTGGTGCTTCGCCTGTATCATTCATTTGCAGGATGGTTTTATAACGATTATCAATATTGCTCACAAAATATAAGCCGCGCTCCTGTATCCAGCCGTCAAAATCTGCCTGGGTAATTTTATTGGGATAGTTTAGTACCGCATCGCTCTCGTCAAGGAAAGTAACCTTGGCATTTTCATCAGTAACCCTTTGATTTACCAGTCGGAACGGGTATGGACCAATTTGGTTCAATACCAGCCCCGCGTTATTATTGTATTGCACTACTAAATTTCCACCGTTGTTTACATAAGCCATTAATTTAGGCTGTTCAACCACCAAACGTGAGTTTACATTATAGGCACGTACGCCGGTTACTATGGCATCGTATATGGAAAGATCGGTATTAAGAATATCGTTTTCTGTTAGTTGATGTACTTCATAACCTACCTGCTGCAATGACTCGGGCACTACATCACCCGCCCCGGCTAAGTAGCCAATTTTTTTGCCCGCGGTTTTCAGGTCTATGTCAATCAGCTTGGCTTCAGCAGGCGGGAACAGTGTTATAGTCGGCACATGATCGTAACGTATGCGCTGTATGCCCATTGTATAATCTTTTCCTCCAACTGTTGTTATAGCTTCAAAAGTAGCAACCTTAGGCTTATTATCTGCCGGTGCTATGGTGAACGATGCCATCCATTCGTCGCCTTTATTTTTATTGGTAAAGTCTATCTTATCCGGACTAATCTTCCAACCTGCAATAGGTTTTATGCTGATACTGCCGGCGGTTTTGGTAAAGCTTTGCAATTTTATCTGTACAATTTGCGGTTGCTGTGTATTAAAAACATAATCTTTATTTTCAATATTAGCAGTTACCGGCGGAGCCACTTCTATGGGTTGATATATCTCGCCTTTGGCGGGATCAACGTATTTATACATTAATCTGCGGCTAATTCTAACCGGCTTGCCTTCAATTACAAATTCAAACTCAACCTTTGGTACATCAGGATTTTCAGGATTACCAATTTTGGTTTCGTCATTTATTGTATAGGTACCCATGCTATGGGGCGATTCAAGCCAATAGGGTTGTGATATTTTACCCGTGCCCATTTTTAAATTAACGGTTTTGAGTTGGTTAACCGGAAAGTCAAAATTCTTTACATTAATTACATCTGCCGGTGTTGTGCTAAAACTATTTAAACTCATCTTGTTGTTAAACCTCCTTATCATTTGTAAGCTAACAGCCATACTGTCACCTACCGCGTAAGTTGGATTATTAGTATAAGCCTCAACCCATAATCCGGCGCATGCCGTTATCAGTTCATCCAGTTCTTTTACCTTTTGCGCACGCCAATAAACATCACTTATTTTTTCAACCCTGCTTAACAAGCCCACCAACGCAGGTACAGATTTCGCCGGATCTTCGGCATCAAAACCCTTTTTTATTATTGCCAGTGTAGCTGCTATGGCTTCGCCATCTTTAACTCTTCCCCAACCGGTATTAACACCATCCATTAAATCATTTTGTGGGGTATCACCCAAAATAGTTTTAAAATACTCGAATGATTGCCCTCTTTGTTTGGCACTGCCAAACCCTTGTGTTTTATGGTTAGAACGGCTATCGGCCGCAACTTCGCCATAGCCTTTACCGGTTATAGGGTTATAAACACCTACATCAATTTTAAATTGATTCTCCGCCGTGGTATTAGTAGTACCAAAATTGAAAGTGTTCCATAATAAACGCTTTACCTGCCATGGTTGTATATATTTCAATTGTTCAGGGAAACGTTTCGGATCGGCAGCGGCAATAAATGCTTCCTGCGCTATAATGGCCGATGAAGTATGGTGCCCATGGCCCCCTTCGCCCGTGGTAGGGAAACGGCATATAATAACATCGGGCCTAAATTTACGTATCACCCAAACGGCATCGCCCAATACTTTCTCCCTGTCCCATATTTTTAAAGTTTCTTCGGGCCCTTTAGAAAAACCAAAATCGTTGGCACGGCTAAAAAACTGCTCGGCACCATCAACCCGGCGTGCGGCCAAAAGTTCCTGTGTGCGTATTAAGCCTAATATTTCGCTTTGCTCGTTTCCTATCAGGTTTTGCCCACCATCGCCGCGGGTTAATGATAAATAGCCCGTGCGGTAATGCTTTTCCTGCGCCAGGTAGGCCAGCAAGCGGGTGTTCTCGTCGTCGGGGTGCGCAGCCATGTATAATATACTGCCCAAAACGTTCAGTTTTTTAAAGCTTTGTTGTATAGTTACAAGGTCTGCCGGCGGTGCGGTTTGAGAAAATGCAGTACCTGTAAAAAGCAAAAATGCGGCAAGTAGTTTAATACGCTTCATAGCCAAATATATTAAAAGAAAATTAGCAGGCTTTTATTGTATCAATAATAAAACAAAAATTCAAAATCACTGTATTTTATATAATTATTAATCGATTGATTGATTTTTTATAATTGATAATCAGAAACTTATAAAGTTAACATAAAAATAATTTTATATCAATCAATCGTTTGATTAAGTTTGCACTATAAAATGATTATGGATAAAGAAAAAATAGACAAGAAAGACCATATTCTGGATGTAGCCGAGCGCGTATTTTCAGAAAAAGGTTTTGACGGCGCATCTACCCGATTGATATCTGGTGAGGCCGGTGTTAATATGGCTATGCTTAACTATTATTTCGGCTCGAAAGAAGGATTATTCCTGGCAATTTTTGAACGCAAGATCTCATCTTTTCAAGATATTTTACAAAACCTGGGCAATGATGATAGCATTGGTGCCTGGAACAAGATGGAAAAATATATAGAAATGTATGGCGAGAAGGTGGTAAATAATAACTGTTTCCAAAAACTATTATATCAGGAAATGAGTATGAATAGAAGTACGGATTTATCATACAAACTGCGCGACATGTTAATGAAGAGCATTACCGAACTGGATAAAATTTTGCGTGAAGGAATTGCTAACGGCGAGTTTAAAAAAGATATAGATATCCCGATGGTGATAGCCGCGCTTTATGGCACTAAAAATTATATAATAAACACCCCCATGATGTCTTCGCCATTACTGGGTTATGATATAAATGACGATAACATGATTGAGACCAGGCTAAAGCCACAAATAAAAAGCTTCATGAAAAATCTTTTAAAATCTTACTTACACAACTAACAATGAATATACCATTTAATACAACTCACAAACTACACCTTTGCAAGATACCAGTTTTAGCTATTGTGCTTTCTCTATTGCTGATGTCATTGGTTTCTAAAAAAGCTTCGGCTCAGGATAGGACCATAACTTTAACAGAAGCCGTAAAATTGGGTATTGATAACAGTAAGGTTTTAAAACTATCGCAATCAAGGATAGACCAGGCAATATCCCAATACAATCAGGTGAAAGACAATGTATTACCTACCGGATCAGTAAGTCTTTCTTACAACCGTGCAGAAATACCTTATAACACACTTAATTTTGGCCCAAACACTATTGCATTACCTAAAAACGACAACGCCTATTTAGGTATCGTTTCATTAAATGAAACCATTTTTGCCGGCGGAAAATTAAAGTATGCGCAAGAGTCTACCCGGTTATTAACCAGCATATCTCGTTTAGATGCGGATAAAGACAAGGACCAAATCACTTATGATATTATAAACGAATATTACAACCTGTATAAAGTATTGCAAAGCAAAAAGGTGGTTAACCAAAATTTGGAAACCATTGATGCGCAAATACACCAGTCGCAACGTTTTTTTGAGCAGGGCCTGGTTACTAAAAATGATGTACTGCGTTTTCAATTACAACGTGCAAATGTTGAGTTAAGCGGCATCGATCTGGAAAGTAACCGTAAGATCATCAATTATAATTTAAATATCCTATTGGGCTTGCCAGAAACTACCCAGTTAAATATAGCTCAGATAAACGAAGAAAACAGAGAGCTGGGGCCGCTAAACAATTATATTGATACAGCATTTAGCAACCGCCAGGAGCTTAAGCAACTTGACCTGCGCAACAAGTATGCAGAAACAAGTATAAAAACCATTAATGCCAACACTACACCAACCGTATCGGCATCGGCGGGGGGCTATTATGTTGATGTTAGTGGTAATCCGCTGCCAAGATCAGGAAATTTTATTACCCCTGTAACCGTAGGTTTAACTGCGGCATGGAATTTTGGCGCTTTATGGACCAACAAAAACAAACTGGCCGAAGCAAGGATACAACGCGACCAGGTAGCTATAAACAAAGGTATAACGCTTGATAATGTAAAGAACGAGGTAAATCAAAACTACCAAAGCTACCTTACGGCTTTAAGCAGAATTAAGCTCTTACAAACATCAATTGAGCAGGCTGGTGAGAACAACAACATACTGGCATCAAAATACAAAAGCAACATAGCATCAGCAACTGACAGGGCAGATGCAGAAACACTATTATACCAGGCACAAATCAATTTAGAATTAGCTAAAGCCGATGCTGGACTGGCCTATTACACTTTATTAAAATCAACCGGAAAACTTAACAAATAATACAAAAAACACAATGGCAAAGCAAGAAACAACCGAAAACCAAACTACAAAAAAACCTAATAAAGTACTTCCGATAATATTAGGGATAGTACTTTTAGGAGGTCTATTTTTCGGAATAAAAGAATATATATACTACGGCAAACATGTGGATACTGATGACGCGCAAGTTGATGGCGATATAAGCCCGGTTGTAGCCCGCGTAGGCGGATATGTTGATAGCATATACTTCGAAGATAATATGCACGTTAACAAGGACCAAATACTGGTAAAAATTGATCCTCGCGATTACAAGGTTAAATTAGAGCAGGCACAAGCCGCGCAAGTTGGCGCCAGCGCAGGTGTTAATGTTGGCCAATCGCAAATTTATACTACGGCTTCAAACTCGGCTGTGGCCCTGGCGGGAGTTGTATCTGCACAGGCGCGTTTAGATAAGGTTCAAAAAGATTACCAGCGTTATGCTAACCTGGTTAAAGATGGTTCTATAACCCAGCAACAATTTGATCAGGCAAAATCTGATATGGAAGTTGCACAGGCAAACTTAAACGCTGCTAAAGATCAATACAAAGCAGCCGAGCAACAAATTGGTACAACCCGCGATCAGTTAAAGGTTACTAATACCGGCGTTAACCAGAAACAGGTTGATGTTGATTATGCTAAATTGCAATTAAGTTATACAGATGTTAAATCGCCGGCAAATGGCATTGCATCAAAAAAGAATGTACAACTGGGCCAGTTGGTACAAGCGGGACAAACTTTGTTTTCAATTGTTAATGATAACAGCCTGTACATAACCGCTAATTTTAAAGAAACCCAATTGGAAAAAATACACAGCGGCTTAAAAGTAAATATCGAGACTGACGCTTATCCTGATTTGAAGATAGAAGGAACTGTGTATAACTTCTCGCCGGCAACAGGTGCAAAATTCTCTTTATTGCCGCCGGATAATGCCACTGGTAACTATGTAAAAGTGGTACAACGTATCCCTATTAAAATAAAAATAAACGCATCTAAAGATGTTTTGGATAAACTGCGCCCGGGAATGAGCGTAAATGTATCTATTATTACTAAAGACTAATTTAATAGTCCGGAGTTCAAAGTCTTTGGTCGTAAGTCTACCATTTTACGACTTAAGACTACAGACTTAAGACTAACTATACTTTCATATAATACTGTAACAAAAAATGGCTGAAACTGGCTTTAAAAAATGGATCATTACTATCACGGTTATTGTAGCTTCGTTATTGGAGCTTATAGATACCACGATAGTAAACGTGTCCTTACCGGTTATCCAGGGCAACCTGGGTGCCACACTGGAGGATGTTGCATGGGTTGTTACCGGTTATGCGGTGGCAAACGTAATTATTCTACCCATGTCTGGATGGTTAGGCAGCCGTTTTGGACGTAAACAATATTTTATCACTTCAATAATTGTATTCACCATTGCCTCATTTTTATGCGGTAACGCCACAAGTTTGGATGAACTGGTAATTTTCAGGATATTACAAGGGCTTGCAGGCGGGGGTTTGATATCAACATCGCAAGCTATTTTGGTTGAAACCTGGCCCCGGGAACAGATAGGAACAGCTACAGCCTTATTTGGTTTAGGCGCGGTTGTAGGGCCAACCCTGGGCCCAACTATAGGTGGTTATATTACCGATCACTTCTCATGGCGCTGGATATTTTATGTGAATATTCCGGTAGGTGCGCTGGCGGCATTTTGTGCGTTTACATTTATACATGAAACACCTAAAGAAGCAAAAGGAAAACCTATAGACTGGTGGGGCATTGCACTGCTGGCAATTGCGGTAGGCAGTTTACAAACTATTTTGGAAAAAGGCGAATCGGAAGATTGGTTTGCTAAAACTTATATATTGGTGCTTACTGTAGCGGCTGTATTAGGGGTTATTCTTTTTATATGGCGCGAAATGAGCATAGAACATCCAATAGTAAACTTTGGCATATTGCGGCACCGAAGTTTTGCGGTAGGGATGTTTACTTCATTCGTGCTTGGTTTTGGCTTGTACGGCACGGTTTTCGTGTTCCCGGTATTTTGTCAGAATTTGCTAGGGTTTTCGGCCCAGCAAACCGGCGAGCTATTATTTCCGGGCGGATTGTGTACCATTATTATGATGCCATTTATAGGCAAAATGCTTAATAAAGGTATCCCCGCACAATTTATGGCAACCGGTGGTATGTTTTTGTTCTTTGTGTTTACCACTATGCTGAGCAACTCGACACTTAGCACAGGACAAAAAGACGTGTTAGTTCCTCTTTTAATTAGGGGTGTTGGGATGGCATTGTTATTTGTACCGCTAACCACATTGGCAATTGCCGACTTGAAAGGGCCCGAGTTGGGGCAAGGCACGGGTTTAAATAATATGATGCGCCAGTTAGGCGGGTCATTTGGTATAGCTGTATTAACTACTATTATTCATATAAGAACAAGTGTGCACCGTAGCAATTTACTAACCAACATAAATCCATATAATAATGCATTTATACAAAGGTTAAACATGTTGGAGCAAGGTTTTATTGCTAAAGGCAAATCTGCTTCTGACGCGCTGCACATGGCCTATGCTGCAATTGAAGGCGCTGTAACCAGGCAATCATTGTTGCTGACTTATGATGATGCCTACTACCTTTCAGGATTGGTAATGTTATTTTCTATACCATTGTTATACTTGCAGCCGTTTAAAAAGAACGTAAAAGTTCCTACAGACGTACACTAACAAGAAAAAGCCGTTCCCTATGAATGGAACGGCTTTTTTAAAAATTAACAATTAAATTTTAGTAGTGTGTCCCCGATAGCGGCTTTTCCTCACACAAAAAAGTATACTCGCAGGACTTGTTTAAATCTTAGGTATAAAATTAGAAGTTTTTAATCAAAAAACCCTATTTTTATTTGCTTTTAATGATATTTTTTCATTCTCATTAAACCTTAAGTGATTACCTAAGCGTATAGTATCCAAATGCCTTATATAATCAAACAGCAATGACAAACCAATTTCTGTTTTTTTATATTTGAACAATGGGAATTATACACGCGCTGCAAACCTGGTGGCAAAATCAATCAATGCTTGAAGTTGTTGGCGTTATTACCGGTTTATTATGCGTTTACCTTGCTGCAAAAAATATTATCTGGAATTGGCCCCTGGCTATTGTTAGCGTTGGTATTTACATTTTTATTTTTTATGATAGCCATCTGTTTGCCGATATGGGCCTGCAGGTATATTTTTTAATAACTAACATATACGGCTGGTATTTTTGGAGCAAAAAATCAGCATCCGAGGATAAGGCACCGGTTATGCGCATTAAAAAAACAGAGATAGTATTATCTGTTATAGCGGTTGTTGTATTCACTTTTATATTGGGTTCGGTCTTAAAATACACAACGGCCTCCTACCCTTATATTGATAGTTTTTGTACTGCCTGTAGTCTAGTTGCACAAGTTTTTTTAGCACGAAAGGTGCTAGAGAACTGGCTGATTTGGATATTTGTAGATGTAATTTATGTAGGGGTGTATATTTATAAGGACCTGCATTTAACCGCTGTAATGTATGCCATATATATAGGCATTGCTTTATTGGGATATATAGATTGGAAAAGGGATTGGAAAAAGCAGAGCCCCACCCAACCCTCCCCGGAAGGGAGGGCTTTAAAAAGCTTATAATACAAGGTGTTAGTTCCTCAATGGTGTTCATGAGGGTTAATGCCGTTTAGAGGGGGCTAATAATTTGATATGGAAATAAAAAAGATCGCCATAGTGGGGCCTGAATCAACGGGGAAATCAACCATGTCTGCTTACCTTGCAGCACATTACCATACTGTTTGGGTACCTGAATATGCCCGCGAATACTGCGAAAAGCTAACTGATGCCCCAACCTGGCAGGACGAGATCAACATGTTTTACGGACAAGTTGCTTTAGAGAAAGAGCTATTACCTGCCGCCAGCCGCATATTAATTTGCGATACAACCTTTATCACTGTAAAAATTTGGAGCGACTATACCTTTGGCAAATCCCCGCAAGAGGTGTTGGACGAACTACCCAATTATCATTACGACCTATACCTGCTTTTAAACATAGACCTGCCCTGGCAGGATGATCCGCTGCGCGATTTCCCAAACATGCGCGAGCATTTTATGGATGTTTGGTATAAAGAGTTAAATGCCTTAAACGCCAATTACCTGCTGATAGAAGGTACCGGGCAGGATAGGTATGATAATGCAGTCGCTGCTATTGATAATTACCTGCTTCATATCGTCTAACTTTTCTGTTTCTCACATTTTTCCGGGCAAGTGTATACAAACTGCAGGTGTATACACGGTTTGTATATTTATAATATTATATATAAGTTAAAATACAGTCAAACAATCGGTTATCTTTACGTAATTCGTCATTATTTTAATTATTTGTTGTATACATGCAACGTTGTAAAATTCATCATGTCTTATAACCTGAAAGCTAATAAACTTGGAAGCCTTATTTATAGACAAGCATTACAACCTGGTGGTTGAGTGTAAGCAGGGGAGTAAAAAAGCCTGTTATGAGTTGTACAAATTATATTCTAAAGCGATGTTGAACGTTGCCTTTAGGATAGTGGGCAACGTGGGCGAGGCCGAGGATGTTTTGCAAGAAGCCTTTTTAGATGCTTTTAAACGGATTAAAGATTTTAGGCAGGAAACCACATTTGGTTTATGGCTTAAACAAATAGTAGTAAGCCGCTCTATTAACTTGTTAAGAAAACGCAAGGTAGAGCTGGTTGAATTAGGGGACGATATAGATAGTATAACAGACGAGGAACCCAATGATGAGGAAGAAACCCAATACAAAGTAGCTTTAATAAAACAAGCCATGAATGAATTGCCCGAAGGATATAAACTGGTAATATCATTATACCTGCTGGAAGGGTATGATCACGAAGAAATTGGACAAATATTAGGTATAACAGAAAACACATCAAGAACACAGTTTTTAAGAGCAAAAAGAAAACTTAGTGAAATTTTAACAAGGAAAGGAATAACACAATGAGCAAGCGATTAGAGGATTTCATTATTAACAACCGCGAAGAATTTGACGACCTGGAGCCAGGTGCAAACTTGTGGAGCAAGATCGATAAAAAAATACCAGCGCAAAAGCTGACGGCAAAAACATTTTCGTTTGCATTTGTATTGCGGGTTGCAGCATCAGTAATAGTAATAATGGGTGTATGCTTTGGAGCATACTTATACAATCAAAAAAAACAAACAATTAGCCTGGCTGCTATAAATCCTGAGTATGCTAAACAACAGGTGCATTATGCGTCAATGATAGCAAACCAGCGCAGCGAGCTTAAAACCATTGCAAAATCAGACCCGCAACTATATAAAGAGTTTACGACCGAGATTGCAAAAATGGATTCTACCTATAAAAAATTAAATAAAGATTTGGCTACCAGCCCTAACCAGGAAGCTGTTTTACGTGCAATGATCCGGAACTTGCAGGTGCAAACAGAGGTACTTAATCAGCAACTTAATGTAATTGAACAATTTAATGAATTTAAAAATCAACAAAAAAATGAAGTTAAAAATATATAGTACTGCCGTAATGGCTTTTATAGGCCTTATGGCTTATAGTACTGCAAATGCACAACAAACAGCGGTAGAACCTGTAGCTCCCCAAACAAGTTCACCGTCGGTTGAATCGGGTTTATCGATAGCTGTTGCCCCACGGGTTTATTATTCAGGGCCCAGTACTTCTACCGTTAGCCCGAATGTTTACTATTCGGAAGATCAACCAGGCGATACCGTTTATCGTAATAAAAAGAGGAGACTGGCGGAACAAATGCGTGCGCTTAATAAGCAAATGTCTGAACTGAACAGGGAAGAATCAAAGAAAAACAGGCTCGTTGAACAAGACAGAATGACTATGCTGCGTAAAACAATGAGCACCCGTTTTGATTCGTCTTTCAGCAGGAACTTTGGCCGATCCTTTACTAATAACTTAAAGTTCAATTTTGATTCGGACGCCAATTTGGAAAAACAGGTACAAAGCGGCGAAGTAAAAGAAAAGAGCAAAACCATTAGCAAAACTTATCCTGCCGACAGCAATGATAAATTACAGATTGATAACCGCTACGGTAAAATAACGGTAAACACCTGGGCAAAAAATGAGTTTAAAGTTGACATACAAATTAATGCTTATGCTAACGATGATGCTAAAGCTCAAAAATTAATTGACCAGACCAATGTTACTAATAGTAAAGAAAATAACGTAGTTGCTTTTACAACAGCAATAGATCATTCAGACAACTCATGGTGGGGAACAAGATCAGAAAACGGGAAAATAACCAGCGTACGTAAAGTAACTATCAATTATGTAATTTATATGCCTGTAAAAAGTGCGCTTACTATCACTAATAAATATGGCAGTGTTGTATTGCCTAATTTAGATGGCAAATTAAATATCAATAATTCGTACGGCGCCCTGGTAGCTAAAGCTTTATCTAACAGCGACAATGTGATAGCAGTAAAATATGGCAGCGCTAATATAGGAAGCCTGAATGGCAGCGATCTGAATGTATCATACGGCAGCCTTGACCTTGAATCGGCAGATAAGGTCAACGCGACTATAAGTTATGGCCCGGCAAAAATAGGCAGGGTAAGCACATCGGGTACATTTAACGTACGCTATGGTAGTGGCTTAGAAATAGGTGATATAAGTAAAAATTTAAAATCTCTTACTGTTAATTCATCTTATGCTCCTGTAAAATTAGGCTCCATAACTGAGACCAATGTTGATTTTGATGTAACAGTTTATATGGGCGATTTTCTTTACAACAATGCAACAAGCGTTACCAGTAAAACACCCGATAATGAAAAAGGATATAGTTCAACAAAAAACTATAAAGGCCACGTAGGCAAAGGCAACGCCGATAAAGTAATCACCGTAAAATCAAACTACGGTACTGTTAAGTTTGATAAGTAATTCCTCTTGTCATTTAGAACATAGTGAGAAAATAAAACGCCATGCATAACTAATATGCGTGGCGTTTTATTTTATATCGTATAAGATTTTTCGCTATCGCTCAAGAATGATCGTTGCAGCTTAAAACACCCTGCACAACAATCCCTTCAAGTACTCCCCTTCAGGGAAAGACGATCTAACCGGGTGGTCTTCGGGTTGGCAAAACTGGTAAATAAATTGTACTTGTTTATCTGCATCTAATGCGGCCCAGGCAATAACCTGTTTAAAGGTTTCCATATTCATGGCGCCAGAGCAGGAATAGGTAGCCAGCAAGCCACCATTATTTAATAACAGCATAGCTAAGCGGTTCAGGTCTTTATAAGCCCTTGAGGCTCTGTCCAGCGCCGAACGTGATGGCGCGTATTTTGGCGGATCGAGTACAATGATATCAAACATTTCACTTTCTTCCCTAAATACTCTTAACTGTTTATTTACGTCGGATTGTATGGCGATATGCTTTTTAATATCCAGTTTATTTAGTTTGATATTCTCTTTCAACGTTTCAATTGCCAATGCCGAACTATCCACACTGGTAACAGACGTGGCGCCGTTATGCAAAGCATTTAATGTAAAGCCGCCGGTATAGCTAAAGCAATCCAGCACTTTCTTGCCTTTGGCGTAGTTTGCAACTATTTTACGGTTATCGCGCTGGTCGCAATAAAAGCCTGATTTTTGACCTTCTGCAATATTAATATTATAAATTATGTTGTTCTCTTTTACCTCAACAGAATCAGGCGGGTTATCACCAAACAATACTACATTGGTTGTTTCTAAGCCTTCGTGCTGCCTTGATGAGGCATCGCTTTTATCAAAAATGCTTGTCGGTTTTAGCAAACGCCTCAGTTCGTCAATAATAACCGGCATAACATTTTCTATGCCCGATGTAAGCACTTGTACTGCCAAATGATCAGCATATTTATCAACTATTAAACCCGGCAGGTAGTCTGATTCGCTGAATATCAGTCGGCAGGTATTGGTAACACCGGTATTTAACAACTCATTGCGCCCTGCTACAGCAACCACTACTTTATTACGGAACCAATCCTCATCAACAGTAACTTGCTCATCCCACTCCAGCAAACGCAGCGCAACGCGCGATTGATCGTTATAGAACCCATAAGCCATAAAATCGCCTTTGGCATTCAGCAGGCGCACAATATCGCCATTTGCAGGCTTACCTTTTACCGCCTCTATCGCCCCCGAAAATACCCACGGATGGCGATGAAGAACCGCTTTCTCTTTACCCTTTTTTAATACTACATCAATCATGGCTGCAAAGGTATCAATAAGGCATAAACAAAAAAACCCGGCCATAAGCCGGGTCTTTCTATTTATAATATTATTTAATTACTGGCCTACCATAAAGCTGTTATTAAAGCTTCCACCATCAGGATAGTAACCGCTAATAACTACGTTGCCGTTTTTAAGGTTAGTTATTGCTTTGTCAATGTCAGCAACGCTGTTTATTGGTTGTTGATTGATCTTGGTAACAACCGAGCCTACCGGAACTTCAAAACTATCAAATATACCGCCATCACGTACTTGTGTTACTATTACACCGCCATTCAAATGGAATTTACTTTTTTGTGCAGGTGTAACCGGCATAAAGCTTGCACCTAATTTGTTATACAGTTCTGTTGCTGATTTTGAAACCACAGCAGTACGGACAACCGGAGCACCAGCCTTAAGCAGAACATCAAAGGTTTTTTCATTACCATCGCGCATAACGGTTAAATGAATTTTATCACCGGGCTGTAAACGGGCCACACGTTCCTGCAAATCTGATGATTCGTAAACGGTAACGCCTTCCACTTTAGTGATGATATCGCCTTTTTTCAATCCTGCAGCCTCTGCGCCTCCACCGGCAACTAATTCATCAACGTATAATCCGTTGGTTTTATCACTTTTTACTTTTTCGGCACTTGCAGGATCACTAAGATCTACAAAAGAAACGCCTATATAACCACGTTTAACCGCGCCATATTTTTGAATATCGTTCAATACCTTTTTAGCCAGGTTAATAGGGATAGCAAACCCATAACCTTCGTATGAACCTGTGTGCGATGCAATTGCCGAGTTAATACCTATCAGTTCGCCTTTAGTATTTACCAACGCGCCGCCGCTGTTACCGGGGTTAATGGCAGCATCTGTCTGTATAAATGATTCTATACCTGTGTTTGGCTTAGGATCTTGCGAACGCATACGGGTTGGGCCAAACGGGTTATCATCCTGGTCATCTTCTCTTCCGATGATGCCAATACCACGGCCTTTTGCGCTAACGATACCCGCTGTAACTGTTGAAGTTAAGTTAAACGGATTACCAACTGCCAACACCCACTCTCCTACTTTTGCATCGTCAGAGTTACCTAACTTTACAATAGGCAGGTTTGAAGCATCAATTTTTATTAAAGCAAGGTCTGTATTAGGGTCTGTACCTATTACTTTGGCTGTAAAATGGCGGTGATCATTTGTTGTGATCTCAATTTTATCAGCTCTTGTTACAACGTGGTTATTGGTAACGATATAGCCATCAGGCGATATAATTACACCCGAACCTGAAGCCATTTGCGGCGTGTTTTGGCGCGGCGTGCGCTGTCCAAACATATCGCCAAACATTTGCTGCATCATATCTTGCTGGCTATTGCCTGCCTGGCTGGGGTAAGTTGTACGAATGTAAACTACCGCCGGCGTTACCGCTGCCGCAGCCTGTGTAAAATCAACCTCGCCCGCTGATGATGTAATAGCCGGCGATAAGTGGTTACTTGCAAAGTAAACCTTTTGCTTATCATCAATGCTCATGTTATCAGCATACTTCTTTTCGATCAGTTTGTACGAGCCCAATGCCATGGCGCCACCTACAAAAGCCGTTAATAATGTTAAACCAATTCTTTTCATCTTATTATCCTTATTATTCTGTTTGTTATATTTATTTTTGTAGTTCAAATTTAATACCAATAAGACGGTATTTGCAATGATAAGTTATAATAACTTTTGTTAAAAAATGTTAAATTTAACCTTACAGCTTTATACGTTGTAATTGACTGTTGTGGTTGTCGCCTAAAAATAAAAAATACTATTATATATAATATATTGTGAAGATACATTTCTATAAATACCAGGGTGCCGGCAATGATTTTATATTGGTTGACAACCGCGAAAACCGTATAAACCATCACAATGTGAAGCTAATTGCACATTTATGTGACCGCCGTTTTGGAGTTGGCGGCGATGGCATTATGTTTCTTCAGAATAAAGAAGGCTTTGATTTTGAGATGGTTTATTATAATGCCGACGGCCAGCCAAGCAGCATGTGCGGCAATGGCGGGCGCTGTATTGTAGCCTTTGCAAAATTTTTAGACATTATAAAAAACGAAACAGATTTTTTGGCAGTTGATGGCCCGCATCATGCCAAAATTTCAGAAACCGGCGATTGGGTGAGCCTGCAAATGATTGATGTGGACACCATTACCAATGATGCCGGCGCGTATGTTTTAAATACCGGATCGCCGCATTATGTAACTCTTGCCGATAATTTAGCTAATAAAGATGTGTATACCGAAGGCCACGCCATCCGTAATAACGAAACTTACCACGCCAACGGCATCAACGTAAATTTTGTTGAACCAAACGGCAACGGTTATTTTGTACGCACATTTGAACGTGGTGTGGAGGATGAAACCTATGCCTGCGGCACCGGCGTTACGGCGGTAGCGCTTGCTATGGCCAAACACAACAACCAAACTGGTACCATTGAGACCCCTATAAAAGTTTTAGGCGGCGATTTAAATATCCGCTTTAGCTATGATGGTAATACCTTTACCCATATTTTTTTAGAAGGACCGGCAGTGCAAGTTTTTGAGGGAGAAGTAGAGGTTAACGTTTAATCTGGATTTATAATTACCGTGGGATTTTAAAAAAGACCAATGTAAGTGTTTCACAAAATATGAAACACATGAAACACTCTTTTGGGTTAACCTATTGATATTTAGTAATTTGACAAAACGAGTGAAACACTTTGAAACAGTACAAAAGCTTTAGGTAAAGACACATAAGTTATTTATAATAAGTACTTTACGCTGTTTGGCGATTTTTTGCAAAAACAGAGTGAAACACCTGATATGAAACACCTTTTTTTCTAATCTTTTTGACATAATTTGTTTAAATGTCTAAAAAATATTAAATTTGTATAAATTAATATTCATTTCTTCATGTCCGTCAGCAACCCTTTAAAAGAAGATGTTATCCAGGAGCAAATCCTGCAGGCGGCTAAACGGTTATTCCAGGTATACGGCCTTCATAAAGTAACAATGGACGATGTGGCCAAAGCCATTGGTAAGAGCCGAAGCTCACTTTACTACTATTATAAAAGTAAGGATGAAATATTTGACGCCGTAATGGATATTGAAATTAAGGAAATGCTTACGGCAATTGCCCGCGCTGTAGGCGAGGTACCGGGTGTTGAACAGAAGATAAATGCTTTTTGTGTTACTAAACTAAAGGTGCTGCGCGAAAAAAGAGCATTTTATAACACATTAGATGCCGGTATGGATGCCGATGCGATGTCTCATTTTAACAAAACCAAGGTTATCCATCATAGCCTAGTTATGAAACAGGAAGGCGCTTTACTTAGTCAAATTTTAACAGGCGGAATTGAAAAGGGCGAATTACGTGCGATAGATGAAAAAGATCAGGCTGTGCTGATTTTTGTGCTGCTTAGCAGTTTACACGGCTTAAAACGCGAAATGGTTATGGAAAATAATTTTGAAGGGATTGAACCTGCGGTTAATACATTAACCCACATGATTATGTACGGATTAAAGAGATAAAAAAATTTGATATAATTTCGACACAATGACAAAAAATGTCGAAATGCTTATAATTATTATATTAATGAAGACAGACAAAACATCCAGCCTATTCCGTGCATTCCGGAACCGTAACTACGCCGTGTTTTTTAGCGGGCAGTCCGTTTCACAAATAGGCACCTGGATGCAACGAACTGCGGTGAGTTGGGTCATATACTCGCTTACGCATTCGGTATTTATGCTTGGGCTTGCCGTGTTTGCACAGCAGTTTCCCTCTTTTTTGCTTTCCCTGCCCGGAGGAGTTGTTTCTGACAGGTACAACCGTCATAAAATATTACTGATTACCCAAACAGCCTCAATGATACAGGCCATATTGTTGGCCGCGTTAATTTTAACCAATCATTATGTAATTTGGGAAATACTGACACTAAGTGTTGTATTAGGCATCATCAATGCCTTTGACGTGCCTGCAAGACAGCCGATGGTGCATGAGATGATTAACGATAAAGAAGATCTTGCTAATGCACTTGCACTCAACTCGGCCATGGTGAATATAGCCAGGTTGGTAGGGCCCGCGCTTTCAGGTATCATATTGCAGGTATTTGGCGCCGGCATCTGCTTTTCATTGAACGCGTTAAGCTTTGTAGCGGTAATCACATCGCTATTGCTCATGAAGTTGCCTGAATTTAAGCCGCCTGCGGTAAAAAAGAAAGTTAGCCACGAGCTTGCCGAAGGCTTTCGGTATCTACAACAGACACCCGCCATTGGCACAATTATACTACTGATCGTGGTATTAAGCTTGCTGGTTTTACCCTACGATACGATGGTGCCTGTTTTTGCCAAAGTCATTTTTAAAGGCAATGCGGCTACTTTTGGGTATATCAGCAGTTTTATGGGCTTAGGGGCTATTATGGGCAGTTTATTCTTCGCTTCGCTAAAAAAAGGAACCAATATGCGAATCATTATATTGATGAGTATCGTTATTTTAGGTGTGGGACTGATAATCTTTTCCCGTATCAGTTATTTTCCCGTTGCCATGCCATTTGCCGTTTTAATAGGTTTTGGGTCATTAATGCCCACAACTGCCTGCATTACCACTATACAGATGGAGGCGGCTTCACATATGCGGGGCCGCGTAATGAGTTACGTTGCCATGGGCTATTTTGGAATGTTGCCTTTGGGAAGCCTGCTTATTGGAACGATTTCTGAAAAAATAACCGCCCCTTTAACGATGCTTTGCCAGGGAATAATAGCCATTGGCATAGCTGCACTGTTTTTTAAATTACTAATTAAGGATAAACCCGGTGGAAAAAACAGGGAGCAGTTTAAAAAAACACATGAATTAGAAATAGAAAAAATTTAGTCAATTATTAATCATAAAAAACAAAAAAATGGAACAACTTACAAAAAACACCGCCCTATTGGTAATGGATATGCAAATTGCCATAATTAGCCGGTTGCCAGATGCCGCAGGGATTATCGGTAATGTTGCAAAAGCTATAGCCAATGCACGCGAAAAAAAAATGCCTGTTATATATGTTGTAGTAGGATTTAGACAGGGAGCCCCTGAAATAAACATGAACAATAAAGGCTTTGCCGCCAGCAAGGAAATGTTTGCCAACTTAAGTGCCGATGAATTTATAAAAATCCATCCGGATTTAGCACCGAAGGCAGATGAGATAACGGTGATAAAACGTCGTGTTAGTGCATTTTCCGGCAGCGACCTTGAAGTGATTTTAAGATCACTGAATATTGGGCACATGGTACTTACAGGTATTGCTACCAGCGGTGTAGTATTGTCAACTGTGCGTGAAGCTGCCGATAAGGACTATCGCCTCACTATTTTGGCAGATTGCTGCGCCGATGGAGACGAGGAAGTACACAGCGTGCTTACAACCAAGATCTTCCCGCGCCAGGCAGAAGTACTTACTATTGATGAATGGAATAAAATATAATAATTATTATCCAAATTAATTAAATCCCTACCTGAAGGTGGGGGTTTAATTAACCAGCTAAATGCGTATATACTGTAGGTGCAAATAACAGCTCAACTCACACTGTTAATAATTATTTAACTCCAAATATTTCCACTTGCTATAAATTCTGTTTAGGTTTGAATTTTTTGTTGATGTAGCTTCTCTTAAATTTTTTGCAAGAAGCTAATGTTACGTGTTGATAGTTCAAAACCCTGCCAGATAATTTATGCCATTGCACGGCATGAATATTTGGGTTATGTTATTGAGCCACACATAGTTCAGCTAAATCCAAACGGCGAATTTTCTTTAACCCACCAGCGTTTATTCTCAAATACTGCTACAGAGTTTGTTCATTGTATTGATGATACCGATTTAAAGCTGATTAAGCTTTTAGAAGAAATTGAGCAGGGGAATGTTATTAAAAAATTCTATAAAAAGCCTATCCGCCCATCAGAGTTCTTTGCTAAAATATTTAACGAGCAGCTTTTTGAAACCATCCGCCCAAAAATAGAAAAGCGCATGGCCGACGCGCTCATCCTGCTTGGCAACAAAAAGGTTTACCAAATGAGCAAGGAAGGCTACCCTGCCGAGCGCAAACTGCAAATTGCGGATGAACCGGCATCTGTACTGTTCCACTTTCGCCGTAATGAAGAGGAAATACGTTACTTCCCTACTATTAAGTACAAGGGGATGCGTATTGAATTTATGTTTAAAAATGCCGAGATAATTTGCAACCACCCCGCCTGGATGCTGATGGACGATATCTTGTATCATTTTGATAAAGAGATAGAAGGTAAAAAGCTGCTGCCGTTTTTAAATAAACGGTATATCGCCATCCCGCGTTCGTCAGAGCAATCATACTTTGAAAAGTTTGTGGCCCCGCTTATAGAAAAGCATAATGTATATGCCGAGGGCTTTACCATTGATACCGAAAAACACGAGGCCCAACCCATATTAAAGCCCATATATATTGAAGCAGGCACCTCACAGCTGCAGCTTTATTTTAAATATTCGGGGTATATTTTCCCTTACGGGGATGGCAGGACCATTTCTGTACGTATTGAGCGCGAGGGTGATAACTACACTTTCCATCGCATTAAACGCTCTGTAACCTGGGAAAAAAACAAACTGAATCAATTAGAAGCATTAGGATTAAAAACGGTTTCATCTCTTTTTCAAAACCTGGAAGTAGCGCATAATGATGAAGATACCAACCACGCCTTCTCAATATTCGAATGGCTTAACCAGCACCATGATGAATTGATAGAAGATGGCTTTGAGATTGAACAACCCGAGGGGCAAAAACGCTATGTATTTGGTACCAGCAAAATTGATCTGGAGGTTAAGGAAGATAATGACTGGTTTGACATTCATGCCATTGTTTATTTCGGGCCGTACCGTATACCTTTTATACAGCTTAAAAACCATATCCTCAACCATAAAAAAGAATTTACCCTGCCATCCGGCGAGATAGCCGTAATTCCCGAAAAATGGTTTTCACAATATGGCAACCTGCTGCATTTTAGCGAGGGCGGCAACGGACTTAAACTGCGCAGGCACCACATAGGCCTGGTAAATGATCTTGCCGGCGAAATGGCCGAAGTTACCATGAGCCGTAAGCTGCAAAAGCTAACCGATTTTGAACAACTGGATGAAATAAGCATGCCACAAAACTTCTCGGGCAGCTTAAGGCATTATCAGCAGGCAGGATACAACTGGTTTCACTTTTTGAAGGATTATCATTTTGGGGGTTGCCTGGCCGACGATATGGGTTTAGGAAAAACCATACAAACTTTAGCCTTATTGCAAAAACACAAAGAAGATACCGTGGCTGAAGGAAGCAAAAGCACCTCGTTGGTTATTATGCCAACCTCGCTGATATATAACTGGCTTAACGAGGCTAAAAAGTTTACCCCGCAGTTAAGATTAATGGTACATACCGGCACCTTCCGCTATAAATCGCCCGAGGTGTTTGCTAATTATGATGTGGTGATAACCACCTACGGCATCAGCCGGATAGATATTGAACTGCTTAAAGCCTACTTTTTTGATTATGTTATTTTGGATGAGAGCCAGAATATTAAAAACCCATCATCAAAATCTTTTCATTCTGTTAAACAGTTAAAATCTCGTTTTAAGCTGATATTAAGCGGCACACCGGTCGAAAATTCGGTTAATGACCTGTGGACACAGATGTCGTTCATTAACCCGGGCTTGCTGGGTACGCAGCAATATTTTCAGAATGAGTTTGTAACACCCATCGAAAAGAAAAAGGATGAAGATAAGGCCCGCAAACTACAGGCTTTAATTAAGCCTTTTGTAATGCGCCGCACCAAAGAGCAGGTAGCCACAGAGTTGCCGCCAAAAACCGAAAACCTATTTTATTGCCAGATGAGCGAGGAGCAGGCGGCGGTTTATGAAGAGGTAAAATCAGAATACCGTAACGAGCTGTTAAAAAGCCTGGAGGATGGCACCTTTGCTAAAACGCAGATACAAGTATTGCAAGGTTTAACCAAATTACGCCAGATAGCCAATCACCCGTACATGATAGACCAGGATTATGAAGGCGACTCGGGCAAGTTTGAAAACGTAACCCACACCTTAAATACTGTACTTGATGGCGGACATAAAGTGCTTATTTTCTCGCAGTTTGTAAAACAGCTGAGTATTTATCGCAATCATTTTGATGAGCAACATATTCCTTACGTTTACCTGGATGGCAGTACACAAAACCGGGGCGATGTGGTTAAACAGTTCCAGGAAGATGAAAAAACAAGGGTGTTTTTAATCTCGATAAAAGCCGGTGGTGTGGGGCTTAACCTTACCGAGGCCGACTACGTTTTTATTCTGGACCCGTGGTGGAACCCTGCCGTTGAGCAACAGGCCATTGACCGTACCCACCGCATAGGCCAAACTAAAAATGTGTTTATCTATAAATTCATTACTAAAGATACGGTAGAGGAAAAAATATTGGCCCTGCAGCAACGCAAGCTAAGTTTATCGCGCGCTTTAATAACTACCGAGGAAAGCTTTATTAAGTCGTTAACAGCCGACGATATAAAAGAGATTTTAGGATAAAACTTTTTATCCGGCATATTGCCTGATATAGTTTTTGAAACACCTTTATCAATACGTTGTTACCATTTATAAATTATAACTTATTACAGCTAAATGAGTAAAGGCATCTTATTAACCGGCGGTTCGGGCTTAGTTGGAAGCAAACTAACTAAACTCTTGCTGGATAAAGGTTACGCTGTGAGCCATTTAAGCCGCAAACATGGAAACGACCCTAAGGTTAAAACCTATATATGGGATGTTAGCAAATGGCAAATAGATGAACGTTGTATTGAAGGGGTTGACACCATAGTGCATTTGGCGGGCGCAAGTGTTGCCGGAGGACGCTGGACCAATAAACGGAAAAAAGAAATAATAGAAAGCCGCACCAAATCAATCGGCCTTGTTTATCAATTGCTTAAACGAAAAAGCCACCAGGTTAGCACCGTCATCTCTGCATCAGCCACCGGCTATTATGGCGACAGGGGTGATGAATTACTTACTGAAGATAGCGCACCGGGAAGCAATTTCCTGGCTAACTGCTGCCTGCAATGGGAGCACGCGGTTGATATAGGCGAGAGTTTGAGTTTACGCGTATTAAAATTACGCACGGGGGTAGTGCTTGATGCTAAAGGCGGAGCTTTATCAAAATTGGCAGCGCCTGTAAAATTTGGTTTGGGCTCGCCCTTAGGTAATGGTAAACAATGGATACCGTGGATACATGAGCAGGATGTAATTAATCTATACCTGTACAGCATAGAAAACGACAATTTAAGCGGTATTTACAATATGGCAGCGCCAAACCCGGTTACCAATAAACAATTAACCAGAGCGGTTGCTAAAGAGCTGCACCGGCCATTGTGGTTGCCTAAGGTACCTGCATTTGCTTTAGATTTGTTGTTGGGCGAAATGAGCACCATAATTTTGGACAGCCAAAAAGTATCGGCACAAAAAATTGAGGAGGCGGGGTTTAAGTTTCAATACCCTACCTTAACCTGGGCATTAAAAGATATCTATAAAAAGGATATCAATAAATAGGTGTTCCATTTTGGTAAAAGGAACCCTTGAAAAGAAAAATATTTACGAATTTCACTTCGTAAATATTTAGAATTTTTATGTTTGGTGGTTAAATTATATTAAGGAGTAACATCATCAATCTGTATATCATATCTAAGAACGCTATTGGCCGGTATCGATCCGGTAAGGTTTTTCCCATAAGCTAATGATGATGGTATAATAAATGACATTAACGCACCTGTGGAGCCATATTTTTCCAACCCTATTTGCATACCCCTCATAATATCAGGTATGTCAATTGCAACAGTATTTGAATTAGCCTCAGCAACAACAATGCCGTTAAGCGTTCTAAGTGTATAAGTAGCAGTAACGGTGGTATTATTAGTTATAGGTACAGTACCCGTACCCGGTATACTTATAGAATACCAAAAACCGGCAGGATCGTATTTCATACTACTGCTTAAACCCTGGTCTGAAATATATTTTGTAATCAACGTTTGGTCATAGGCGTCCTGATTAGCAATGATATGGATATTATAATCTAAACATTGGTTGCCTAATATTTTTCCATTTGTTACGGAGGAGCTGCCTGATCCAATGCCACTAACGCCATAAGCCAAATGCGATGGAATAAGTATCCGCGCTACCGCGCCTTTTTGATTTATTACGTTATGAATAATAAATTGTAAGCCATAAGGATAATTATCGGGGGTAGAAATATGCCCCATAAAATCCTCAAAATGATTTTGTATAGTATCAGGAGACAGGTATTTTCCGTCAAAGCTGCTAAAGCTGTACACCATTGCCAGACTATCGGTATATTGTAATGGTGTACCTGTACCCGGTGTAATTATTTTATAATAAATGCCCGAAGTATCGCGCACCATGCCGGTTAATCCATTGGCTTTAATGTAGGCGGTTATCTGGTCCTCATCATACTGTAAAATATCTGGATTATATTGATTTTTCTTGCAAGAAACCAGTGCTATAACAGTGAAAAATAAAAAAGTAAAAATAGTTTGTTTCATTTGTAATTATTGTTTCGTATCGCTCAGTAGTTTAATTTATACTTCTGAGAGAGTGCGTTGCCTTTTTCAGTAGTTGTATTGTATTAGGTTAATATGTTTAATTGCTTACATCGTATAATTGTATATCAAAATCAAGCACGGCATTTGCCGGTAAACCGTTCGTTAATCCAAATGATACCCCTATTTGCGGTTGTGCATTTGGGCCGTATGCATAACGTGAGGGTATCAGCAATCGTACAATCCCGCCTTTTTTAACTTGAGGAATACCTAACTGCCATCCCAGTATTACACTTCCCAATACAAATGACGGATGAAATTCATTAGTTTGCGTAAAAACCGGGTCACCGCTTACTGATAGTACCCTACCCGTATCACCAACCGTAACCAGGGTTGAATTTGTATATAGCGCATTTATTGTACCCTGCTGTTTCACAATATAATAAACTCCCGAAGTATCAATTTTCTTTGCATTTAATCCGGGGTTAGCCGCTAAATAATCGGTAATTATCTTATCGTCAACTGCTGCTTGTTGCTTGTATGCAACCAAACTGGTGCCCGGCGCTTTTATACAAGCTGCAAAACAAGCACATAAAAGCAATATAATTAACGCTGCCCTGTTCATTTACATTTACAAAAAGCAAATTTATTCTTTTATAATTCAAAAACAGCAGCTTAACACTTTTTAACATTTAATAATAAGGCTCATGCTTTTAATATTGGTCGTTATCCACTATTTATCAGCGGGTTTCGGGCTTATAATTGAGCGTGAGTTGGTTTATTTTTTTTAGCATATCTGTTAAATATACTTTATCCGCTTCGCTGATGTGCGTGTTTAAATAGTTATTAAACTCTTTCACTACCGCACGGGCCTGCTGGCGTTTTTCTTTACCTAATGGTGTTAAATATATTTTAACCGACCGTTTATCACCTAAATTTGATTCACGATATATCAAGCCGATTTTTTCCAGCTGGTTCAACATACGTGAAAGACTGGTTGATTTTAGTCCCAGTAATGCCGCAGCCTGCGAAACCGTGGTCCCCTCCTCCTCGTCAATATTAATTAGCAAGTAACCTATTGACTGGGTTATACCAAAATCAGTAACCAGGGCATTATATCTGTTAGCAACAGTTTGCCAAACTACTTTTAAAAAATAATCAATGGTTTCCTGGTGTTTTATACTCCCGGGCATGTTAATAAGCTTATCATTTGTATTACGCAATTGTAAGTAAATTTTATTAAAAAAATTACCAGCCTAATTGGGTATCATCGCCTCTTGGGTCGGCACCGCCTTGGTAGCCATCCTTGGTTTTTAAAATACCATCAACCCGGCCAATAGCTCCCTGTTCTTTTACCGCGTATCCGTTTTTTTCCAGTTTAGTACGGATGCCTTCACTTAACGCGCCTCTCTCCGCTTGAATATTATCAGGCAGCCATTGATGATGAAAGCGTTTTGCCGCAACGGCATCCTGCATATTCATATCAAATTCAATAACATTTAGTATGGTTTGAAATACCGAAGTAATAATTGTAGCGCCTCCCGGGGTACCAACTACCATAAACAACTTGCCATCTTTTTCAACAATGGTAGGCGTCATGCAGGATAGCATACGTTTGCCGGGTTGTATACTGTTGGCCCTGCCTCCAATTAATCCATACATATTTGGCGTACCTGGTTTTGAACTAAAATCATCCATTTCATTATTCAGCAAAAATCCGGCGCCGCCCACAAATATTTTCGACCCGTATGAGCCATTTAAAGTAGTTGTAATTGCAACCGCGTTCCCCTCCTTATCAACTATGGAGTAATGTGTTGTTTGGTCACTTTCATAGCCAACAAATTTACCTGCCTGTATACTGCTGCTTGGTGTTGCGGCGTTCCAGCTAAAGCTGCTCATACGCGAATCAATATAAGCGGGGCGCAGTAAACTATCAACCGGCACTTTGTAAAAATCAGGGTCGCCAAGATATATTGACCTGTCTGCATATACCCGGCGCTCTGCCTCAACAATCAGCCTTACGGTCGAGTCCTGGTTATACCCCCACCTATGTAAAGGATATTTCTCTACAGATTTTAGTAATTGAAGCAAAGCAATACCCCCGCTTGACGGTGGCGGCATAGTAATAATATTATAATTTTTATAACTGCCCTTTATGGCCTTGCGCCATACAGCATGGTAATTGGCCAGATCGGCTTTTGATATCAGTCCGTTCCCTGATTTCATTTCTGCAACTATCTCATCGGCAACTTTCCCTCCATAAAACCCGGCGCGGCCATTATCGCGTATTAACACTAGCGTTTTAGCCAGATCTGCCTGTACAAGCACATCGCCCTCTTTCCACTGCTCATCTTTTACAAGGGCATAAGGTTTACCGGGGTTAGCTTTTATAAATGTATCATGCGTTCTATTCAATTCGCCTGCAAGGCGGGCAGTAATTTTATAACCGTTGGTTGCAAGGTTAATGGCAGGTTGCACCAAATCTGCCCATTTTAGCTTACCATATTTATGATGAGCCTCTACCATGCCATCCACTGATCCGGGCACACCCGATGCCAGATGCGATGCAAGACTTAGATCTGGTATGATATTACCTTTTGCATCCAGGTACATATTGGTTGTGGCCCGGGCCGGCGCTTTTTCTCTAAAATCAAGTGTGTTAGTTTCTCCTTTTGATGAGCGGAAAACCATAAACCCACCGCCCCCAATATTACCGGCCGAAGGGTGAACAACCGCCAGCGCAAATTGTACCGCTACCGCGGCATCAACCGCATTACCACCTTTTTTTAATATGTCAACCCCAATTTTACTGGCATCCGGATAGGCACAAACTACCATCCCGTTTTGGTTATTTTGCGCTTTTAAGCAATTAGCCAACAATAAAAAAAACAGTATAAAATTCACTTTTCTGCAAGTAACATTCATGGCAACCTTATTTAATTACCCATCTAAGCTATTAAATAATTGCCTAAAGTTTAGTTAAACAATATGGCCTTTTTTTTGTCTTTACCATAAAAAAGAAAAAACCACGTTATAACATCATGAAAAAAGCAACTTATACCTTACTCTTTTTAGCCTTTTTTTTATTTATTGGTAAAGCCAGCGCACAGGATTATAAATCAGCTGTCGGGTTAAAATTTGGCGGTTATGAAAATGGCATATCGGGTAAAGTGTTTGTAGATAACAGCATAGCCTACGAAGCTCTATTAGGTTTCAGGCAGAATGGCATAGTGATTACCGGGCTATATGAAATAAACCAGGAAGCCTTTAATGTGCCCGCTTTAAAATTTTATTATGGCTTTGGCGGGCATATTGGCTCTGTGGGCCAGGGTACTTACAGAACATTTAATGGTAATGACTATACTTATACGCATCCACAGCTGTTGTTGGGTGGCGATGCAACTGTTGGCCTGGAGTATCTTATCCCTGCTTCGCCCATTGCCATAAGCCTTGACCTTAACCCCAGGATAGAGCTGGCTTCAGGGCCATATTTTGATATTGCACCGGGGCTTGGTTTAAAGTATACGTTTTAAACAGGGAAATCGCTTTTAAAATTCAGGCAGACATAGCTTCAAAATATAACTACCGGTTTTGGCTAAAGCCCGTATATGATTATAATCTTAGTCCGTTGGCTGAAGCCAACGGCAATAAAAAAAACTATTTTGCTATCATTGCCGTCACATTTATGTGACGGACCCGTAAAAGAATTAGTACCGGCTTTAGCCCAAAAATCGCCCTTATGGGTAAATGACCCCTTTGGTACAGTCAATTTTTAAAAGCGATTTCCCTGGGGTTTTAAGTGAGATGGGCCGGAATCACAACACGGCATTTATTTTGGTATTTATTATTCTACCGAATGACATTGAGACCAGGGTAGATCAGCTGGATCAGGGTTAGGGGGTGAGTCTCCGATGCGAGGCAGCATACCTAACCTACCGTATAATGATCACTTTCTGCGCATAAACTTTTGATCCCAGCACTGCCCTTAACACATAAGTACCAGCCGACAGATCAGCAACATTTATTACCGTGCTAAAGCTACCTGCCGCGGCAGCCTGTGTTTTGGAATAGGCTATTGCCCCTCCGCTATTTATTAATGAGAGTGTTAACTGACTGGCTGTTTTAGCAACGAAAAGTACATTTAGCTGCTTATTTGCAGGCTCGGGGAAAGTAACCAACCCAATGTCTGTATCAGTACCCGGATGAAGGGCTATTAATGCATATACAAACGCATCCGATTGCAATACACAACCCGTACTTAAAGTAACATCTACCTGGTAATTACCACTTTGCAAAGGTGCATACGTTTGCCCTGTTGCCCCGCTTATAGGCTTACCATCTAAATACCATTGGTTGCCTGATGCAAAGCTGGAGTTTAATATATTGCCGGTTTGTGTTATAACAGGTTTTGATAACGTTACTGCCACACGGGATAATGAAGGGCAGCCCGCGCTTTTTATCTGCATGTTATAAAAGTAATAGTAAAAACTTTTGTAATAAGTTGTATCTGTACCTGTAGTTGGGCCGGCATCATTACCGGTAATACTAAACAGGTTGCCAATTTTAAACGGATAACCGCTTACACCGTTATTATTACGAAAAATAGTTACCGTTGCATCATAAACTGCCGAAATGGTATAATTGCCTGCGGCAGGTAATAATAAATTAAGATTATAAACTTTACCCTGGTCGGTCGGATCATCGGCTTGCGCGCCGGGTTGCGGGTTGGCGCGGGTGGCGGTAGCGTGTATAATTGTTGTTGCTACAACTTGCCCATTTGCATTGGTTACATTAAAGGTTATTACCCCGGCATTGCCAATGTACAGACGCGCACTTTGAATAATCATAGGGATAGCGGTATACACCTTCACAGCGGGCGAGAACTGGTTATAACCACCGCCCGAAAAAACATTTTTAGTAGCAAGGCCTACAGTAGCGCTAAAATCATTTAACCCGGCATAAAATGTACTACTAACCGGTGTTACTCCAGTTGAAACCGATGTGCCATAAGCAAACGGAACAGCATCTGTACTGTTTTGGTACCATAATAATTGACCATCGCCTGCACCAGTTAACAAATAGTTGTTGGCATTGATACAGTAAAGCGCGGCAAGATTGTAGGGTGCGCCAGGCGTAAATATTAACACATTTTGGCTGCTTTGGTTATTGGCACTAATTGCATCACCGGTTAGCGCTGTCGAAGCAGTAATGGTATAGGTTGAACCCGCGACAGCATTAAAGGTATTGCTAAAGGTAAAGTCATCCTGTTGCAGTGGGGTAAGCGTACCTGTATAAGTTTCGCTAATGATTGTTACCGTATTATCGGGTGCTTTTATAGATACAGTAACCGGTATATTAGAAATTGCCAATGCTCCAAAGTTTTTAATTGTAACGGTAACCGTTGTTGTGCCATTACAGGTACCCGTAGCCTGAGGATTTACAATTGCTGTAACCCCGGCATCTGTACTGGCTTGTAAAAATTGTACGCGATAGTCCTGCGTTTCGCCTTTGCCATAGCTGCCGCAGGGTTGTATGGTTGTAGTGTCGTTTGTTTCTGTTAGCACTACCCGCATCATGCTGTAATTGCCGGGCACCACAGTTGCCGGTACGGTAACACTTGTTGTATAAGTGCCCGGAGTACTAATTATACCCGTAGTTGCAACCAATTCACCCGCATCAAAAATCCCATTACCGTCCCAGTCTATAAATACTTTTGCAGCTTTATTAAAATTACTGCCACATGTACCCAAAGTAATACTTAACGGATAAGTTTTTCCCTTTTCTAACTGTGCTGTTAAGTTAGTATAGTCTGAGTATGAAGTGCAGCCAGCAGCCGGAGTGTTGTTTATGTTTGAAAAAGTAAAATTATTAATCCGCGAATCGGCGTTTGATGTTGGTGCCGATGCACAATACGCCGTACCGCCTGCACCTGTAACAATAAGTGAATATGCTTGCGAACCTGATTGCAGCGCACCTTTATGCGAAATGGTTATGGTATATGTATGACCCGGTATCGCGTTAGCTAAATAAACTTGTTCTATATTATCTCTTATGTTATCGCCAGTGGTTGCCGCTACGCCGGGGTTTGCCGGGTCAAGTACCCATGGCATATAAGTAGTTGTACCATCTGTAACCCTTATATCCAGGTCATTTACCAATTTGGGGGTACGGCTGTTTATTGTGCCGTCAACAGTTGGCGTCCCCTGTGGGTCTGTCCATGATATAGTAGCCATAAGAGGTCCATTGCCTGATGCTACAGTGGTAAAAGTTTGTGTTTGCCCCTGTGTAAGCGTATTTTCTTTGATCAGGCTTTTTATATTGTTATCTGTAATTGCCTGCGCGGCTCTGGGCATATTTAATAATCCCCAGCCAAAAATATAATCGGGGCCGGGGTTGCCCGCATCAAAAGCGGTATGGCAGGCCAATCCTTTTAAAGTTGCGGCACGCATAAAGGCACCTGCATTTTTTTGCGCGTAATACTCTTGTAATAAGTATAATGATCCGGTAACATTTGGTGCAGAAAAAGAGGTGCCATCTTCAGCGCTATAAGCGGCAACGCCGCTACTGCTTGAGGATAAAATATTAACCCCATCGGCTACCAGATCGGGCTTGACCCGGCCATCATCAGTAGGCCCCCAACTGCTAAAATAGGCAGTGATAATATCAGCACTGCTTGACGGACCATTAGGCAGTGAATTTACAGCGCCGACCGTTAATATGTTTTTTGCCGTACCTGTGGTACTAATAACATCATAACCCGTATTGCTGCTTATAGTAGCAGGCCTTGGCCCTTTATTTACAAATGTTTGATCAGTACGGCTGGTATAACCATAATAAGTTGCCCCTACAGCAGGGCCGGGATAACCGCGGCTATTACCTGCTGACTCGATTATTAAATAATAAGGTGCATTGTAGGCTATTTTATCCCATGATTGGGTGCGCGAATCATAAAAGCCAAAATTATAATCAACCGAATCTCCGGGCAGGCCATACCATTCCCACCTTGATGTTGTTTCGTCATAGTTCCAGCCTGCCACATCACCATAAGAATGATTGGATAGCAGCAATCCCGGCGCGGCGCGACTCATTTCGGCAACATCATTATTAAAATCGTATGATAGTAATGTGGCGGCATTAAATGCCATGCCCTTAGCCGGTGCATAAATACCCTTAGCCAACATTGTACCTGCCACGTGTGTAGCATGGTCAATTATAGTTGAGGTATCTTTAAGTGATATGGTTTTACCTGCAAACTCCTGGTGCGCACTATATACCCAGCCACCATCCCAAATAGCCAGTTTGTTATTTAAGAAAGTACTTGAACCCGATAAATTTAACCCTGTTGAACCGCCCGGCTGCACCTGGTTGGTACCTGTAGTTGCTGCAGCGGTAGTATTATTATGCGTGGTTAAATATACCGGGAAGCCTAAGCTGTTTACACCCTGTAATGAAATCAAACCACCATTGCGGGTGCGGCGGTTAATTAACCACCCCCGGCTTTTTGCAAGGGATAATGCTTTTTGATGCCCCTGTTGATATAAGTTATTTGATTGTGTAAAAATATTATCAAGTTCTGTTTTTTTAGTGCCGGTAACCAAAACCTGCTGACTAAATGCCTGGTTGGCAAACACTAATAGAAAACACCAAAAAGCGGCTGTGTAAATTTTGTTCATATAATTAGGAGGCAATTTAGTTTACTAAAAGCAGCTAAACAAGTTTCCCGCATTTTTAATCACTTATAAAAATTTTCGATGATGGATACCGTAGCAGATTAAAGCTTAAAACTCTTTAACGAGAAAAAACAAACCCAGTTAGGGGAATTATTTCTACTAACTATAAAGAAATTTTTTTATAGTTTTTTTAATTAAAACAAATCAACATCATCAAATTATACATATAGAGGGATAAAATTTGTCATATCATTCCAGATTGTTTTAACAAAGTCTTCCTAGCATAACTTTTGTTTAATAGCTACCAATACCAGTTGAGCTATAAACAATTAGAAATGAAAAAAACAATCGCTTTAACCTTATTATTTTTAGTTATGGCCATGACGGTTGTTGCCCAAGATCCCGGCGCTCCTGCATGTGGTGGCGGTGATCCGGATCTTTCTGACTGCCCGCTTGACTCGTGGGTGATGTTATTAGCTGGATGCGGTTTAATTATTACCGTTTTGTATTTAAATAATAAGCAAAAGGCTTCACGCCAATTGCTTTCTTGAATTAATCATTTTTCCTTGTAATTATTTTACTAATAATTTAAACATTGAACAAGCCAAAACATATTATTTTTTTGCTGTTTTTACTACTTTCAACCAGCAAATTGTTCGCCCAGGCGCCTGTTATTACTTATAACACTCCACAGATACTTGCTGTGGGCAGCGCGGTGTCACTATCTCCCACTAATACCGGGGGAGCCGTTCCTGCCACTGTTTACGGCACCGTTTCAACTTTTGCAGGCACAACAAGTGGCTTTGTGAATGGAACAGGAACCACTAACGTAAAATTTGCTTTACCCAGAGGTATGACTATAGATGCTTCGGGCAATATGTACATTGCCGATCAATCTAATAACGCGATAAGGAAGATAACAGCCGCCGGAGTGGTAACAACACTTGCCGGAAGCGGCGTTGCCGGTAAAATCAACGCCACTGGCACTAGCGCCAGCTTTAACACTCCGTATGATGTGACCGTAGACGGCTCAGGCAACGTATATGTTGCCGATTATGCAAATAACGAAATACGAAAAATTACTTCTGCAGGCGTAGTGTCTTTGCTGACCGGCAGCGTAACCGGAGCCACCGGCTTTACCAATGGAACAGGAAGCGCTGCACTTTTTAACGGCCCTGCCGGCATTGCCTACAGTTCTACTGCTACCGCAATGTACGTGTCTGATTATACTAATAATGAGATAAGAAAAGTAACATCAGCCGGCGTGGTAACGCTACTTGCGGGAAGTACAACCGGAGTAACCGGAAATACTAACGGTACAACTACAGCTGCCAGATTTAACGGGCCTACCGGAATAGCAGTTGATGCTGCTGGTAATATATATGTGGCCGACCAAAACAATAACCAAATAAGAAAAATAACATCTGCAGGCGTTGTAACCTTGTTTGCCGGTAATACCGCAGGCACCGCCGGTTCTGCAGACGGAACAGGTTCAGCTGCAAGTTTTAACAACCCCAGAGGAGTAGCAGTTGACGCATCAGGCAACGTATATATTAATGACAGTGGTAATTTCACTATCAGAATGATAACTCCTACCGGAGTTGTAACTACAATAGCAGGCAACGGGACCGCTGGTTTAATTGACGCTGTTGGCACAGCGGCCGAATTTGACGGAAGGGTTTTAAAAGTAGATCCTACTACCGGCAATATATTTTTAGCAGATTATAACAATAACGTTATCAGAAAAATTATTGCTACCGGGTATAGTATTAGCCCTACATTGCCCGCGGGTTTAACTTTTGATAGCACTACCGGTATAATAAGCGGCACACCTACAGCCATTGCTACCTCAACAGCCTATACCATTAAAGCGTTTAACAGTACGGGCAGTTCGTCTGCAACTATTACATTAAGTGTAGTTACGGTGCCCTCTATTAGCTATAGCCCTGCAATACAAACATACTCTCTTAACCATGCTATCAGCACTTATTCGCCTACTTCATCCGGCGGTGCAATTGCTTCATTTACCGGATATGGTATAGGCACCCAGGTTACCGGTGTAACTTTAAGCAGCCCATTTGGCATAGCCAAGGATGCCTCAGGCAATATTTACGTGGCTAACAGCGCGGCTAACAATATTATTAAATACAGTACAGGGGGCACAATAAGCGCATTTATTACAGGGGTAATCAATCCGGTAGGTTTAGTTTTTGATTCATCCGGTAATTGCTATGTATTAAGTAATGCTGCCGCCAGTAAGGTATACAAATACCCTTCAACCGGCGGATCAACCGGTACACTTTTAACTTTTGGCGCCACTGCGCTGCAAACTTCATTCGGCATTGCAATTGATGCCGCTGATAATTTATATATTACTAATTATAGTGGCACAACTACTAATACCTACAAAGTTTATAAATGCAGTACCAGCGGGGGTAGCCCACTGTTAACTATAGCGTCAACAACCAACTTAAGTCAACCGGTTAATGTGGCACTGGATAATGCGGGGAATATTTATATACTAAATATTAGAAACAATACTGTTGTTAAATACAATTCAGCCGGAACATTTCAATCATCCCTTATAACAACTACCGGAGCCCCATACGGATTATGTGTTGATGGCGCGGGCCATATATATGTTGGTGATCCGGGAGCCGGAACAGTTAAGGTTTATAACCCAGCCGGCGGCACCGCTCTTTTTAGTATTACCCAAGCCGGCTCACGTGGCCTTATAACTGATAACGCGGGTATGCTATATGTATCAGATTTTACCAACAGTAAACTATATAAATATGTACCAAACGGCGGCTATTTTATAAGTCCTAATTTACCTATCGGTTTAAGCATTAGCAGTACAACCGGTAATATTACGGGTACGCCTACAGCGGTAACCGCCATGACTACTTATACCGTAACTGCTTATAATACAAGCAACGCGGGAGGCAGTTCAACCACGCAGATCAATATTTCAATACAACTTTTAGCACCCGATATTAGCTATACCACACCTGTTTCTTATTTTGTTAGTGCGGTTATTACCAGCCCAACCCTTACAAACGCAGGCAGCCCGGTTGTAACCACTGTTGGGTACAGCAGCACAGCAGCACAGCCTTTCGGCACAACGTTTAACAACCCTTCACGTATGGCCGTTGACGCTTCGGGCAATATCTATATAGCCAATTTTAGCGGAAATAATATAGTTAAATATGCATCGGATGGTACTACCTTGATAACCACTTCATATGGTACAGGTGCTCCTGCCCTTGTCAACCCGATGGGAATAGTCTTTGATTCGGCCGGTAACTGTTATGTATTAAATGCAAACGCCACCATATATAAATACAATTCAACAGGCGCATATCAAAGTACTATTACTGTAACCGGAGCGGGTACTACTTATGGTTTGGCTATTGACGCATCGGACAGACTTTATATTACCAGCTATGGAACATCAACTGCAATATATAGATATACTACCGCCGGCGTTGGAGCCTCAATAATAACTGCAAGTTTAAGTACGCCTGTTGACGTTGATATAGATGCAGCCGGGAATATTTTTGTTTTAAACCAGGGTAACAATACAGTTGAAAAATACACTACCGCGTTTGTAGCTTCAAGTTTCAAAACCGGACTTAGTACTCCCTTTTCATTAAAAATTGATAAAGTAAACAGCCTGATGTATATAGGCAATACAAGCAGTAATAATATTTTGGTTTGCACGCCAGCCACCTCCACTACCTTATATACCATAAGTAACGCTACTGATTGCCGTGGTTTAGCTCTTGATTTAACAGGTACCGTCTATTCTGCAAATTTTACCGGTAACCAGGTTTATCAATTTTCGCCATCGGGCGGATATTTTTTAAACAAAACCTTACCTGCAGGTTTAACTTTTACTGCTACTTCGGGTGCCATTGCCGGAACACCATCGGTATCAAGCGCTGCGACTGATTATACCGTTACCGCCTGGAATGCGGCTGGCAGCGGCAGCGGGATTATCAATATAACCTGCTATCAAAAAAAGACCTGGATAGGCACAGGCGCCAACATTTCATGGATCACTGCAGGTAACTGGACCGGTGGTGTACCCGGACCTGCCGACCAAATTATTATTGGTGCTACCGGTACCTTATCTACCCCTACTATATCCGCTGCAGGGGTAACTCAAATAGGTTCGATAGTGATGCAAAATGGCGCTACCACAGCCCCGTCAATTTCTGTAAGCAGCGGTGCTACTTTAACAGTTACCGGCGATATTACCTATCAAAACCTCAGCGCCACTGTTCAAGTAGCCACACTTTCGGGAGCGGGTACTATAAATGCTGCCAATCTTAATGTAGTAAATAATTTTAGTGCTCCTTCTTATCCAGAAACACTGGCCTCATCTGTTGCTAACCTTAGCTTAAGCGGTAACCTTTCTCTTACCTCAACACACCCTTCAGGAACCAGGTATGATGATGCTGCTTTTAATTTGACATCAGGCATAATGACAGTGTCGGGTATACAAACAAGTAATGCCATTGTAAATAATTCGCCTAATATTTCAATAGGTAATAATACAACGTTGCAGTTTACAGGCGCTACGCCATTATCGGGCCTTTCATCAACGGGTACAAACACTATAACTATAGGCACAGGAGTAACTATAGGTTATACCGGAACCAATGACCAGGTTGTTTATTCAAATATGGCCGTCCCTAACTCAAATTTAACAACTGGTATTAGCTATGCTAATATATTATTTAGCGGCTCTGGTGTAAAAACTGTTCAGGGTGATAATACAAAGAATTTAAACATCAGCGGCAGCTTTACTAACTCGCTTACCAGCAATGGCACAACTACTTTTGTAGATTTAAGTGGGCCAACCGTAAACTTTACGGGCTCGGGCCAAAGTTTAGCCGGCGGCAGCGGTACAGGTACAACACTTTTTAATACCGTTTTTACAGGTGGCGCCAAAACCATGAGCGGCAAATTTAACGAGGATAACCAAAGCGCTATTACCTTTAACGGAACCAGCTCTACAACTTTAGATGCCGGAGCGGGATCATTAACTTTAAATTCAGACGCGGCGGGTTCTGCAACTATAGCATCATTAAACCCAGCAGGTACAGTTACCGGAGTAATTAATGGTACTGTAAATGTACAACGGTTTGTAACCGGCGGCGGTGATTTAACCAACCGTGGTTACCGGTTATTTTCATCACCGGTGTCTGATGTAACAGCAACGGGTTTTTACAACCTATCTTACTTTTTTGGCAGTGGTACTTACATAACCGGAGCGGGTGGTGTAGCGGGTGGTTTTGACGTTTCTGGCAACCCTACAATTTATTTATATCGCGAAGACAAAGTACCAAGTGTTGCATCATTTAATGCCGGCAATTACAGAGCAATAACTAAAATAAACAATAATCCAAACTATAATATAAGCACAATTGATGGCGACTTTAACCTACCTGTTGGTAACGGTATATTATTCTTTTTTAGAGGAAATAACAGCACCAATGCCAGTATAGCTCCAAATGATGTTATATTAACTACATTAGGCCATCTAAACCAGGGGCAGGTTGTGGTTAAAGATTGGTTTAACTCGGGCTCAAATACTTTAGCTAATTCTACTTTAAGTGGTTCAACATCCATTCAGGGATTTAACCTGGTGGGCAATCCATACGCAAGTTCTATTGACTGGAATACGATATATAACAACACAACTACAACAACCGGCATTTGCTGCTCAACCAATTTAAGTAATTCTATATATATCTATAATACGGCTACAAAAAATTACTCGGTTTATACCGCCACAAGTTCATCAGCAGGTTTTGCAACAGGTGCTCCCGGTGCATCAAACATTATTCCGCAGGGCCAGGGATTTTTTGTTCGGGCACTTACCTCAAGTGCGCAGCTTATATTTAATGAATCGGCAAAAGTAACTAACCAGCCAGCTGTTTTATTATTAAATGCTGCTACCCCGGTTGCTGATCAGCACTTGCGCCTTCAGTTAACGAAGGATGCCATTAATAAGGATGAAGCCGTAATTGTTTTTAACAATGCAGCTACTACCGCTTATTCACAACGCGATGATGCCTTATACTTAAAAGGATCGGGCTTAGTAAGCTTGTCGGCAATGTCAAGCAATAAACTGGCTTTGGCACTTTATCAAACACCGCTTCCAAAGCAATCGCAAACTATTCCGTTAAATATCAGCGTTACAGCTACTGGAACTTATCAGTTAAATTTAACCGAAGCTAAAAATATACCTGCCATATATGATGTTTGGTTAATGGATGCTTATAAAAAGGATTCGTTAGACATAAAGCATAATCCTAATTACAGCTTTATGGTAACCGCCGATACCAGCACCACCGGATCACATAGATTTAGCTTGGTTATACGTCAAAACTTAGCCAATGCCGTCCATCTTTTAAGCTTTAATGCTACTAAAGGCACAACTGATGTAAAAATAAACTGGTCTGCAGAAAACGAAGGCAATTACACCACATTTGTTTTAGAACGGAGCATAAATAACGGCAGCACCTTTACCGTCCTTGATAGTTTAACATCAGCAGGCTTGGGCACTTATAATGATCTTGACCCACACCCGGTGACAGGCCAAAATCTATACAGGTTAAAAATGGTTGATATTAATGGAAATATAACCTATTCAACTAATGTAGTTATTACGTTTACACAGCCCAATGCTCCTGTTGTTAGTAATATTAATGTTTACCCTAACCCTACAAAATCTGTAATAAACTTAGCTATAAAACAAGGTGATTCTGCCTCTGCACCTTACAAAATAAGCATCTCTAATAATACAGGCATTGTTGTAAAAACAGGTACATCCGGACAGCCCGAATGGCACACCGACGTAAGCACATTATTGCCGGGCACTTACTTTATAGAAGTGGTAAATACAAAAACCAATAGCTTAACCGGCCGAAGTGCATTTATAAAACTATAATATCACCGCATAAGAAAGCCTTGCAAAATCTTAAAAATTTTGCAAGGCTATAAAACGTTTTACTTTTTTTAATTTATATTGATTTGCTTGAAGTTGGGCTAACTACCGCGCCTCTGCCACGCGGGCCTCTGCGGTCGGACCGGCCACCTGCGGGCGGAGCAATTGATGGCGCCATGCTTAGTTGATCTAAAACACCGCTTACCACCTTAGGTAAATCGTCAATATCTTTTTGATGATTACGATGCACTTCGCCAACTCCAAATCCGCGCCAAACTACCTGTTTGCTTCTGCGATCTATTATATCAATGATTAAAGTTCCTTCTTTGTAATGTTCCTGTCCGGAGGCTGTATATCCGCCGTAATAGGCAAACGGCGCACCGTAAGCATAGTAATATGGCCGGTAGAAACCACCCCAGCCTCCCCAACCGCCGTATCCAAAACCAAAACCAAAACCCATACCCAAACCCATACCAGGATATATGCCACTGCCATAATAAGTAGGGTAATAATAAGTACGCACTCCCCTGCCTACTATTGATGAGTAACTTATTAATACATCGGGGTCGCGCTGGTTTAATACTAACCCTTTAGTTACCAATGCAGCGGTAGCCGCATCTTTAATTTTAGCATCAGCAACCATATTGGTGTTTGCCTTACTGTTATCATGTGCCACAGGCATCCAGGCAAAAGTGTGATACCTGCTTAAATTTGTTCTGTTTAAACCCGCAACATAATAATCATAACTGGTACAAGATGATATACCAGATACCAGCAAAGCAACCAGTACTACATAAATTGATTTTTTCATAGCTATTTTCCATCTAAATTATTTCATTAGACTGCCGATATATAAAAGGTTTAATATAAATTAAGTTTTTTTTACAGTATAAAATTTATTAAACTTAATGCTATCTGGTTTAAAAAAAGCCAATCAAAAATCGCACATTTGCACATCCCATATTAAGGAGAATGAGCCAATACTTTATAATAGATTTCGATAGTACATTTACACAGGTAGAAGCTTTAGATGAGCTTGCCCGCATATCTCTAAAAAATCATCCCGACAGAGAAAAAATATATCAGCAGATAGAGGACCTGACTAACGCTTCAATGGAAGGGCGATTGTCATTTAGCCAAAGCCTTGAATCGCGCGTAAAACTTTTACAAGCCAACCGCGAACATTTAAAGCAGCTAATAACTCACTTGAAGAAAAAGGTTTCTACTTCATTTTCGCGCAATACTATATTTTTTAAAAATCACCAGGACGAGGTTTTGATCGTATCGGGCGGTTTTAAAGAATTTATTATACCGGTAGTTACCGAATATCATATCAAAAGAGAAAACATTTATGCAAATACTTTCGAGTTTGACGAAGAGGGTAACATTATTGGCTATGATCGCGCAAACCCATTATCGCAGGAAGGCGGCAAAGTTAAGCTGTTAAAGGAGCTTAAACTGGAAGGCGATATTTATGGCATTGGCGATGGTTACTCTGATTTCCAATTAAAGGAATCAGGCATGATCAAAAAATTCTTCGCTTTTACAGAAAATATAGAGCGCAAATCTGTCGCCGAAAAAGCAGACCACATCACTCCAAGCTTTGATGAGTTTTTATATATCAATAAGCTGCCCCGTGCTATATCCTACCCCAAAAACCGCATTAAATGCCTTGTTGTAGGCAATATTGAAGAGGATGTATTAACCCAAATGCAAAAAGAGGGTTATAATATACGCCAACGCGATAGCATTGAAGAAAAATACCTGGATGAAGCCGGTGTATTACTTTGTGATGAAGAGAACCAACCAACGCCAGAGCAGGTACAAAATGCAGGCAGGCTAAAAGTTATTGGATGTTTTGGTAAGATAAACCGCAAACTATCAGAAACAGCTTGCGAGAGCGGCATCATTATTTTTGACGACCCTAAGCATAATCCGCGTAATGACGATTTTTTACCGAAACGAGTTATTGCTTTTATGAACGAGGGGAAAACGCATACCAGTTGTAACTTTCCTGATTTGCAGCCGCCGCGTATAAATAATGCGCACCGGTTAATACACATCCATAAAAATGTACCAGGCATATTGGCCAAAATAAATGACGTATTTGCCCGCCATAACATTAATATAGTTGCCGAATTTTTGGTTACTAACGAGCAGATTGGCTATGTAATAACTGATGTTAATACCGGTTATGATACCGAGGTATTAAATCAGCTTAAAGCTATCGAACATACTATTAAGTTCAGGTTGCTGTATTAAGTTGGTGGTTCATGGTTAAAATTCACACTATGAACTATGATCCGGAAACGGCACCACCAAAACCGGCACTTCTGAGTGGCGCACTACATGCTCTGCAACGCTGCCCATTATCAGGCGGTCAAATCCGGTGCGGCTATGGGTACCAATAACTATCAGATCTGCTTTAAACTGTTTGCCGCATTCTATAATACCACCGGCGGTATCACCAAATTCGCTAAAATGCGTTACATCCAAGTCGCCGGCAAATTTTTTGATGGCGTCATTTATGATGCTTTCTGAAAGCTCATTTTGGATATTAATTATATCTATATCAGCCACCCCCATATCCTGCATAGTTGATCCCAATATAACATCGCCCGAATTATTGTAAGGCATTATAGTAGGTTCAACAATATTTACCAACCCAACATGGGCCTTAAATTTATGGGCAATATCAAATCCGTATTTGGCAGCGTGTTCGGCATATTTACTATTATCTATCCCGATGAGTATTTTCTTGATGAGCATGGTTATTAAGGTTAGTGTAGATATATAAACAAACTAAGGGCAATATGTTTTGAGCCCCTCTAAATCTCCCCTGGTAGGGGAGATTTATTAAAAGCCGTTGGTATTCATCCAGCTTATGCACCAGTCCAGCCAATGCTCGTTGCTTTTTTTATTGATGAGGCCAAAGCCATGCCCGCCTGCCGGGTAAATATGCATTTCGGCCTTTACGTTTGCTTTAGCCAAAGCACTATAAAAATTTAAAGCGCTCTGTATGGTTACCAATGGATCATCTTCGGCCTGTACCATAAAAGTGGGCGGTGTATTGGCCGTGATATGCTTTTCGCTACTGTACAACTCTATTTGCTCTGCCGTTGGATTAAGGCCCAGTAAATGATCTTTAGAATCATGATGTTCTGCATTGCTAAAAGTGGTAGCCGGGTAAAGTAGCACCATAAAATCGGGCCGTAAATTAATATTGGCCAAATTAGCGACAACTGGTTTATTAGACCACGCCGCTGCTGTTGTAGCCAAATGCCCCCCTGCCGAAAAACCCGCCATACCAACTTTAGCCGGATTAATACCCCATTCGGCTGCACGGGTGCGCACCATTATTAATGCTTGTTGGGCATCCTGCAAAGGCCCAATGGTTTTATCTACCATTATCAAATCGCTGGGTAAGCGGTATTTTAATACGAAAGCTGTTATACCAATTTTGGCAAAAGCTACGGCAATGTTTGTGCCTTCATTATCCATAGAAAGCTGGTAATATCCACCACCCGGGCAAATAATTATTGCGGTACCGCTAGCTTTACCTTTTTCGGGAAAGTAAGGCGTAAGGGTAGGTATGCTCACATTTGTAACCCAGCCTTTTCTAACTATGGTTTCTGCATAATCAGCAGGGGTTGGCTTTGAATTAGGCACACCATTAGGATATAACGGAATAGCAGTTTCCTGCGCATGAGCTAATGAAATAGCGGTAATGAATATGAATGCTGTAATAAATAGTTTTTTCATGAATAAATTATTAAATAACAAGGTAGGATATTGTTAAAAGCCGTTAGCATTCATCCAGCCGGCGCACCACTCAAACCAATGTTCTTTGCTTGTGGGGTTATTCAGCCCAAAGCCATGCCCTCCCGCCTGGTAAAGATGCATCTCTGTCTTAACTTTATTTTTTAGCAGTGCCTCATAAAACAACAGGCTGTTTTGCACGGGTACAGTTTTATCATCACCGGCCTGCACAATAAAGGTTGGCGGTGTATTTGCTGTAACTTGCTTTTCGTTCGAATAAAATTCTATTTGTTCGGGTGTTGGGGTTAAGCCTACCAGGTTATTCCGCGATCCTTTATGTGCAAATTCGCCAAAGCTAATTACAGGGTAAAGCAACAACATAAAATCAGGACGAACGCTGGTGTTATCTTTATTATCGACAACCGCTTTATCAAAATGTGTTCCGGCGGTCGAGGCCAGATGCCCTCCTGCCGAAAATCCCATAATGCCAACCTTAGCCGGATCAACGCCCCAGGCTGCGGCATTTTTGCGTATCATCACGATAGCAGCTTGTGCATCCTGCAGCGGCCCAATGGTTTTATCTACCATTATCAAATCGCTTGGCAAGCGGTATTTTAATACGAACGCGGTGATACCTATTTTATTAAACTCTTTAGCTACCGCATAGCCCTCTTTATCAATGGCTAAACCACTGTAACCGCCACCCGGACAAATAATTACAGCAGTACCGGTAGCCTTACCTTTCTCCGGAAAAAATGGAATTAGGGTTGGAACACTGGTTGCTGATGCATGGCCATCGCCATTCTTTTCAATATAAGTTGCCGGGGTTGGTTTTGAATTGGGGACACCGTTAGGGTATAATGGAATTACAGGTGCCGTGCCTTGCGCATAGGTTATAGTAGCCATGGCCATTAATAGCAATGTGGTGCAGAAAAATTTCATAATAAAAGATTTATACAATAATAAATCTTTTAGAAGAGACTTACGAAGTAATTTAAACTTCGTAAGTCTAATTGGAGTAAAATTAACTCTTCGGCCCGCCAAACTCCATAAGGTAAGCTTTTAGAAAATCGTTCAGATCGCCATCTAAAACCGCAGCGGCGTTTGATGTTTCGTGATCGGTACGCAGATCTTTAACCAGCTTATAAGGGTGCAATACGTAGTTACGTATTTGCGATCCCCACTCTATTTTCTTTTTGTTGCCTTCAATTTTATTTGATGCTTCAGCACGTTTACGCATTTCGGCCTCGTACAATTGCGATTTTAGTAAACGTATGGCGTTATCCTTATTTTGCAATTGCGAGCGCGACTCCTGGTTCTTAATGATAATGCCCGAAGGTTTGTGATACAAACGCACAGCAGTTTCTACCTTATTTACGTTTTGTCCGCCAGCACCGCCCGAGCGGAAGGTTTCAAACTCAATATCCGCAGGATTGATCTCTATTTCGATAGTATCATCAACCAATGGATAAACATATACCGATGCAAATGAAGTATGGCGCTTAGCGTTCGAATCGAACGGCGATATACGTACTAAGCGGTGTACCCCGTTTTCGCCTTTTAAATAACCGTATGCAAACTCGCCCTCCAATTGCAGGGTTACGGTTTTTACACCGGCTGCCTCCCCTTCCTGGAAATCCTGCTCGGTTACTTTGTAACCATTCTTTTCGCCCCACATAATATACATCCGCATCAGCATCCCGGCCCAGTCGCAGCTTTCGGTACCACCCGCGCCTGCTGTTATTTGCATCACGGCATTAAACTGGTCCTCTTCGGCCGATAGCATGTTTTTAAATTCCAACTCTTCAACCACTTTTATGGCCGTATTGTATTGTTCCTGCATTTCGGCTTCGGTAGCATCGCCGCTCCGAAAAAATTCAAACAGCACACCAGTATCTTCAATTACCGATGATACTTTCTGATACTCGTCTGTCCAGACTTTCTTTGTTTTGATGGAAGCTAAAACCTTTTCAGCTTCTTTAGGATGATCCCAAAAATGGGGGTCGAGAGTTATATCCTGTTCTATTTTTAATGCATCAAGCTTCTTGTCGATGTCAAAGATGCCTCCTCAGGGAAATTAATCTATCCCTTAAATCCTGGATCTGTTCTTTAGTCATGGGGCAAATATAGAAAAATGCAATTGTTATAATAACAACTTAGCGGCGATTACTCCCTGACATCTGCGTGGAAAGAGGATTGGGGAAATTAGTCCCCAAAAAGCCCCTTTTCCGCCAAGAACGAAGGGTGGTCCCGCGAAGCTTAGACCTGATGAGTAATCGGCGCGTTTAAATCAGTTCCCCTAAATAAAAAAAGCCTATTCGCATTAGCAAACAGGCCCTTAATAGGTAAATGAGGATATTTTTAAGCCACAGCCAACTCGCTCAATAAATTGTTCAAGTTATAATTACCGCTTAGCATAGCCAATAACTTGCTTAATGCAAAATCATTGTTTTGCGGGCTTTTTGATTGTTGTATCATTTCCTGCATAACCGGCGGGATAAGCTCTTTAGCAACTTGCAAAGCTGCAACAGGCTCAATACCATAATAGTTATTAAGTTTATTGGCAAATTTATTAACGGTGCTGTTAATTAGCGGGTTGTTATAAATGCCGGGGAATTGAAAATATTTGATCAAATCTTTTAGCTTACCATTTTCCACCTGGCCCTTTAATACTTCAATAATCGAGCTCGACGCTTCATTTATCACTGCTTCATGATATTTTACAGGAATTACAGGGTTATCAATAACAGCCATCCCGGCGTTACTTTTAACAAGCATAAAAAGTTTTTCAAACATAATACAAATACATTTAAAGTTTGGTTATCAAAATGATGATAAATAAGCCTTTTATTTATCAATAGCGCAAATATATTAAATACAAATTTAAAATATGTAAACGATATATAATTATCGTTGAAAATTTTACAATCGAATGAATGCAAAACAAATAATCTAAACAAGTGTTATATAACCCCTGTGTCACTTAGTTTAAAATTTAATATACACGTTGATATTAAATTCTATTTTTGTTGTCAAAAAATACACAATTATGCTGCCAAACATTGATTTTACCACCACCCAATCTTATAAATATTTAGCCGACCACTACATTGATGTGGTGGCGCAAAGCCTTAAAGGTTTTTTCGAGACTGATAATGAGCGCTTTGCTAAATTTTCAACCCGATTTGAAGACATATTGCTGGATTACTCTAAAAACCGAATTACCGACCAAACTATAGCCTTATTGCTACAGTTGGCTAAAGAATGTATGCTAAATGAGGCGATCAAAGCTATGTTTAGCGGCGAGGTAATTAATGCTACCGAAGGCCGCCCAGTGCTGCATATCGCTTTGCGTAACCAAAGTAATACGCCAATTTATGTAGACGGAAAAGATGTAATGCCTGATGTAAATAAGGTATTGCAACACATGAAAGAATTTAGCGAAGCCATCATATCCGGCTCATGGAAGGGCTATACTGGCAAGCCAATTACCGATGTAGTAAATATCGGCATTGGTGGATCAGACCTGGGGCCGGTAATGGTTACCGAAGCTTTGAAATCATACAAAAATCATTTAAATCTGCATTTTGTGTCAAATGTTGATGGTACTCACATTGCAGAAACTTTAAAAGGATTAAACCCCGAAACCACGCTTTTCCTTATCGCCTCTAAAACATTTACTACACAGGAAACTATGGCTAATGCCCATAGCGCACGCGACTGGTTCATCAGCAGCGGTGGCAAGGATGGTGATGTAGCCAAGCATTTCGCGGCGCTATCAACCAATGCGGATGGTGTTGGAAAATTTGGCATTGATACCAAGAACATGTTTGAATTTTGGGATTGGGTTGGGGGCAGATATTCTTTATGGAGCGCTATTGGTTTATCTATAGCTTTAAGTATTGGATTTGATAACTTTAATGAGTTATTAGCCGGCGCCCATGCTATGGATAACCACTTTAAAACTGCCGAGCCTGATCAAAACCTGCCAACTATATTAGCTCTTGTAGGCATTTGGTACAACAACTTTTTCGAGGCCGAAACCAACGCTATTTTACCATACGACCAATATATGCACCGCTTTGCAGCTTACTTTCAGCAGGGCGATATGGAAAGCAATGGCAAACATGTGGATCGTAACGGCAAACCTGTTGACTACTCGACCGGACCGATAATTTGGGGTGAGCCGGGCACTAACGGGCAGCATGCCTTTTATCAGTTAATACACCAGGGCACAAAATTAATTCCCTGCGATTTTATTGCTCCTGCACAATCACATAACCCGCTTGGCGAGCATCATACCATGCTGTTATCAAACTTCTTCGCACAAACCGAAGCGTTAATGAATGGTAAAAGCCGTGATGAAGTGGTTGCCGAACTAAAAGCAGCAGGAAAATCGGCAGAAGAAATTGAAACACTTGCGCCATTTAAAGAGTTTGAAGGTAACCGCCCTACCAACTCTATACTGGTTAAGAAAATTACACCGCATAGCCTTGGCTCATTAATAGCCATGTATGAGCATAAAATATTTGTACAGGGCATTATCTGGAACATTTACAGCTTTGACCAATGGGGTGTTGAGCTGGGTAAGCAACTGGCCGGCAAAATATTACCTGAGCTAAGAACTGCCGATAAGATATCATCGCATGATTCATCAACTAATGGGTTGATCAATCAATATAAAGCATGGCGGTAGGTCTGTTTTGGCTAAAGCCATTTCCTGTCTATTGGCTATCCGTTGGCTAAAGCCAACGGCAATGAATTGGATAATTTTGAGATTAAACCGCTTCAAAATTTGAGCGGTTTTTTTATATTTAAAAACCAGAATTCATTGCCGTCCCATTTATGGGACGGATAAAGGAAAAAAACCAATTGGCTTTAGCCAAAATAATAAAACTGACATGTCATACGTAAGAATTTGGGTTCATTTAGTATTTGCTGTAAAGCATCGCGAACCCTTATTAAAAAAGGAATTTAGATATGATGTGTATAAGCATATTGCTGATAATTGCGTAGAAAAAGAAATATTCCTGAAATCCATTAACGGCTACTCAGATCATATTCATTGCCTTATCTCTTTAGGGAAAGACCAAAGCATCGCTAAAGTTAGTCAACTCATAAAAGGTGAATCATCCTTTTGGATCAATCAAAACAATTTAACGCCCGAAAAATTTGCGTGGCAAGATGATTATTTTGCTGTTTCGGTAAGCGAATCTCAATTAGAATCAGTTACTAAATACATACAAAATCAGGAACAACATCACGCCAAAAAATCATTTAACGAGGAAGCAGATGAGTTTATGACAAAATATGGATGGTCGCCAATAAAGGCTTAACATTTATTTTTTTACAAAAGACACTTGATAAATAAAAGGCCATTTTTTACCCGTTACAAATAAGCGCCTGCCTTTTGCATCCCACGCTATGCCGTTTAATACATTGTTGGTATTGTCAAAATCTGCCGGGCGCTTTGAGTTTGGCCAAAGGTTAGCCATGTTTACCCTTTGCATTACAGCACCGGTTTTAGGGTTGATAACTAAAATAATGTCGGTTGTATAAACATTGCTGTATAATTTATCATCAATATATTCCAGCTCGTTTACCTCTTGTATTGGTCCTTTATTATCATAAACGTCTATAAAGCCGGTTTGGTGATAATCGTTTTTGTCCAGGAACCATATACGGTTGGTACTATCATCTAAATAAATTTTCTTGCCATCGTAAGTTACACCCCAGCCTTCAACGCCAACATTATTGTTAAAGGTTTTTAGCAACTTGAAAGTGTTTTTATCAAACACATAACCAATTTTCTCGCGATAAGTAAACATTACTATTTTATCACCAATAATGGCGCTGCCCTCGCCAAATACTTTTGGATCAATTGGTTGCCTTTGCACTACTTTGCCGGTAGTAACATCAACCTTACGCAAATCAGAGTGGCCGAGGTTACCGGTAGTTTCATATAGATAACCATCCTGATATAATAAACCTTCGGTATACGCGCTGGTATCATGCGGGAATATTTTTTCGACCTTGTAAGTCATTTCCTCGGGTGCTTTGGCGGCCATCAATACTATATTGGTTGATGCATCCTGGCTTTTGCCGCCTGTGTATACTTTTGCAGTAATTACTCTTGCGCCCAAAGGCATGGTATCTGTTTTAAAACTGAATGCCGACGAATCTTTTTTAGAAGCCAGCCTAACAGAATCTAATAAGTATACAACAGAATCCGGCTTTACCGATGATGGATAACCCACCTTTACATTCACCGCGTCGCCTGCTTTATAATTGGTGCCTGATTCCGGGCTGATGGTAATATCAGCGCCTGTGGTACTGGTGTTGCTGTTACAGCTATATACAAAAAATGCTATCGCGGCTATAAATAATATCGGTCTGTATTTCATAATTTATCAGCAGATGGCCAAAAGGCATCTTCAATATGGTTTAATTTATAATTTGTTTCGTTATTAAATAAAATAGCAATAATATCAAACCGCACCTCGCCCTGGTGATCCATTAAATAAATGTATTCATCAGCGGCATTAGCCAGCAGCTTCTGCTTACGGATATCAACAAAATCTTCGGGCTCGCCAAACCTGTTGCCGGTACGGGTTTTTACTTCGGCAAATATAATAACCCGGTCCTTATAAGCAATCAGGTCAACCTCGAGTTTGCCATGCGTCCAGTTCTCATCTAAGATCTTGTAACCCGACTCTTCTAAATGCGTTTTTGCTATACTTTCGCCTTTGCGGCCCAGGTCATTATGCAGCGCCATTATTTTATAATTACAGAGCCCAGGTAATCTGATATAGTTTTCTCTACCTTTTTCATCCGCATATATTGGTTAAGCAATATCTCCTGGTCCTCTACACTTTGTTCTTTTTGTAACTCATTGCGCAAGTCTTCGAGCATTTTACCCACTTTATGCTTTTTTAAATGAAATATTGCACCCAATATAGTGGCTTTCATATTAGCCTGCTCATCGGGCACCAAAATCTTGTGCATTTCGTACCAGTTGTCGCTTAGCGTATATTTTGTGGCAATTAATGTAACTACCAGATCTACAATATCTTTATCCGGGTGATGTATAAAATGCTGCTCCTCGGGTAATATGCCATTCTCTACTTCCTTGCTATAAATTTCTATAAACACTTTACTTGCAGGATGCTCAAAATCCACATCATTCAATTCAGCAATCATAAACGGACCAATATACGTATTGGCAATGCCATCCCAATCTATCACCTTATTGCCGTATAGTAACAGCAGACGCACAATTTCTTTTTCTTGCGATGAGGTTTCTTTTATCTCTTCAACAGGTTCATAAACCGGGTACTCCTCAACCGGGGTTATCATCCTGTTGGTTTGCTGCTGCGAATCCTTCTTCGCTTTAGCATTACGCATTTTGTTGAGCTCTGATAACAGCGCGCGCTCATCAATCTGTAGCAAATGACTACATTCTTTTATAAATACAGATGCCTTGATAGAATCGGGTATTTTGGCAATGCTTTCTACAATATCCCTTATAACGTCCGATTTCTTTATCGGGTCATTACCAACTTCTTTAAGCAGCAGATTGGTTTTATACAGGATAAAATCTTTCTTATTATCTTCAATATGCTTTTTGAAGCCATTAGTACCCACTAACCGTACATACGAATCCGGGTCATGACCATCAGGGAACAGCACCACTTTTACGTTAAGCCCCTCCTCTAATATCATATCCAATCCGCGCAGTGAGGCTTTTATACCTGCCGCGTCGCCATCATATAATATGGTGATGTTTTTGGTGAGGCGACCAATCAGTCTTATCTGCTCTACAGTTAATGATGTACCCGATGATGCCACCACATTCTCAATACCTGCCTGGTGTACAGAGATCACATCGGCATAACCCTCAACCAAATAACAATTATCTTCTTCCCTGATAGATTTTTTGGCGAAATGCAAACCATACAGCACGTTGGATTTATGGTAGATCTCCGACTCGGGCGAGTTTACATATTTGGGTACATTCTTGTCGCTTTTTAGCATTCGCCCCCCAAAGGCAATTACACGCCCGGTAAAGCTATGTATCGGGAACATCACCCGGCCGCGATAACGGTCATACAGCGACCCATTATCTCTTTTTACAGATAACCCGCTGTCTGTTAAAAACTCTTCCAGATAGCCTTCTTTTAGCGCCTGGCCGGTAAAGGCTTCCCATTGGTCGGGCGAGTAGCCCAACTCGAATTTTTTTATTGTTTCGGCACTAAAGCCGCGCTCTTTAAAATAGCTCAGGCCTATGGCTTTGCCTTCGTCGGTATCCAATAAGCTTTCATGGAAAAACTTGGCGGCGTAAGCTGATACAATCATCAGGCTTTCCCGGCGGTTCTCTTCCTCTTTGTTTTCGGCGGTTTCTACCGTCTCTTCAACCTCGATGCTGTATTTTTTGGCCAGCCATTTCAGAGCCTCGGGATAGGTGTATTTTTCAAGCTCCATTAAAAAGGTAACGGCGCTGCCCCCTTTTCCTGATGAGAAGTCTTTAAAGATGCCCTTAGCCGGCGATACCGTGAACGATGGCGTACGCTCATTAGCAAACGGCGACAGGCCCACGTAATTGGCACCGCGCTTTTTTAACTGCACAAATTCGCCTATCACTTCCACAATATCTGTGGCTTCCATTATACGGTCGATGGTTGATTTTAATATCATGCGTTAAAAATGCAAATGTAGGGCAATTCATCCATTGCCTTGAATTTTTTCGAACCGTTAATTTACAATTTATTTATTAGCCCTGGCATGCTTGTTACACGCGAGTGTGAAACAAAATGTAACAAGTGAAACAAGATTTCAGGTTAATTAATTGTTTATGAGTGAATTATGAAAAAGCGATGTAACAAAATGTAACAACTTATTCGTTAGTATTTTTATGCTTAATTTTACCATATTTCACTGATAATCAAATAATTGCAAATAGACTGATTTTAATGTGATGTAACAAGATTTTTGATAGTCTTTATTAAATATCAACCACAGATTCTAACATAGTAAAATGAATATCTTTTCATAAATATTTATATCGATTGTTTGGCCTTCTGTTTCAAAAACGTCAACGCTATCCCTGCCAACACAATTACACTGCCGATGATCTCCTTTAGCTGCAAACTTTCGTTTAGTATCAGCACTGCTAATAACCCGGCAATAACAGTTTGGCTTAGCAGCGTTAAAGCTACTTTGGTTGATTCGAGGTGACTAATGGCGTAGTTAATGGTTATCCAACCCGTTAACTGGCAAATAATACCCATTACGGCAAAACAACCCCATGTTTTTATATTAAAATGCAGCAGTCCGTTGCCAAATACGCCGCAAAGTATCAGCAGGAAAACACCTGACGCCAGCATATTATAAAACATAAAGGGTATGGTGCTGATGCGCTTTAAAATATCCTTGGTTATTAAAATATAAATGGAATAAAGTAAGCTTGACGCAACCGCGAGTACAATCCCTATATTAAATTGCAAGTGCAGCAGGTTAGAAATCCCTATTAAAATCACCATACCTGTAACAGCGATAGCTGTACCTATCCAGAACAACGAGCCTGATTTCTTTTTGAATAACAAATAGCTTAATAATCCTACCCAAACCGGCGCTAGGTTTGATAATAAGGTGGAGACAGTAGCGCTTATCAGTTTAAGCGACAGGTTCCAAACGGCAATATCACTGGCAAAAACAACGCCGCCTATTAGGGCAAGGACGATGTTTTTACGTTCCATTTTCAGGTTTTTTTTATACAGGCAATAGGGCAGTAAAAATATCCAGGCGAAGAAAATACGGTAGAACGCGCAAACCAGCGGCGAAGCATCAGCCAGTTTTACCAGTATGGGCGAAAACGATATACAGAGGATGCCGATAGCTAGGCTAAGTTTGGGATTCATGATTACGCAAACTTAATAAAGAAGTTAAAGACTTACGAAGTTTATAAAACTTCTAAGTCTAAGCAAGGAACATACATCAAATTATCGTAATTTAGCCGCTCTAAATTTCATTACAAAATGAGTCAGCGTATAAAGATCAAAGCATTATTAGAAAGCACAACAACCGATATTGATGTAACCGTAAAAGGGTGGGTACGAACCTTCCGCAATAATCAGTTCATAGCTTTAAATGATGGCTCAACCAATAATAATATACAGGTAGTTGTCGACTTTGAAAACGCCGACCCTGCCCTGCTGAAGCGTTTAACAACCGGTGCCGCCATAAGTGTATTTGGCCGTTTGGTTGCTTCTTTAGGTAAGGGACAGACCGTTGAAGTTAAAGCCCATACCATTGAAATATTAGGTGACAGCGACCCCGAGAAATACCCGTTGCAACCCAAAAAACATAGCCTGGAGTTTTTACGCGAGATAGCGCACCTGCGTTTCCGTACCAATACTTTTGGGGCGATATTCCGTGTGCGTAACAGCCTGGCTTTTGCGGTGCACCAGTTTTTCCAGGATAAAGGTTTTGTTTACCTGCACACGCCTATCATTACCGCATCAGACGCGGAGGGCGCGGGAGAGACTTTCCACGTTACTAACTTCGATTTGCTGAATGTCCCTAAAACGGATACAGGGGAAGTTGATTATAAACAAGATTTTTTTGGCCGCGCCACCAACTTAACCGTTTCGGGGCAACTCGAGGGCGAATTGGGCGCGATGGCATTGAGCGATATTTATACTTTCGGCCCAACTTTCAGGGCAGAAAACTCTAATACTACCCGCCACCTGGCCGAGTTTTGGATGATAGAGCCCGAAATGGCTTTCTGCGATCTGGTAGATAATATGGATACTGCCGAGGCCTTGCTTAAATATGTAATTGCTTATGCTTTAGATAAGAACAAAGACGACATTGAGTTTTTAACCCAGCGTTTACTGGAAGAGGAAAAACAAAAGCCGCAAAACGAACGCTCCGAAATGACGCTGACCGAAAAATTACAGTTTTGTTTGAGCAACGATTTTGAACGTTTAACCTATACCGAAGCTATAGAAATTTTAAAGGAATCGACCCCAAATAAAAAGAAGAAGTTTCAATACCCGATTGAAGGCTGGGGCACCGATCTGCAATCAGAACATGAGCGTTATTTGGTAGAGAAGCACTTTAAAAAACCGGTTATTTTAACCGATTATCCAAAAGAGATCAAAGCTTTTTACATGCGCCAGAATGATGACGGTAAAACTGTACGTGCGATGGATATTTTGTTCCCGGGTATTGGCGAAATTGTAGGCGGCTCACAACGCGAGGAACGTTTGGATAAACTGGAGCAACGCATGGACGAAATGAACATTCCAAAAGAAGAACTTTGGTGGTACTTAGATACCCGCCGCTTTGGCGCCTGCGAACATGCCGGCTTTGGCCTGGGCTTTGAGCGTTTGGTGCTGTTTGTAACCGGTATGGGTAATATTAGGGATGTGATACCTTTCCCGAGGTTCCCTAAGAACGCGGAATTTTAGACCGTTGATTAGGGTGATTATTGGATTTCGTTGATTTTACTTCCTATCATTCTGAGCATAGCGAAGAGTCTGCCGCGCGACGTATATAGTTCACCCTACACGTAATAAAAATACTACATCGTTGTGTTCTTGCAGTAATTTGGCCTTGGTGCACAATGTGAGCATCCACCCGCTCAATCGCCGCGGGATGGCTGTTACTTTTGTCTTGATAGGAGACTAAGACGAAAGGTTTGCAGATGCTTTAGCTAACTGCGAGGGTACTTTACAAAGGAAAAGATTAACAGCTAAATAATGGAAAACAAAGCATACTTATTAGAAATGGGGCAAAAGATAAGGTTAGCCCGTAGAGCAAAGAAAATACCTATAGATCAAATGGCTAAGCAAGATTGATATGTCTAACCTTTCTTTCTTAGAACGAGGTGAAAGAAACTGCCACATACTTAGCTTAAAGAGTATTGCGGATGTGTTAGGTATGGATGTAAAGGAGTTTCTTTAAATCGAAAGACTTATTCCTATAGACTTAAAAGCCCTACCCAAGAGCTTTTTTTTATGGCACACGAACAGTTAAAAAAAGAAAAGCAACTTCCTATTTAGCCATTACGACTAAATGTAAAACCCCTTTTTTGTCTTTATCAATTGTAAAGTCATCACCATTTGTAGACTGTGGAGGGATTCCACCATACATGATAGCCAACCATGTTAATTTATATTTTTGTTGTTTTAATGCGTTATAGGTCTCCATTGCTAATATTTTTTCTTCTGGATTCCCCATATCAAAATCTATTACAAGGGTGTCTATGCTCATGGATTGCAATGTGATTTTAATTTTTCGTTCATTTTCTTCATAATGCCTTTGGGGCTTGCCATAGTTAGTTACAGAAGCGTGGTCGCCAACAGCACTTTGGCTCAGTTGAGCGTGACTTAAATCATATTTGGATGTGCTTTTTGGTGTGTCTGCAATCTTTTTGGTTTCAATTGCTCCCTTGTGTACTAATTTTGGTTTAAACATTTGGTGTGGTACATCGGTGGTTTCTTTTAGATTTTTTTCGGGCGATTTTTTAAATAAGCCTTCTTTTTTTACAGGCAATTGGACATAAATTATTTTCGGTTTTTCATCCCCGTAATGTATTTTACTCCACGGAATAGAAAAACATGTAGCAACAATGACTGATATAATCAATATCACAAATTCGTGACTTTTACGAATTACAACCCATTTCTTAGATTTATACATATCGTAAATCACTTTTAAAAGTCCATAAAGTGCGCCTACGTAAGAAAAGTATAAGAGGAAATCCATGTGTTTTTAGATTTAGACTACTAATGTAATAATCCAAATCAGTTGATAAAGAATTATATCTCATGGTCTAACAGGTATATAGTCTCCTCTTGATACAAAAGCAACCAAAAGATCAAGTCAGCCCAATCGCTGCCAGCTCACTGGGCCAGACTCCCCGCCGCGTGGGCTGACAGGCCATCGCTTCTTTTTTGATTGCTCACCATTACCAAAATCTTGGTTTTTACCAAAACGTCAGACGAAAAGCTTCGGGTGAAAGCAGGTAAAACAAGTTGGGCTGTGGGCTGGAGGGCATCAGGGCTTTTGCAGAAGTGTGGGATAGTGCGTAGCAAAAGCGGGGCAAAAGAACGTAGCCCGTGGTTTTACTTGCTTTGCCGGGTAAAGGCCCAGAGCGCAACGAAGCCTCTCGTCTGACTTGATTTTTGGTTCTTTTCATCAAGGAAAAGAACAAAAAGCCACCCCGCGGCGATTGAGTGGGACGATGCTCAAACCAAGCATACCGCCAATTTATTGAATGAACTCGCAGAGATTGCCACGCTACATTCGCAATGATTTCTCCCTGAGTAAGCCTACGTTCGCCCTTCACAGGGTGGGTGACACGCTTTTAATTCATGTATTAATTATGATGATAATCCTTTTGCAAGATCAAAAAGCTGGCCCGCTCTTCTTTATGGAATGGTACGTTCCAGTTGCCCTGGTAGCTTATTTTGGCGGGTAGCAATTCGCCATTATAGGGTAGCAGCTCAATGTTCATTTTCACATCAAAATCAAACAGGATATTGCTGTATTTCATGTCAACATAACGGCCCAATATTTTAAATGTACGCATATCAAATATGGTGGTAAGCTCCCTTATCATTACGTCATCGTCTGATACGCTTGGCTTCTTGATCACCTTAAAACGATAAACGGGTATGGAGTCTAAATATTTACCACGGGCAAATTCATAATAATAATATTGCCGCATATCACTCCCGAATATTTCGGTTTTTCCGCTCAGGAAAGGTATGCCTGTCACCTTTCGCCCCGGAGAGAATATCAGTGTTTTTAGCTTATCCTTATAGGAGCCATTCTTCCCTTCCGAACCCGGCAACGGGTCGGTATGTGTAAAATCAGAATTATAGGCATTGTTAAAAATATAGTCGAACATCTCAACTGTATACAACTGGTACTTGCCGTTCTTTTTATAAACATTGCCTTTATCCTGCTTTAACAAGTATTCGGTTTTATGCTTACCCCCTACTATAATATGTTTTACTTTCCGGTGTAACTCACCATCAATCTTATTGTTTTTATCATAAGTATAGATGTCGTTTTCGGCAGTAAAACCGTAGCGTTTCATATTGCGGAAGGCTTTGTAAAAACCGGTATCGGCCACTACGGCATCAATAAAGTCCTGCGCGTTTAACCGGTGCGATCTGATGTTTACCGCCGAATCAATTACCACTGTTAATACCGTATCGGGGTTAAAACGGCGCTGCTGGGCTTTTGAACTGAAAGCTAAAAGCAGAAAGCTTAAAGCTAAGAATATAGTATTTTTCATTTAGTCGAATTTCATGATCTATTAACCATGAACCATGTACTTATTAATTACCCAATTGTTTAACAGCCAGGTAAGCCATCAAACCAATACTGTTTTCTAAAGCTTTTTCTTCAATATCAAACGTTGGCGTATGTACGGCAGAGGTGATACCACGGCTTTCGTTACGGGTACCCATGCGGTAAAAGCAGGCATCAGCCACTTGCGAGTAGTAGGCGAAATCCTCGGCAGCCATCCATATATCCAGATCAAGCACGTTTTCTTTACCCAAATAATCTTCGGCATGCGCGCGGGTAGCCGCTGTTAGTTTAGGTTCATTTATCAGAAAGGGATAACCGTTCAATATCTTAAAATCACAGCTTCCGCCCATGCTTTCGGCAATGCCTTCGGCCATTTTTTTCATTTTGATATGTGCCTCGGCACGCCATTTTTCATCCAGCGCCCTAAAGGTACCTTCTAAATAAACCTCGTTAGGGATAACATTGGTTGCTCCATTGGCAATAACTTTACCGAATGATAGCACCGTAGGATTTGTAGGGGCGGCCATACGGCTCACTACTTGCTGCAGCGCAATTAATATATGCGCGGTAATAATTACGGGGTCGATGTTTGATTGGGGCTGCGCGCCGTGACCACCTTTACCTTTTACGGTAACGTATAACTCGTCTGTCGATGCCATATATTGACCCGAACGGAAACCAAATTTACCGGCATCAATAAAAGGCATTACGTGCTGGCCCAATACGGCATCAGGTTTTGGATTCTCTAATACGCCTTCTTTTATCATTAAGCTGGCTCCTCCGGGCAATCTTTCTTCGGCAGGCTGAAAGATAAGTTTAACGGTACCACCAAATTCGCTCTTTAGCTCTGTCAAAATTTTTGCTGTGCCTAATAATGATGACGTATGTACATCATGCCCGCAAGCATGCATTACACCCGCGTTTTGGGATTTGTAGGGAACATCATTAGCCTCAGTTATTGGCAAAGCGTCCATATCTGCACGCAGGGCAACTACTTTATCTGATGGCTTTTCTCCCGTTATTAATGCTACCAAACCGTTATCGGCCATACGCTCCCACCCAATGCCCAGCTCGTCCAGCTTTTTAGCAACAAACGCTGATGTTTCTACTTCTTGAAATGAAAGCTCAGGATGACTGTGAATATGGCGACGATTTGCTACAACGTCATTAAAAATATTTTTTGATAACTCCTGTATCTTCTGCTTAATCATTGGGTATCTGCTTTTGGAGGATTTATTTTTTCTTCTATTATAAAAAGGCTGGTAAATGTGCGCCCCAGTTCCTGTTTCAATTTTTCGGCTTCCAGGCGTGTCCTAAAATCGCCGGCATGTACTTTATAATTGGGTTCGCTATAACTAATATAGGTACGCGTACCGGGGTGTGTATCAGTAAATCTTGCCTGCACATCATACGCGTCTTTACGGCTCGAACCACTATAAATTTGTACCCGGTAACCATAGCTTGATGCATAAACCGCCGCCATGCTGCCTTTTAAATTTGTTCGCCGGGCCATGAACGTATCTATCCGTGGATCTTTCACTACTTCAACCGTACCACGTTCTTGCGCGTATGCTATAGCCGGGGCAAAAATAGCTATAAAAAAAATGCACCTGAGTATATTGCTAAAATTTGCTTTATATACAGGTGCGTTTTTCATTGTCTAAATTTTCTGAACCTTGATTTTTGTGATTAATTGATTACCACGATTAATAATCAGGCAATCCTTAAATCCTTTAATCAGGGTTCAGATATTGCCTATGCCTGACCTACGCCATGGCAGCTTTTATATTTTTTACCGCTACCGCAAGGGCAAGGGTCATTTCTTCCTATTTTTTGCTCAACACGTATTGGCATTGATTTTTGCTGCTCGCGCGTATCGTCAAATATGGGCAAGCCACCGGCACCTTCGTGTACCAATTCTGGTTTCGAGGTGCGCATTTTACGCATATCAGTTTTAGGCTGCGGCTTTGCTTCCTGCACTTCATCCGGCGCTTGTTGCGATGCAATGCCGCCCCTAAATAAGAAACTTACAATTTCTTTATTCACGGTAGCCAGCATCTGGCGGAACAAATTAAACGCTTCGAACTTATAAACCAACAACGGGTCCTTTTGTTCGTATACAGCGTTTTGTACAGATTGCTTCAGTTCGTCCATTTCGCGCAAATGCTCTTTCCAGGCATCATCTATCAGGTACAGGGTAACATTTTTTTCGAATGATTTTACCACTTCCATACCATTATTTTCGATAGCTTTTTTTAGCGGAACAGCAACTTGTATACCATGTACTCCATCGCTAAACGGTACCACTATGTTTTCTATAATGTTACCACGGGTATTGTAAACATCCTTTAAAACCGGGAAAGCTTGCTGGGCTATGGCCTCTGATTTGCGTTTGTAAAATTCGGTAATGTCGGCAAACGTTCTGTCAACCAACGCGTTTAACGAAGTGCCTGCAAATTCATCCTGCGTAAGCTCAGTATCAACAGAAAACAAACGGATAACCTCTAAACGGAACCCTTCGTAATTGTTTACTTCTTTATATTCGGTTACGATGTCTTCAACCACATCAAAAATGGTGTTGTTTAAATCCACATCTAAACGTTCGCCAAACAGCGCATTTTTACGTTTGGTATAAACAACGGTACGCTGTGAGTTCATCACATCATCATACTCCAGCAAGCGCTTACGTGTACCAAAGTTATTTTCTTCCACTTTCTTCTGCGCGCGCTCTATAGAGTTTGATATCATAGAGTGCTGAATAACCTCGCCTTCCTCAATACCCATACGCACCATCAGGTTTGATATACGCTCTGACCCGAATAAACGCATCAGGTTATCCTCTAACGACACAAAGAATTGTGATGATCCGGGATCACCCTGGCGGCCCGCACGACCACGCAACTGCCTATCCACACGGCGCGACTCATGGCGCTCTGTACCTACAATAGCCAAACCACCAACGTCTTTAACGCCGGGGCCTAATTTTATATCCGTACCACGACCAGCCATGTTGGTGGCAATAGTAACCGTGCCTGTTTTACCTGCTTCAGCCACAACATCGGCTTCTTTCTGGTGCATTTTGGCGTTTAATACATTGTGTTTAATACCGCGCAATTTTAGCATACGACTTAGCAACTCGGATATTTCAACCGAAGTTGTACCCACCAGTACCGGGCGGCCCGCCTGGGTTAGTTTTACTATCTCATCGGCAACGGCATTGTATTTTTCGCGAACGGTACGGTAAACCAGGTCGTGCATATCCGAACGACTGGTTGGCGTGTTGGTTGGAATTTCAACCACATCCAGTTTATATATTTCCCAGAACTCACCTGCTTCAGTAACGGCAGTACCCGTCATACCGCAAAGCTTGTGGTACATCCTGAAGTAATTTTGCAGGGTGATGGTTGCAAAGGTTTGTGAAGCATCTTCTACTTTCACATTTTCTTTGGCTTCAATAGCCTGGTGCAACCCATCTGAATAACGACGGCCATCCAGCACACGGCCGGTTTGCTCATCAACAATTTTTACCTTACCATCGTCAAGAATGTATTCGGTATCCTTTTCAAATAAAGTATAGGCTTTTAACAACTGGTTAACCGAGTGTATACGCTCAGACTTGATAGAAAAATCGCGCATCAATTCGTCTTTCCGGGCTATCTTTTCTTCGGCAGGCAAATCAGATTTTTCAATCTCCGCTATTTCCGTACCTACGTCAGGCATCACAAAAAAGTTAGGGTCCTCGCCCGATGAGGTGATTAGTTCAATACCTTTTTCGGCCAGTTCAACCTGGTTATTTTTTTCATCTATAATAAAAAACAGCTCAGCATCTACTTTAGGCATTTCCTTATTTTGGTCCTGCATGTAGTAGTTTTCGGTTTTTAATAAAACCTGCTTGTTAGCGCCTTCACTTAAATATTTAATTAAAGCCTTACTTTTCGGCAAACCTCTAAAGGCACGCAATAAAGCTAAACCACCTTCATCAATTCCTGTTTTGCCTTCGGCTATAGCTTTTTTAGCTTCATTTAAAACACCATTTACATAACTTTTTTGTGCGTTAACCAAACGCTCAATTCGCGGTTTCAACTCATAAAACTCGTGCTCATCTCCACGTGGGATTGGGCCTGAAATAATTAAAGGTGTACGGGCATCATCAATTAAAACCGAATCGACCTCATCCACCATGGCATAATGCAGTTTGCGCTGTACCAGTTCTTCGGGGCTGCGTGTCATATTGTCACGCAGGTAATCAAAACCAAACTCGTTATTGGTACCAAAAATAATATCAGACATGTAAGCGGCGCGGCGTTCTTCAGTATTTGGCTCATGTTTATCAATACAATCAACCGATAAACCATGGAACTCATATAACGGGCCCATCCACTCCGAGTCACGACGTGCCAGGTAATCATTCACCGTTACTATATGTACACCCTGTCCAGATAAAGCGTTTAAGTAAGCAGGCAGTGTGGCTACCAGTGTTTTACCCTCGCCTGTTGCCATCTCTGATATTTTACCCTGATGCAATACAATACCACCAATTAGCTGTACATCATAATGTACCATATCCCAGGTAACTTCATTACCTGCAGCCAGCCACTTATTATGGTGAATAGCTTTATCGCCTTTTATAATAACATTTTGCTTTTTAGCGGCAAGATCACGGTCAAACTGGGTGGCGGTAACCTCAATGGTCGCGTTATTTTTTAACCTGCGGGCAGTTTCCTTTACAACGGCAAAAGCCTCAGGTAATAAATCTAATAGTATAACTTCCAGCGCTGCATCACGGTCCTTTTGCAACTTATCTGCCTGGGTATACAGGTCAACTTTCACCTGCACATCCATATCCGGGTTGTTCTCGGTCTGATCTTTAATTGCCTGTATCTCATCGTCAATTTTAGCTAATCCCTGTTTAATGGTTTCCTTAAAATCCAATGTCCTGGCTCTTAGCTCATCATTACTTATCTGATCAAGCTTGGCAAACTCGGCCTTAACTTTTTCAACCAAAGGCAAAATAGCCTTTACGTCGCGCTCTGATTTGCTTCCAAAAAGCTTACTTATGAAATTTAACATATTTAATTTGATATGATGGCATAAACTCAATAATTGCGCCAGCGTAATTATAAAGCCATTATGACAGGCAAAGGTAAGGTTTTGCAGGGGAGTATCAAGTAACTAGTAGCAAGTATCAGGTAAAATTTAGGTATTTTAACATTATAATCATCTTGCTACTTGATACTAGCTACTTGTTACTAAACTTCTATCTTTGCCCCCTATGAACATCCTGATCCTCGGCTCGGGCGGAAGGGAAAGCGCCTTCGCCTGGAAATTAGCACAAAGCCCAAAATGCAGTAAACTTTTTATTGCGCCCGGTAACGCGGGTACCGGTCAATACGGCACCAATGTAAACATTGCCGTAAACGATTTTGAAAGCATTAAACAATGTGTTTTAACTAATAGCATTGATTTGGTATTGGTTGGCCCTGAGGAACCTTTAGTTAGAGGCATTCATGACTTTTTCCTGGCGGATGAACAGTTGAAAAACGTGCCGGTTATTGGTCCGCAGGCCGAGGGTGCACAGTTAGAGGGCAGCAAGGATTTTTCTAAGCAGTTTATGGAGAGGCACAACATCCCTGCAGCCACATCAAAAACCTTTACCCGCGATACTTTACAGGAGGGTTTTGATTATTTACCAACCATAGGCCTACCCATAGTTTTAAAAGCCGATGGATTGGCTGCGGGCAAAGGCGTATTAATTTGCCTTACCGTACAAGAGGCCCAACAAGAGCTAATAGAAATGCTTACCGAAGCCAAGTTTGGCGACGCCAGTTCGAAAGTGGTGGTTGAACAGTTTTTACAAGGCATAGAGCTATCGGTATTTGTATTGACCGATGGCAATAATTATAAAATATTACCATCAGCCAAAGATTATAAACGTATTGGCGAAGGCGACACCGGTTTAAACACCGGCGGCATGGGTTCTGTTTCCCCGGTTCCTTTTGCGGATGCCGAGTTTATTAAAAAGGTTGAAGATAGGGTGATCATCCCTACTATAGAAGGTTTAAAACAGGAAGGTATCCCTTACAAGGGTTTTATCTTCATTGGCCTGATGAATTGCGGCGGCGACCCCTACATGATAGAATACAATTGCCGCATGGGCGACCCGGAAACAGAGAGTGTTTTACCACGCATAGAATCCGATTTTGTTGAGCTGCTGTTAGGCGTAGCCGAAGGAAACCTAAACGAGAAAGAACTCATCATATCCAACAAAGTTGCTGCAACAGTAGTTTGTGTTGCAGGCGGCTACCCCGGCGAATATCTAAAGAACAAAGCTATCAGCGGTATGGAGAATGTACGCGGTTCGCACGTTTTCCAGGCAGGTACAACACAACAAGGCGAAGATATATTAGCAACCGGTGGCCGTGTTTTAGCAATTACATCCTTACAAGATAATATGTTTGATGCGCTGCAACAAGCTACTGCCGATGCCAGCAGGATCTATTATGACGGCTGCTATTTTAGGAAAGATATTGGGTTTGATTTGATATAAGCCAGCCTTACCATAACCATAACAACCGCGTCATTGCGAGGAACGAAGCAATCTCTACAACAGACATTCAATAAGATAGATTTCATTTATTGTATAATACTACTAACAGACATCCTGCAATTTGATTTGCATGTGCAGAGATTGCTTCGTTCCTCGCAATGACGCGTGAAAATAAAAAAAGCTTCCTGAAATCAGGAAGCCTTTCTAATATCTAAACTTATTATTTTTAATTTGATGACAACGCCGCTGCGCCACTTACAATTTCGGTAAGCTCGGTGGTGATAGCTGCCTGGCGGGCCTGGTTGTAAGCTAATTTTAATGCTTTCAACAAGTCGCCTGCGTTTTCTGTTGCTTTATCCATTGCGGTCATACGGGCACCATGCTCAGAAGCTACAGAATCTAATACCGCGCGATACAATTGTATCTTGATATTTTTTGGTATCAGCTCTGCAACAATTTCTTCTTGTGATGGCTCCAGTATATAATCAACCTGCGCTGTTTTTACTTCGTCTTTTTTAAGCTCGGTTTTTGGTACCGGTAACAATTGCTCGGTTATCAAAAATTGCATTGCCGCGTTTTTAAAGTGGTTGTACACAATTTCAACACGGTCATACTGTCCTTTTAAAAAGCCTTCCATAATGCTTTCGGTAATTAACGAGGCATTAGCAAAGTTTAAGTTATTGTACAGCTCATTATTGTTACCAATAACATTGTATTTACGGCGCTCATAAAACTCCTGCGATTTTTTACCGATAGCAACTATAGAAACGTTACCCGCTTTTAACTGCTCGCTGTATTTCTCGGCAATCAGGTTATTTGCAGTTTTCATAACGTTAGCGTTAAAAGCACCTGCCAGTCCGCGGTTTGATGATACTGCTACTATCAATACCTTAACAGGCTCACGCTGCTGTAAAAAAGGCGACGAACCATCCTCTAAACTTGCAGACAAGTTTGACAATAATTCCTTCAGCTTACTTGCATATGGGCGTAATTGTACAATAGCGTTGGTAGCACGTTTCAACTTAGCTGCCGAAACCATTTTCATGGCCTTGGTGATCTGCTGCGTTGACGATACCGACGATATCCTGTTTCTTACTTCTTTTAAATTAGCCATTCTTTTTTTGAGTATTAAGTATCGAGTATCAAGTAGCAAGACTTAAATACCCAATACTAATCACTTTATTCATCAAGTAAGAATCAAATCTTGTTACTTGATACTAACTACTTGATACCAGCTACTAATTGTAATTCGCTACCAGTTCTTTAGCTACTGTTTCCAGTACGCTTGTTAGCTGGTCATCAAACTTGCCTGCTTTTAATGCAGCAAGCACTTCGGGATGACGCATTTCTAACTGGGTTGTAAATTCGCTTTCAAACTCACGTATTTTATTTACCGGTACAGCACGCATAAGGTTTTTAGTACCTAAGTAAATAATGGCTACCTGTTTTTCAACAGATACCGGCGAATACTGACCTTGTTTTAGTATCTCTACGTTACGCGCACCTTTATCAAGTACGTTTTTAGTAGAAGCATCTAAGTCTGATCCAAATTTTGAGAAAGCTTCCAGCTCACGGTATTGTGCCTGGTCAAGTTTTAAAGTACCTGCTACTTTCTTCATTGATTTGATCTGCGCGTTACCACCTACACGTGATACCGAAATACCCACGTTAATAGCCGGACGAACACCAGCGTTAAACAAGTTAGACTCCAGGAATATTTGTCCGTCGGTAATTGAAATTACGTTGGTTGGGATATAGGCTGATACGTCGCCTGCTTGTGTTTCAATGATAGGCAAAGCTGTTAATGAACCGCCACCTTTTACTATGCTGCGGATAGACTCCGGCAAATCATTCATCGCTTGCGCGATAGAATCATTGGCGTTGATCTTGGCGGCACGTTCTAATAAACGGCTGTGCAGATAAAACACGTCGCCCGGATAAGCCTCACGGCCTGGTGGACGACGTAATAATAAAGATACTTCACGATAAGCAACCGCTTGTTTAGACAAGTCATCATAAACAATTAATGCCGGGCGACCGGTATCGCGGAAATACTCGCCGATAGCGGCACCTGCAAACGGAGCAAAGAATTGCATGGTTGCAGAGTCTGAAGCGTTAGCAGCAACAATGATAGAATAAGGCATAGCACCTTTTTCTTCCAGCGCGCGTACAATGTTTGCAACTGTAGAAGCCTTTTGGCCACAAGCTACATATATACAGATAACCGGCTTACCGGCATCATAAAATTCTTTTTGGTTGATGATGGTATCAATACACACCGCAGTTTTACCTGTCTGGCGATCGCCAATTACCAGCTCACGTTGTCCGCGGCCGATAGGGATCATGGCATCAATAGCTTTAATACCTGTTTGCAAAGGCTCTGTAACCGGCTGACGGTAGATAACACCCGGAGCTTTACGCTCTAAAGGCATTTCATAAGTCTGTCCGGCAATTGGTCCTTTACCATCAATAGGTGCACCTAACGTGTTAACAACACGGCCAAGCATACCTTCACCTACGTTTATAGAGGCAATTTTACGGGTACGTTTAACAGTATCGCCTTCTTTAATTTCGTCGCTCTGTCCCAACAATACAACACCCACGTTATCTTCTTCCAAGTTTAATACAATGCCTTGTAAGCCATTGTCAAACTCAACTAACTCGCCTGATTGCACTTTTGTTAAACCGTAAACGCGTGCAATACCATCACCCACCTGGAGTACGGTACCCACTTCTTCTAATTCAGATTCTGACTTGAAACCCGCCAACTGCTGACGCAAAATTGCCGATACTTCATCTGGTCTTACCTCTACCATAGTTTATTTTAATTTTGAGATTTTATTTATTTTATTAAACAATGCCTTGGGCAAAGTTCTTTTTCAATTTCTTTAAGTTGCTTACAATACTGGTATCTATCTGCCTGTCGCCAACGGTTAATACAAAACCGCCAATCAGCGTTGCATCTACCCTTTCTTCTAATACCACTTCGCCGCCTACCGTTGCTTTTACCTCGGCCAATATCTTAGCCTTGTTAGCTGCTGATAATGGCGTAGCTGATACTACTGTAGCCTGGGTAATGTGTTTTATAAAGTCATACTGGTTAATAAACTCGTGCGCTGTAGCGTATAAAACTTCGCCACGACCCTTGTTTATCATCAGCTTAAAAAACGCGATAGATATTTTATTCACCTTACCTTCAAATAACCCGGTCAGGATATTTAATTTTTTTTGATGAGATATGATAGGATTACCTAAAACTGCAATTAGCTGCGGGTTTGCCTTTAAGGTTTTCAGGAAAAATACCATATCATTATTTAAATCTTCCAAAGCGTTTTGCTCTTGCGAAAGATCAATCAATGATTTGGCGTACCTGGCTGCTACCGTTAATTCTGACATTTTTTATTTCGGATTTCGGATGTTCAATTTCGAATTTACTTATCCTTTAATTCACGTATTTAATTATTTATTCAAACTTCAATTTCCAACTTCTAAATCCGAAATCGAAAATCCGAAATTCGATATTATAATTTTACTTCTTTTAAAAGCTGGCTCACCAACTCGTCTTGTTTTGCCTGATCTGCAAATTGCTGTTTCAATACTTTCTCAGCAATTTCTAATGATAATGAAGCTACCTGGTTCTTAACATCAGCCATAGCAATAGCTTTTTGGTTGTTAATTTCAACACGGGCAAGCTCTATCATGCGCGCACCTTCTGTATGTGCAGCTTCTTTAGCATCGCCAATAATCTGGTCCTTAACTTTTTTAGCTTCATGTAGTATCAGATCACGCTCAACACGTGCCTGCTTTAACAACACTTCGTTTTCATTAGTTAAACGGGCCATTTCATCTTTAGCGGCTTCAGCTTTGCGCAATGAGTCTTCAATAAAGCGTTCTCTATCATCAATGGCGCCCATAATAGGCTTCCAGGCAAATTTAGCAAGCAGGAAAAACAGCACTAAAAATGATACCGTAGTCCAGAATACTAAGCCAATTTCGGGGGTAACTAATTCCATTTTTATATTTTAGAAATTTTTAATTCAACTTTTTAAATAACCTTACCTGTTGCCAACCGCTACAGGTAAGGTTATGTTTCTTCTTTAAGGATTGATTATTTCAAGCCTAAGAATGATACAACCACACCAAACAAAGCAGCACCTTCTACAAGGGCGGCAGCGATGATCATGGCAGTTTGGATTTTTGAAGCAGCTTCCGGCTGGCGGGCAATACCTTCAACGGCTTTACCACCGATTTGACCGATACCGATACCGGCTCCGATTACTGATAAACCTGCACCAAGTGCAGCGATACTTCCAATCATTGTTTTAAATTTAAAAGTTAATATATGTATTATAGTTATTTACTAATTAATGATGAGCTTCCTCAATTGCCGTACCTATAAACAAGGCGGTTAACAACGTAAAAATGAAAGCCTGCAATGCAGCAACCAATAATTCCAACACATCCATAAATACTACGAATGCAACTGATACCGGTGCTATGTATAAAGATTTGAAAACAAATATTAATGATATTAAGCTTAACACAATAATGTGGCCCGCCGTAATGTTGGCAAACAAACGAATCATTAACGCAAACGGACGCGATATAATACCTACCAACTCTATAACCCACCATAACGGCCATATCCAAACAGGCACATCAGCCGGAACAAAAATATGTTTCCAGTAATGTTTGTTGCCGTTTAAATTAACCAGTATTAAAGTTATTAACGCCAGTACAAATGTTACTGCTATATTACCGGTAAGGTTTGACCCCCCGGGAAAGAAAGGCACTAAGCCAATCAGGTTATTTATCCATATAAAAAAAAATACCGTTAACAGCAAAGGCATAAACCTGCGGTATTTATAACCGATGTTTGGGCGGGCAATATCATCCCTTACAAAAAGAATAATTGGCTCCATAAAAGACTGTAAGCCTTTTGGCGCCTGACCCTGGCGCTTTTTATAGGCTGATGATACCGCAATAAATATAATAACTAAAAACAGGATAGACATCCACATACTTATTACGTTGCGGGTAATAGAAAAATCTATCAGCGAGCTATTCAACTTTAATATGGTGGCGCTTGCTAATAAAGTATTATTTGCACCAACAATATTTACTTTATCATTTATTAAACGATAGGTGTAATATTTACCAACATAATCTGCTTTACCATGCTCAAAACGAGCTGCCGAAAAAACCTCAAAACCTTTATCGGTATACAAAATAACCGGTAACGGAACAGACGTGTTTCCTAAAATATGGAAAGAGTGCGAATCGGCAATGTGTTCTAAAATAACCTCGCTTGGTTCAAACTTTTTTTCAACCGCGTTTTCAACGCTTTCAGAGGTTTTTTCTTGCGAAAATACCGGTGCAGAAAACGCCGTTAGTACTAAAAAAACGCAGAAAATCTGCAGGAGTGTAAAAATTTTTGATTTCAAAATTGACCTTTTATACATCTAAATAAAGTTTTTTACTTTAAATTTTGGTTGCGCAAGTTACGCAACAAAACATAAACTTCAAAGGCCGTATTTAAGAAATATAAGTAAAAGAAATTACCCATAAAAACAGCCTTGTCCACCTTATGTTTTAGTACAAAAACCAGGATAAAAATTAAGCAGGCAAACAGCTTAAAAGCGGTAGCACCCATAAAATATTGGGCATACATTTCGGGATCTATGGCTTGCCCTACAAGGATAGCTATCAACACAATTAATGTTAATATAGATATAAATGCAAACAGCCCCCAAAACTGAGGTATTAAATAACTTTGATTGCCTGAATATATTAGATACAAAGGCCCTGCTGCCATTATTATTGTAAATATTATAAAAGGGTAAATTTTAGTAAGAATTTTCAATTTTTTAAAGATCTGATAATAATGAATAATGAAATAAAAACACCGGTTAATGATAATGCGGCGGTTGCCCATTTAGTGGCATGGTTTGCCGCTTCATCAATTTTATAGCCGGCAAAGGTAAACAAACCAATAATAGCTATCATCTGGAAAGCAATGCCTATAAACTTAGAATAATTGGTTCCCGGGCCGTTATCATCCGAATTGCCGGTAGGTTCATTTTTAGCCATGCGCAAATTTATTAAATCCTATTGCATAATCTTTACTAAATTAGCAAGGCTTTTAAAACCACTGTTCGATCTTGAGGCGAAACTACATATTCCCTGTAAATAAGCAAGTTAACTTTTTTCTGTTTGCAATGGTATTTGCCATAGCAGGCTGCTCGTTCGAGAGAAAGACAAACTTTAACCGCGCCATGCAAAATTTAACTGCTCATTATAATATATTATATAATGCAAACGAGTTGTTAAGGCAAAAGCAGGAAACCTATGCAGGCAGTTATATTGATTCGTACGACGGTATATTAAGCGTTTACCGGGACACTATACCACATAGCACCACATCTGATAAAGATCTGGATGCCGCAATAATTAAAGCCAACACCATTATTAACGAAAAAGAACAGAGCCACTATGTGGGCGATGCATATATGGTGCTGGGTAAGGCCAATTTTTTGGCCGGAAAGTTTTTTGACGCTGTCGAGTTCTTTAGCTACGTAATTCGCTCATTCCCCGAAGAAGTTAGCCTTACACAACAAGCAGCAGCGTGGAAGGTACGGGCCTTATTATACTTAAATAACACGCGCGAAGCCAAACTGGCTTTAGATACGGTTTATAAAAACGCCAATCCTAAAAAAACCATTCCGGCTGATGTGTATGCGGCAACCCTACAATATGATATTAATACCAAAAACTATGTCGGCGCAGAAGCGGCAGCTAAAAAGGCTATACTTTATTGTAAAAACAACAGTCAGAAATTACGCTGGACGTTTATTCTTGGGCAACTACAAGAATTAAATCATGAAAACAATGAGGCTTTAATAAGCTATACCCGTATTGTTAAAAGCAATGCCGAGTTCGAGATGGCATTTAATGCCAATCTTAATCGCATACGTATAGAGGATGTGCGGAACGGAATTAAGATGAACCGTACAAGCCTTTTATTGAGTTTGCTCAAAAACGAGAATAATAAAGATTTCCAGGACCAGATATATTACCAGGTTGCCCAGCTTTACCAAGTTAATAAAGACATTAACAATGCCATAAAATATTATAAGTTATCGGTACGTAACAGCTCAAAAAATCAAAACCAAAAGGGCCTCTCCTACCTGCGCATAGCAGATATTGACTTTAATGACAAGGGCGATTATGTAAGTGCTAAAAAATACTATGACAGCACGCTAACTAATCTTTCGCCAAACTATCCCGGCTATCAAACCATACAAAAGAAAAGCAATAACCTGCAGATTATTGTTGATAAATTACAGATAATTGCCCGCGAAGATACTTTGCAAATATTGGCTAAGCTAGACGAAAAAACACGGTCGGTACGTATTGACAATATGGTTAATGCCCAAATTCTGCAGCAACAGGCTATAACAGCCAATAATAATAGTATTGCTGCAGCAACTAAGCCGCTTAATACTAATGCTACGCCAACCGGCCAACCAGCTACAGGCAGCAGCTTTTATTTTTATAATGCCACAGCTGTTAGCCAGGGATATAATGATTTTAAACGTATATGGGGTGGCCGTAAACTGGAAGATGACTGGCGCAGGAGCAGTAAACAAAGCAATAATACGGTTATAAACAATAATACAAATGTTGCACAGCAAAATGTACCTTCTATAACCGACCCTGATGCAGTATTACCGGCAGACATGCGTAAAAGTAAAACTGATGTATCGGCAGGTAATTACCGGAACGATTTATTACAAAATCTTCCCCTTACCCCTGCATTGCTCGCACAATCAAACGCACGCATTTATAACGCTTATTTAGATATAGCCAATTTTTACCGCGATATTTTAGAGGATAAAAATAATGCGATAATAAACTACGAATTATTATTAAGTAAATTTCCTGATGACCCTAATAAGCCTTCAGTATACTATAATTTGTATAGATTGTATAGCGATATTGATATAGAAAAATCAAACGACTATAAAAACAAGCTGGTAAAAACTTACCCCGAAAGCATATTTGCCAAAGTAATTATCGACCCCGATTACAACAAAAAGCTGGATGACAACGATTCGCGGTTTTATGCATCTTATAACACAGTGTATGATCTGTATCGCCAGAAAAAATATAGCCAGGTTATTAGTGTTACCGATAGTTTGTTAAAGCAATATCCCGGCAATAAGCTATTGGTACAGTTGTATTACCTGCGCGCTATAGCGGGTGGGCATTTAGAAAAAACGGCCCCCTTCCGTGCTGATCTGCAGCAAATGATTAACAATTACCCGAACGATCAGTTAATAACACCATTGGTAAAACAGCATTTAGCCTATGTTGATGCTAACTCAGCCGAACTCGCCGCGCAAACTTATGCTATAATGGATAGTGATACTACAGGCGCCTTCTTTTCGCCGCCTATAGCCTATCAAAAAGAAACAGCATATAACCGCAATCGTAGCTATACACCGGTGGTTGATAAACCTGTAGTTAAACCGGCAGAGCAGGTAGGTATAAAAGACAGGCCGCCGGTTAAAGTAACATCAATTACTTTTAACTTGCGAGATAGTACTAACTATTATTTTGTAATAAATGTAAGTACCGGCACAACAGATCTGGCATCATCACGTTTTGGGATTGGGCAGTTTAACCGGGCCAATTTCCAGGCTAATGCAATTAAACATCAGCTAAAAAATGTCGGGCGTGATAATCAGCTAATATATATAGGCCGGTTTTACAATCTTGACGCGGTTAAGAAATATGCCAGGACTATTATCCCGTTATTGCCCCAGATCATGAAAATACCAAATGATAAATACAGTTTTTTTATTATAACACAAGAAAATCTGGATAAATTAGCCGACAAAAAATTATTGGATAATTATATTGATTATTACCAACAAACCTATTAATAAAATGGATGTTAAACTTTCGCAACAAGATATAAAGAGATACAACTGGTACATCTGGAGATTTTTTATAGCCTGCTTTGCATTTGTAATAATACTGATAACGTTAACTACCTTTGGGGTATTTGGCACATTGCCTTCACTGCATGAGTTGGAAAATCCAAAAAGCGACCAGGCATCGGTGGTCTATTCGTCTGATAAACAGATATTGGGTAAATATTATGTTAAAAATCGTTCAAACGTAACTTATAATCAGATATCAAAAGATGTAATAAATGCATTAGTAGCTAAAGAAGATAATCATTTTTTCACCCATTCGGGCGTAGATTTTTGGCGCACATTTACTATTATACCTTATAACTTACTTCTGTTTAAAAAACAGGGAGCAAGTACAATTACACAGCAATTAGCTTTTAATCTTTTTTCGGACACCAATAAAAGAGCGCGTAACCCGGTAAAGCGTGTTATTCAAAAATTAAAGGAATTAATAACTGCCATCCGTATAGAAAAGCATTATACTAAAGAAGAAATCATTACCATGTATTTAAACACGGTAGATTTTGGCGCCAATACATTTGGCATAAAGTCGGCAGCGCAAACCTATTTTAATACTACTCCGGCTAAATTAACAGCCGACCAGGCTGCAGTGTTAATACAAATGTTAACGTCTACAACCCGAAATTCGCCAATTAGACATCCGGATAGGGCAAAAGCCAATCGTGATTTTGTTTTGAACCGCATGGTTAGTGAAGGTTATTTAAGCGAGGGCCAAGCCGCAGAATATAAAGCTAAACCGCTTGGCATAAATTACCACCCTGTTAACCATACTGAGGGGCCAGCCCCATATTTCAGGGATTTTTTAAAGAGGGCTGTTAGGAGATTATTGGATAAAAATTCTATTTATAAATCTGATGGAACGCCCTATGATCTTGATAGCGATGGTTTACAAATATATACCACTATTGATTACGCTATGCAGCAATATGCCGAGGACGCGCAAAGACAATATATGCGTACGCTGCAAGCACAGTTTAATGCGCATTGGAAAAAACGCGATCATAACTATGCCAAAGAGATACATAATTATCAATTGTTAATTGACTCGGGCATGCGCCATTGCGACCGGTATAAAGAACTAAAACTGGAAGGTAAAAGCGAGGAAGAGATACAACAAAACTTTAATACGCCCGATAACATCAACCTGTTTACCTGGCACGGCGATATAGATACCTTAATGCGGCCCATTGATTCTATAGTGTATTGTAAGTTCCTGCTACGCAATTCGTTAATGAGCATGGACCCTACAACCGGCTATGTTAAAGCATGGGTGGGTGGGATTAATTTCGAACATTTTCAAACCGACCAGATATACAGAGGTACAAGACAGGTAGGCTCTACCGCTAAACCGTTTACTTATGCTGTGGCTATTGAAAATGCATACTCTCCTTGTATGCAGGTAAACAATGTGCCCGATACGATTTACACTCCCGGCAGTCCGCCCTGGTGTCCGCATTCGGGCCCAACCGAAACTATTCACGGCATGCTGACGTTGCGCGAAGCCCTGGCCCACTCTCAAAACTGGATAACGGCCCATATCATGAAAGAGCTTACCCCCATACCGGTGGTAGACCTTATTAAACGAATGGGGGTTACAAGTTTTGTACCTGCCTATCCGTCTATTTGCATAGGCAGTTTTGACGCTTCGGTATTTGATATGACGGGCGCTTACTCTGCGTTTGTTAATCATGGCGTATGGACCGAACCTAATTATCTGGTAAAAATTGAAGACAAAAATGGCAATATAATATATACCAACCATGTAAAAAGAAAACAAGCCATGAGTGAGCAAACCGCCTATGTAATGACTTACATGTTAAAAGGGGTTATAGAAATAGGAACCGGACAAAGGCTAAGATGGACCTATAATTTAACCAACCCAATAGGCGGTAAAACAGGTACAACTAATGATAACTCCGACGGTTGGTTTATCGGTATAACGCCGCAATTGGTAACCGGAATATGGACCGGCTGCGAGGACCGCGATATACATTTCAGAACTCAAAGTCTGGGCGAAGGAGCCAATTCTGCATTACCAATTTTTGCATTGTATATGAAAAAAGTGTATGCCGATGGCCAGCTGGGCATAAAAAAGAATGTAGACTTTACGCCGCCAAAGGATCCGCTAACTATTACTTTAGATTGCAATGCTTACAGCCAGCAGCAAAAAGGCACCAATGAGGTGGACAAGAAGCTCAGTTTTTAATAATGTTATACAATAATATCCGAGCGTCATTGCGAATACCCACTAAGGGCCACCCTGGAAAATTGAATGACGTATGCAAAAAAGAAATTACATAAAACGGGTTGTCATTTCGACGAGGAACGAGGAGAAATCTTAAACGCCTGGGCATGGTTGCTTAGCAGGGTGTATAAGATCTCTCACTATCGTTCGAGATGACAATTTTTAATTATATTGATAATCAAGGACGTAGTTAAATTAGAATGGAGAAATTCGACTACAGGGCAGCATTAAAAAACATCCCCCATAAACCGGGGGTATACCAGTATTGGAACGAGGATAAGGAGCTTATTTATATTGGTAAGGCTAAGGATCTGCGCAACCGGGTTACCTCTTACTTTAATAAAGACATTAATGTAAATGCCAAAACAAAAGTTTTGGTATCAAAGATTCGCGACATTACGTTTACCATTGTTGATACCGAGGTTGATGCCTGGCTGCTGGAAAACAGCATGATCAAAAAGCACCAGCCGCGCTATAATGTAATGCTAAAGGATGATAAAACTTATCCCTGGATCATTATTAAAAACGAACATTTCCCACGCATATTCTGGACCAGGCGCATTGTTAAAGATGGCTCTAAATACCTGGGGCCGTATGCCTCAGTAAGCATGATGCATGCCATTTTGGGGCTGATAAAAGAAACATACCCGCTACGCACTTGCAACCTGGCACTTACCCGCCCAAATATTGATGCCGGTAAATTTAAGGTTTGTCTGGAGTACCAGTTGGGTAACTGCAAAGGCCCTTGTCAAAATTATCAAACCGAGGATGATTACGATAACAGTATTGAAGAGATTAAAGACATCCTGAACGGTAAAATTGGCGCAGTGCTGCGCAAAATGAAAACCGAGATGGATAACGCCATCACCAACATGAACTATGAGCTGGCGCACCGGCTAAAACGCAAGTTTGACCTGCTGGAGAATTACCAAAGTAAATCAACCGTTGTAAATTCATCTATTACTGATGTGGATGTGTTTAGTATAGCATCCGAAGAGAAAATTGCTTTTGTGAATTTTTTAAAGGTGATGAATGGCACTATCATTCAAACACAAACTATCGAGCTTAAAAAGAGGCTGGATGAAAGCGATGAGGAGTTACTGGAACTGGCTATAATTGAATTTAGAAGCCGGTACAACAGCGAATCTAAAGAGATAATTGTGCCGTTTAAGATAGACCTTGACGACACAACTTTAAAATTTACCGTACCAAAATTAGGCGAGAAAAGAAAGCTGCTTGACCTGTCGCAAAAAAATGTACAGTTCTTTAAAAAAGAACGCATAGACCAATACGAAAAGCTTAACCCCGAAATACGCACCGAGCGCCTGCTAACGCAGATGATGAAGGACCTGCGCATGAACCAACTGCCACGCCATATTGAGTGTTTTGATAATTCAAATTTCCAGGGCAAGTACCCGGTGTCGGCTATTGTGGTATTTAGGGATGGTAAGCCATTTAAAAAAGATTACCGCCACTTTAACGTAAAAACAGTTGTAGGCCCTGATGATTTTGCCACCATGGAAGAAGCTGTTTTAAGGCGCTACCGCAGGGTTTTGGATGAAGACACCGGATTACCCCAGCTCATTGTAATTGACGGCGGCAAGGGCCAGCTATCATCTGCAATGAAGAGTTTGAAACTGTTGGGTATTGAAAAGCAGGTTACCATTATTGGTATTGCCAAACGCCTGGAAGAAATTTATTACCCGGGCGACCAATACCCAATGTACCTCGACAAAAAATCAGAGACGCTAAAGGTTATTCAGTATTTACGGGACGAGGCACACCGTTTTGGCATAACCTTTCACCGTAAAAAGCGCGATAAGGGTACACTGGCTACCGAGCTTGAACTAATTGAAGGCATAGGCAAAACCACTGCCGAAAAGCTGCTTAAATACTTTAAATCTGTTAAAAAAATTCGCGAAGCTGATGCCGAAACTTTGCAGGAAGTAGTTAATGGCAAACAAGCCAAAGCAATAGTAGAATATTTTGGCGGCAGCGGTTTGTAAAGTCAAAATTTAAAAGTAAAAATTCAAAATTTCACTAATTATCATAAAGCAAAAAAGTCAAAACCCTTATCAGCTTTTGACTTTTTAATTTTGATTTTTCACTTAAATCCTAAGCGGATTAGAAAGTCAAAATTAAAAAGTAAAAATTCAAAAACTTATCAACGTATAAAAGCAAAAAAGTCAAAACCTATAAGATTTTGACTTTTTTAATTTTGACTTTTAACTTATTAATACTGCCACAAATTAAGTTCCCAGTCCATTAATGATTTCTTTATTCTTTCAGATTCGTACAAACGATCTATGCCTGTGGCATAATCCTTAATACGTTCATCCTTATCGTTTGATTGTTTTACTATATATCCATGAAACAAGCGTTTCAAGAACACGTCATCAAAGCTTAGGTCGGTTGCATCATTATTGCGGTTATATGCCTCTTTGGTAACCAATACCTGGCGGGCAGCAGGGAAATATATCCAAAATGCCGGCTGATAATCCAAATTTAAGCCTGCTACTTTTTGCTTGATCATTGGTGCTATACCAATAATACGCGGTTCCCAAACAGAGCGTTGTTTATCAAACAACCAATCTTCTTTAATACGAAATTTCACAATACTATCGGCAACAAATTCACCTGCCTGCATTTTAGAGCTAATCTTATCGCCCGTTTTTTTATCAAATACATCAACTGTAGCGCTATCTACCATTTTGGCCTTGGCTTTAGCGGGAGTTAAGGGAGTTGCAAAGCTATCGCCATTAGGGTCATTCTTAGTAGGCATTGGGTCATAAGCAGTTAATTCGCCTGCCGCTACAGCATCCATTAAAGCATCAATTAACCTTGCCTTTGGCGACGCCAGGTAGGCGTTTACTTTTTCGCGCAGGTCAATTTCTTCCCAAACCCTTTTAGCAAATACCACGTCCGACTCGCGTACGTTAGCATACGGTGTTACCTTGTTATTTTGAATATTGGTTTTTTTGTAATATCCATCCAGGGGCCTGTCAAATGGTTTGGCAGGAGCATCCGGAGTAACGGGCGCCTCCGTTATTTTCTTTGAAGTATCAATCGTTGATGATTGTTTAGACACAGCGCCATTTGAAACCGATTTAGCCTGTTTTGGTGCCGGATTACCTGTACCTTTTTTCTTTTTTGTTTGCGCGAATGATGCCACACACGCTAAACAAAGTACACCTAGTAATAATTTCTTTTTCATATGCTTTTAATTTGCAAATAATACAATATTATCAAGGCTTTGCTGTGCACCATCAGGGCCCACGGCAAAAATGTCTTTAAATACAACTGTTGTACCCGGTGTAACAGAATTTAATGCCGTGTGCATATTAGCTGATAATTCGCTCCCTGTTCCTGAAATAGTAATCGGGTCCTGGCGTGGCTTAGAAATTAATAACGTAAACCTGGTAACATTAAACTTAGCATCAAAGTCAAAACCGTCCAGCTTTGCAAAAAGAACATCCTGCGCTTTAATATTGCCAGAGCTTGTTGTTCCTCCTGATTTACCTGCAAACATTGCCTTTGGTGGTGGTATACGTTTTACACGGAATAAAGTTGACCCTAAAGTCATTAATTTTCCTGATATCTGGCCGGATACAGTTATTGTGGCTGTACCCAGCGTAGTTACTGCTGCCGTATAGCCATTACCTGCCGGGGTTAAAGACCCATTTGTAATACTTACTCTAATATCTCCTTTTGCAACACCGGGTGCCGATACCGAAACCGGGTTTGGTACACCGATATATAATACATTCATTTTATCGGGTGATACCACTGCCGATGGTTTTGCTACTGTATAAGTTTGCGGTTCGGTTTTATAAGTTTTAAAAGTACCATCATTTTGTTTAACAGATATTGTACCTATCCAGGTGTGTACACCCTCACTACTGGTGGTGCCTGTATATTTACCACGGCCAGATTCAGTAGGTAACCTGCCACCATCAACGGTAATATCCGGAGATGATTTTGAATCAGACGCTGTCAGGAACACCTCGGCCGTATAAGGCTGGCCAACCAGCACATAACTTGTTGGGGCAACTGCTACTGCCGAAAACTGATCAAGGTTGACTACAGCCTGGTCAACTTCGCCTAATATTTTTTTAATTACTTCGTTTTCTGAGTTTTTTATATCGGCCTGTATCTTTACCAAAGAGGTCATAGCCGCACCCATTGGCATACCTTCGCCAAAATTAGCCTGTTCCCAGCTTTTATTCTGGAACCCAACTCTTGGTGCCGGTGGAAGCGCCTGCAATGGCAGTTTTGCAGCGTTGCGGTCTTTTGGATCTAATAATGCAATTAATCCTTCCCTGGTAGCATCAATTTTTTTATGCAAGTCGTAAGCGTTTCTTTTTCGGTTAACCATCAGGTCAACTGATATATCCACATTTTCCCTGCCTTTATAATCATCCATAACGGGGTCAAAGCCGCCACTTGCATCTTTTAACATAGTTTTTAATGACTCCACATAAGTATTCAGGTCATCAGACATTTTTTTTGCTTTTTTGGCCCTTTCATAAATAGGTTTGGCCCTTTCAGGTTGCTCCTTAAGTTTGGTTTTTTCAAATGCATTAAAAGTATTCTCAATACCAACCTCAACATTTGTTTTGGATGCAACTAAACTATCGCTAATGTTTTTAAACGCGTCAAGCAAACTTTCCGGTACTTCAAGGGCAATAAGGCCCAGCAGTACCAGATATAAAATGTTCATCATCCGCTGCCTTGGGGTTTGTTTACCTCCAGCCATCTTCTATATGTATATATTATTGTTCAAAATTTTGTTATGGTCTCTCAATTAGGCAGGGCGCGGCTGGTTCATTGCTGTAAGCATATTGCCATAAATAGCATTTAATGACGACAGGTTCTTAGCCAATCGGCCCACTTCGTCTTTAAACTGTTTAGAATCTTCTAATGATTCATTAAAGTTATTCATGGTTAAAGACAGGTTTTGATAAAACTTGTTCATCGATTTTAAATGGGCGCTTGAGTCTTGCAACTCCAATTCGTACACCGCATTTAAGGCCGAAAGGTTTTTAGCTAAGTTATTTACCTGGTCATGGTAAGCTTTCGAATCTACATTTGTATTTGCCAGCTCCATTAAATTACCCGAAGCTTTCTCGAATGATGTAGTAAGGTTATCATAGCTTTGAGTTGCTGCTTTAACTTTTTGCGTAAAGGCCATGGTAGCTTCTCCTGCATCTGTAACCTTTGATATAGAATTAACTTTATCGCCAAAGGTTTTCAAACCATCTGCAAGGCTGCCAATTAATTCGGGGCCTATTTTGGCTTCTTCCAGCATTTTATCCAGCGCAGCAGTGGTTGAAACACCACCACCACCACCACTACCTATTGCACCTCTTGCTGCTGTTGGTAGCTCGCCGGTATAGTCATGGGCCAACTCTGGATAGGCCTTTGTCCAATCAATCTCAACTGCTTCCCTTTGAAATCCTAATATAAAAAACAGAATAGCTTCTGCGCCTAATCCGATAGAGATAAACAAACCTCCAAAGGGTAAGTGTTGAATTTTAAATAATAACCCAACGATAACTATAGTTGCACCCCAGGATACAATGTTATTAATTCCATAAGGGTGCAGTTTTTGTCCAGTTCCAGCCATAGTAATATAATGTGTATTTAAGTTTTAAATGAAATTTTAATTTTTTGTTTTTTATTAAGATTTTTAAGAGTTATTTTTTATCTCTCAAGTCGCGGCCCTGGAAGTGTGTTACGCAACGAAAGCCTATATATGATTTAGCAGTATCCTGGAATTCATAACTACGTGATGAGTTTTGCAGAAAATAACCAATATCTTTCCATGATCCGCCTCTTACTACTTTGCGTTTCATCACCTCAGCTTCATTCTTTTTTGCTTCGTAGTTAAATGTTGGTGCCAAGTCATTAACAAATGTTGATGCTGACGGATCAAATGCAGATGAGGTCCATTCGGCTACATTACCAGCCATATTATATAAACCATAATCATTAGGGAAGTACGATTTTACTTTTACTGTATATGTACCGCCATCGTCTGAGTAATTACCACGGCCCGGTTTAAAGTTTGCCAATAAGCAGCCTTTTGCATTTTTAATATAAGGGCCGCCCCATGGGTAATCATTACCTATCCTGCCGCCACGTGCAGCATATTCAAATTCGGCTTCGTTTGGCAATTCATAAGGTGCCCGGTGTGGCAGGTGCCTTGAATCTTTATAAGATTCATTATAACGTGTGCGCCATACCGTAAATGCTCTTGCCTGGCGCCAGGTTACACCAACAACAGGATAGTCTTTAAAGGATGGGTGCGAAAAATAACCTTCAACCATTGGCTCATTGGCCGCGTATGAAAAATCACTTAACCAAACCAATGTATCAGGATAAACCCCAACAGTATCTCTTAAAATAAAGTCAGATCTCTTTTTAGTTTTGTCGTTTTTATAATTAGCTGCCTCGCGCAATAATGGCATTGCGTAATTGTATTTTATAAGCCGCACATCAATTTCATCGCGATCAAATATACGGTCATCGCCCTGGTACATCATTGTTTGCAATTTTGATGCAGCAGGATTAGCCTGGCCTTTTTTAGCGCGGCTGCTCCATATTGGGTATTTTTTTACATAATCCCAATTAATATATTTTTTCCCTGTTGGGTTAGCATTAGGTGTTTTAGCATTTGCACCTATGTAATACTTAGGATCATTTAAATAAGAGGTAATAGCTATTGAATCGCGAACCCAGTTAACAAACTGCCGGTATTGGGTGTTTGAAGTTTCGGTTTGATCCATAAAAAAGGCAGGTATAGTAACCTGCTTAGTTTGGGCGATTTGGGCGAATGTTATATCCTGATCTGTTTGGCCCATCAAAAAACTGCCGCTGGGGATATAGGCCATGCCGTAAGGCACCTCGGTATGCGGTGCCGATTTTCTATCAGCACCCAAAACTTCACCTCTATCAGTTTTTTTACCGCATCCGCTTAAAATCCCTGTAACTAAAACTGCTATTAAAAAGTATATCTGCTTCATTTTCAATTAATAAAAATCCTGTTATAAATATATAACACAAAATGACCCCCGAATATATAAAATTTGCTTCACCAAATGGTAAAAAATGTTTTTTATAGCAAATCCAAACATTTTTTAAACTATAAGGAAACTTAATTAAAAACAGAACAAATTTATATACAACGAAAAACCCTTTTTAAATTAACAATTTATAACTGCTGTTATTTAATAGAAGCTTATACGGCATATAATTTTAATATGTTGCAAGCCAGTTAAAAAAATGCTGAAAATTATTTATTTACCTGCTTGCAATATTGTTCGATTGCCATTGTCATGGATGGAGCGGGGGGGGTAGGTGCCGGAATATCTAAAATTAAGTCTGATTCTAACACTGCTTTATGGGTTGTTGCACCAAATGCAGCTATACGGGTATTGTTTTGTTTAAAATCAGGGAAATTTTTATATAGTGATTGTATACTTGAAGGACTAAAAAAGGCAATGATATCATAAAACACATCGGCAAGATCAGACAAGTCACTACAAACCGTACGGAACAGCACTGCCGGAGTAAAATCATAACCATTCTCTAACAAAAACTTTTGGGTTTCTTCGGCAGCCACATCAGAGCATGGGTAGAGGAATTTTTCGTTCGAGTGTTTTTTCAATACTTCGGCCAGATCTGTTGCTGTTTGCTTGCCAAAGAATATTTTTCTTTTGCGGTACTGAATATATTTTTGAAGATACAGCGCAATGGTTTCAGACAGGCAGAAATATTTCATCTCTACCGGCACCTCAAAACGCATCTCTTCGCATATTCTGAAAAAATGATCTGCCGAGTTACGGCTGGTAAATATTACCGCAGTGAAATCGGCCAGGTTGATCTTATCCTTACGGAAATCTTTAGCCGGTACACCTTCAACATGTATAAACGATCTGAAATCAATTTTCAGATTATGTTTCTTCGCCAGTTCAGTATATGGATTTTTATCGTTTTCAGGCTTCGCCAAAGTAACCAATATACTTTTTACCTTTTTCTTTCTATCTTCCAATTCTGTGTTTATATAAAAACCTAAAAATTAATATTCAGTGCCTTAATTAGTATCAAAATGGGGCAAATTTCGAGGGCACAAAGATAGATAAATAAATAAAATTTATGAAATCGAAAATTTGAAATAATATTCACACTGCTTCTTAAGTATAGCCAGGTAAAAATTACTACTATTAATATTACGGCAATAGCCAGTAAATAAGGTATATACTGCGCGGCCAACAAGCTAAAACACACAGTAACGGGTAAAAAAACAAAAGCTATATTAAAATAGGTTAGATATAGTATAGATACGTATTCACTTACCAGCTTTTGTATATCAAAAACAAATCCAATAAATTTTAGCACCAAAAATTTAATGGAAAATAATACGATAATTATTAACGATAGCGAAGTAAATAATCTAAAACCGCTTATGCTGTAATAAATGCTTTTGTAGGAAGCCAATTGGTATAGAAAGAGCCCAAATGTTAAACTGAACAATATATACAAACCTATAAAGGCCCAAAAATTGATCTGCCCTTCCTCTTTACCAGCCTGTGTAAGCGATCGGTTACTATAAAATGACAGGTATACATTCTTAATATCCTTGTTCATTAGAATATTTAATACCGCTGTGTATAGTAACAGTCCGATTATAATAGTAATGATCCATTGGTCGCGGGTTTGGCGAATATGGCCGTCGCGTAAAATGCTTTTTGATTTAAAAGGTATATCTAAAAAAGCTACTCCTTTATATAAATTTTCATTTAATACCCTGGCTACAAACTGTTTACTTACTGACAAATCCGGATATTTGATATATAAAAAGGCAATAGAATCTGCAATGAATTTTTTATGCGCGGCTGTTGCCTGTACCACCGAATCGAGTACGGTCATGCCGCCCTGCCCACCAGGGTATGCGCGCATGGGGTTAATTGCCGACGTATCTCTTTGCGCATAGCCTGCCAGATGGCAGCTAACAATAAACAAAAAGCACAAAGCAATAAAACGCATTTATAATACTAATGGTTAAGCTGCAAAAATATACTTTTATCTGTTGGCTTCAGCCAACAGCATGAATTAATTGCAAAACGAAAATGTTTAATGATTAAACGCTGTATAAAATTAGCTCCCCCGTGTAGTAAACAAATGCGGCAATAAACCTTTATTCCTGTTAACTTTCTGTTATAGGCCAAATTATTCTTTTCTACTAATTTTTTTATAATTTGTACTGCATGAAATGGATCACCCGTGAACATCCGAAAATTGACCGTATCGCTTGCCCCTGGCTCATCAAGCGGTTTATTGATACGGAAGCAGAAATTATTTATGTTCCATTTGATGAGGTTATGATAAAAGCCAAAGAGTTAAATGCGGTGCCATTTGATTTGCCGGGAGTTGAGTACACTCATTATAATGATCATTGTACCTTTGATTATTTTATTAAGAAGCATCACCTTAAAGATGCCGCGCTTGACAGGGTAGCCGCAATTGTGCGTGGCGCTGATACCGACCGGCATGATTTTGCACCGCAGGCGGCCGGACTTGGAGCCATTTTTTCCGGACTGGCGTATAATATCAAAGACGATCAGGAATTACTCAACTTGGGCATGACCATTTACGATGGTCTGTACAGTTGGGCAAAGCATTTACACCAGTTAAAACATTCTCAAACAGGCCCTGTTGACCAAATGCTGCTGGATGTATTTAATAAGTACATCAAACAAAACGATTCAAAAAAGGCCCCTGATTGGGCAAAGGAGCTCAAAGAAATGATACAGGATCAGTTAGATACCAATATAACATTAAGTTTGCAGCAGGCATCTAACGAACTGGAGATCAACTCCGCCTACCTGTCGCGCGAATTTTCTAAATACTTTGATAACCTGTCGTTCGGCGATTATATCAGAAAACTACGCATTGATAAAGCCAAAAACCTGATGGATATTACGCCCTATTCGTTAACCGAGATCGCTTACCTTACCGGTTTTTCTGACCAGAGCCATTTTACCAGGATATTTAAAAAACAAACCGGACAAAATCCTTCCGCTTATAAAAAAAGCGCCGGTAAAAGTAAAAAAGATACCAAATAGTTAAATCTGTACAATTTTAAGCCCCTTCAAAAAGGTAGCATTGCATAACTAACAACTAACCTATGGAAACAAATAAATTCACACGCAGGCGGGCATTGCAGGCTACGGCCGTATTAGGCACCACCTTACTATTGCCCTTACAAAAATTAGAGGCCGCCTCATTATCATTGGCGAAAACACCAGCAATAACGCCCGAAGAAATGGCAGCTATTGATGCTGCATTAGGTAAAAAGGGAAGTTATAAAGATGCCGAATCTGTATACACTACACCCTTGCCACGTAATGATCTGAAAATGAAAATCAAAGGCGAGCCTATACCCATTCCCTTTGGTTTTGGTGGTTGGGTATCGTTCAAAAAAACTACTGACGGCAAATCAGCAATGGTTATGAGCGATACGGTATTGCAAATGGAAGAGGTGAATCCTTTAATTTCTGCTGCACATGCTAACGGATTGGAAATAGCTGCTATCCATAACCACTTTTTTTATGAGGAGCCGCGCATCTTTTATATGCACATTCATGGCATAGGAACTATAGCAGAACTGGCTAAAAAATATGCCAACACCATACGCGACAGCAAATTATTTCCGGCTAACCAGCCCGCGCCATCAGCACCGCCAACGATAACCGGTAAAGAAAATTTTGATATTGCTGCATTGGATGCTATTGTGAAATATACGGGTACGGTAAATGGCCCGACGTACAAATATACTATTGGCCGAGCCGATGTGAAAGTTATGGCTATGGGTGTGGAAATGACCACAAATATCGGTCTGAATAGCTGGGCGTCCTTTGCGGGCAAACAGGATGATGCCCATATTGCAGGTGATATTGCCATGCTGCAAAATGAGGTAAACAATGTGATCAAAACTTTGCGGGCACATAATTTGGAAGTAGTGGCGGTACATAACCACATGCTGGGCGACGACCCTCACATGATCTTCCTACATTATTATGGCCGTGGTAATGCCGTTACGCTAGCGCAGGGTTTTCGGGCAGCGTTAGACGAATTGGGTAAGAAACCAATGGGCGGAATGAAGATGTGATGAAAGCAAAAGCCGAATATTCTTTAGTTGATATCACCAAGTATTTTCTAAAGCTGGGTACCTGGGGTTTTGGCGGCCCTATAGCCTTAGTGGGCTATATGCACCGTGACCTGGTTGAAGATAAAGGCTGGCTGACAGAAGATGAATATAAAGAGGGTTTGGCACTTGCCCAACTGGCACCGGGGCCCTTAGCTGCACAATTAGGCATCTATATTGGTTTTGTGCATTACGGGCTGACCGGCGCTACACTGGCGGGGCTGGCTTTTGTACTGCCATCATTTATCATGGTGGTATTGTTGGGCATGGCTTACCAGCTTTATGGCGGTTTAGCCTGGATGCAGGCCGTGTTTTATGGAGTGGGTGCCGCGGTGATAGGAATTATCGGCATGAGCGCCTATAAGTTAACCATTAAATCGATTAGCAAATTTGAACTAACTGCCATGAGATCTAAATGGCTGCTATGGTTGTTTTATATAATTGGTGTTACCATTACAGTAATTACGCAAAAAGAAGAGATCCTGTTATTCCTTGCCTGTGGCATTTTGTATATGCTGATCAAGGCCCCGCCCCAGTGGATAAAAAAACCGGCAACATTACCTGTCGGAATTTTAATCAGTACCGGATTCTGGAAATATGATGGCAAGAACCTGCATGAAATAGCCTGGTTCTTTCTGAAAGCCGGTACATTTGTGTTTGGCAGCGGGCTGGCTATTGTGCCTTTCCTGCATGGTGGCGTGGTGAAAGAGTTTGGCTGGTTAACAGAAAACCAATTTGTAGATGCTGTAGCCGTAGCCATGATAACACCGGGGCCGGTAGTTATTACAGTTGGTTTTATTGGTTATTTGGTTGCCGGTTTCCCGGGAGCATGTATTGCGGCCTTAGCTACTTTTTTACCATGCTATTTGTTTACCGTTGCCCTGGCGCCATCTTTTAAAAAGATTGCTAAAAATGCCGCTATCAAAGCATTTGTAGAGGGAATTACCGCATCTGTAATTGGCGCCTTAGTGGGGTCTGTAATAATTATCGGATTACGTTCCATTACAGACATACCAACCATGTTAATTGCCCTGGCTGCTGTGGTTGCTTTGATCGCCATGAAAAAACTACAGGAGCCTTATATTATTGGAGCTGCTGCTATTATTGGTTTATTAATTAAGGCTTTATAGTAGTTCAATAAAATCATTCGAGCTATCTTTAATACTTCCTGATTAAAGATTTAATAATAACTATAAACTGAAATGAATTTTAAACACTGTGCCAATGTTCACTTCACTTTCAACTTCTATATAGCCACCCATTGCTTCAACCTGAAATTTAGTAATAAATAAACCAATACCCTGGGAGTCAATATTCATATTTCCATGAAAAGTTTTGTACATACCAAAAAGGTCCTTCCCATTTTTTTCCAGATTTATGCCAATTCCGTTATCTTTAATTGTTAAAGTTAGATATTTTTCATTTGTAAACGCATCAAATTCAATTATAGCCGTTCTATCTGGATGTTTGTATTTGATAGCATTGGTGAGAACGTTTAAAAGGATACTTTCCATATAAGCCGGATTCGCAAGTAAATAGAAATCAACATTCACATTGTTTCTGATACTTACATGTAATGAAGTTGTTTGAATTTGGAGCGTATTCATTACATCATCTATATGTTCATGTAGATTTATTGGTTCGGCTTTTATGTCTCCCTTGTTTTGCGCGTCGGCAATCTCATTCAAATTACTTACTGTAGAGCTAAAACCTTTTGATATGCTTTTTAAATAACTTACCATCAAATCTTTTTCTCCTTCGGAATCTGCGTTTATAAAGAACTCCAAAACTTCTCTCAGGTTATAAGCATAGGTTTTAAGATTATGCGAAACAATATTGGCAAAATTTAACAAACGTTTATTTTGTTCAACAATAATTTCATTAGATTTAATCAACTCACGTTCTAACAATTTTAATGGCGTTACATCCGCTATATGTACAAAAAAGCCTTTTACTTCGTCATTATCTATATCTGGAATATAGGTAGTAATAGAATGTCTGGTTTCGCCATTGGGAAGTATTATTTCACGCTCAAATTTTTGAGGTTTGCCGGCAAGCGCTCCTAAAATGTAGGGTTTAACTTTTGCGTAATTTGGTCCATGTAAATCTTCTGTAGTAACTGTGTCAACCATTTCATCCGGCGTTTTACCGAACCATTCCAGGTAGGCTGCATTTGCAAACCGGCAAACTAAGTCTTTGTCCCAATAACCAAGAATTGCCGGAACATGATCTGCAACCACCCCGCCTAATGAATCAAGTGTTAAATGTGTTTTATCAAATATCATAATACTATCGAGCTGTCGTAATTTCTAAAATTATAGTATGGGTTGTTTTTAACTTAATGAAGTTTGATAACCTCAAGTATCCCGTCAATAGCAGCATCCTTTTCATTTGGCATCGGCAGGCAACCTTATGGTGGTAACGCCAACGCAAAGGTAGATATTTTAAGAATATCACAAAAAAAAGCCAACTAACCGGGGAGATTTAAAGGAGCTTCCTTACCTTTATCCCCATGGCCGGCGTTTACCTACATATCCCTTTTTGCAAACAGGCCTGCCATTATTGCGATTTTCATTTTAGCACATCACTAAAATATAAAGACGAACTTTTGCAGGCATTAGTAAAAGAAATACAACTGCAAAAAGATTATTTTAAAGGCGAAACTATTGAAACCATTTACTTTGGCGGGGGTACGCCTTCCCTGCTGAAAGCTGGCGAGATTAACCTGTTATTAGATACCATAACCGGCTCACATACGGTTACCACGAATGCTGAAATTACATTAGAGGCTAACCCCGACGATTTAGATAAAGCTAAATTGCAGGCTTTGCGCCAAACACCGGTTAACCGTTTCAGCATTGGCATTCAATCATTTTTTGATGACGACCTGCAATGGATGAACCGTGTACATCGTGCCGGCGAAGCAGAAGCATCAGTAAAGCGAGCGCAGGATAACGGGTTCGAGAATATCACTGTCGACCTGATCTACGGCTATCCCCTGCTAACCGAACAAAAGTGGAAGCATAACCTAAATAAGGTTTTTGAGCTGGATGTACAACATGTATCAGCATATTCCATGACGGTTGAACCAAAAACCCCATTAGCCGCTTTCATCAACAAAAAAAAGCAGCCTGCCATGAACGACCAGCAAAGCGCGGAGCAGTTTAACCTGCTGATGGATGCTATGCAAACAAAAGGTTTTGAACATTACGAGATATCAAATTTTTGTAAACCGGGGCATTACTCCAAACATAATGCTAACTACTGGCGGGGCGTAAAATACCTGGGCATAGGCCCATCGGCACATTCTTATAACGGTGAGATAAGGCAGTGGAACATTGCCAATAATGCCAAATATATTCAATCTATCCAAACCAATAACCTGCCTACTGAAACCGAGCTATTGACCGAGACCGACCGCCTGAACGAATACATAATGACCTCGCTGCGTACCATGTGGGGATTAGACATGGATAAGCTAAATATTATTGCCGCGGCATCATCAAATGTATTGCTCAAAACGGGCCAACCTTTTTTAGAAAAGGAATGGATCGCCCAAAAAAATAACATTTTTTACCTCACCCAAACAGGTAAATTATATGCCGACCATATAGCTGCCGAGCTATTTTTTTAGCCCTCTCTAAACGACTGAACCTTAATGAACCTGCGCTTTGGTTTAAAAACAAATCGCTCACTATTCTCCATTCGCCACTCACTATTCACCATTCTCCCATTCACACACTTACCATTCACTACTTATGTCAATGAAATATAAAAAACAAAAACCGGCATATTAAGCTTCTATACAATTAATTAGTTTTGCATGTTAATTAATTGTGAGCATGGGCATGATTCTTACCCCTATTGATAGGGTTGATAGCATTAATAAAGAAGATTTTATTAACAATTACTTAAAACCGCGCAAGCCGCTGGTTATCCGTAAGGCTACCCAAAGCTGGCCCGCTTTAAAAAAATGGACGTTTGATTATTTAAAGGAAACCGTTGGCGACCAGTTGGTTCCGCTATATGATAGCTCCAAAGCCGATCCCTCAAAACCCATCAATGCATCGGCTGCCGAAATGAAGTTTAGGGATTATATAGACCTGATACAAAAACACCCTACCGATCTGCGTATATTTTTGTTCGACCCGATAAAGCACGCGCCTAAATTGCTGGAAGATTACCGCTCGCCTACCGACCTGATGGGTGGCTTTTTAGATAAATATCCTAATATGTTTTTCGGCGGTGCCGGATCAATTACTTTTTTGCATTACGATATAGACCTCGCACATATATTTCACACCCATTTTAACGGGCGCAAACGTGTTATTTTGTTTGATAATAAATGGAAAGAACGATTGTACCAGATACCTTTTGCCACTTATGCGTTGGAGGATTACGATATAGAAAACCCCGATTACAGCAAGTTCCCTGCATTGGACGGTGTTGAAGGTTATGAAATTATTTTAGAACATGGCGATACCCTGTTTATGCCTACCGGCTACTGGCACTGGATGAAGTACCTGGACGGATCATTCTCCATATCACTGCGTGCCTGGGACAGCTCATGGGCCATTAAAGCAAAAAGTCTGTATAACCTAATTATCCAACGCAAGTTTGACGATATTATGAAAAGAAATTTTAAAAGCCGGTATATGGATTGGAAGGAAAAACTGGCAGTTAAACGGGCAGGCAAGGCGCTGGCTGCAAGAGAACCGAGGTAGTTTATTAGAGAGATTAGAGATTAGGCCTGTCAGCAAAAAAGATTAGTTAATTAAAGATTAGAGATTAGGCCTATCGGATATAAAACCCTGCTTAACATAATGTATCTTCAATCTTCAATCTTCAATCTTCAATCTTCAATCTTCAATCTTCAATCTTCAATCTTCAATCTCTAACCTCTAATATTTAACATTTCCTTAACATATTCCGTACTTTAATTTCGTTATTTTGCCGTATCAGGCACATAGTAAAATAGTTTTCTGATCACATATAACATGAGCTTTATTCTGCACCCTATAGATACCGTTGATACCATTTCTCCTGCCGATTTTAAAAAGAACTATTTAGATGCGCGCCGTCCGCTGGTTATTAAAGGGTTAACCAACAATTGGCCCGCCCGCGAAAAATGGACACCTGAATATTTAAAACAGGTAGTTGGTAAAAAGGTAGTGCCGTTATATGATAACGCCAAGGCCGATCCGGCGAAACCCATCAATTCGGCAGCTGCCGAGATGCCTTTTGATGACTATATGGATCTTATCATGTCGCAACCTACCGAGTTGCGCATATTCTTTTTCAATATATTTAAACAGGCTCCGCAATTACTGAATGATATTGTTTTGCCTAAAGACTTGATGGGTGGATTTTTAGAAAGTATGCCGGCTATGTTTTTCGGCGGTTCTAATTCGGTTACCTTTTTGCATTATGATATTGATCTGCCCCATATATTTCATACCCACTTTGGCGGCCGAAAACACATTATCCTGTTTGAAAATAAATGGAAAGAACGCCTGTACTGTTTACCTAACGCTACCTACGCGCTGGAAGATTACGACGTAGCTAATCCCGACATAAAAAAATTCCCCGCACTAAATGGTATTGAAGGTACCGAAGTTTTTTTAGAACATGGCGATACTTTATTTATGCCAACCGGCTATTGGCACTGGATGAAATATTTAGAGGGCGGCTACTCGTTAAGCCTGCGTGCATGGGATGCCTCGCCTGCACGCAAAGCGGCAAGCTTGTATAACCTGGCCGTTAAAGGCGGTTTGGATAGCATGCTTAAAATGGCTTTTAAAGGCGATTATGCGCGGTATCGTGAAAAGTTGGCTGTAAAACGGGCTAATAAAGCTTTGGCAAAGGGGCAACCCAGGTAATATAAATTAGCGTTGTATTTATCGCTTGGTGACGCTCAATTGCCGCTAAGGCTGTTACTTTTCCTTGATGAAAAGTAACCAAAAATCAAGTCAGCAAAGAGGCTTCTTTGCGCACGAGGCCTTTGCCCTGCAAATCAGATAAAATCACAGGCTGCAATATTTTTGCTCCATATCGCGCAAGGCCATTGCCCGGGCAAAAAGCTGCTATGCCTCTCCCGCCGCACAGGCCAACTTATTTTACCTGCTTTCGCCCGAAGCTTATTTGCTGACGCTTCTTTAGGATAGAACCGACATTCTGTTATTATGAGCAATCAAAAAAAAGCGGTGGCCCGTCAGCCCACGCGGCCGGGAGTCTGGCCCGTGAGGTGGCAGCGATTGGGCTGGCTTGATCTTTTGGTTACTTTTGTATCAAAGACAAAAGTAACAGCCCAGCAGCAATTGAGCACTACGACGCGTTTAAATGATTCTTTCAGCCTTATTTTACGAAGTATGGTCAACCACTATTTTCCAAACCCCATTAATTTTCCTGAACCATAAAGTATAGTAACCACCGGGTTCATCCTTTTCACGTTTAAGGTGCCATGCACCAAATACAAAGGCATTTTCCGGATCAAGAATTTGTACTTTTTTAATATCAAAAATTAAAATACCCATGGCAGCCTTGTCTGGGTAGCCGCGTTTATAGTTGTTAAGCGTGTTTTGCCAGCCAAACGTGGGTGCTGTTTTACCCACAAACATAAGCGAGTCTGATTTCCAATAGCCCTGCATAAAACCCTCAAGGTCGCCGCGGTTCCAGGCCTGGCGCTGGTCGTCCATTAGTTTGATGATCGCCTGCCTGTCCTGGGCGTGTAATAAGAAATAAGCATTAAAAAACAGGAGACAAGAAAGTATATACTTTTTCATAAACTAAATATATACATTTATTGTTGCTTACAGCCCACAACCTCTCTAACTTGCAACCGCTTATGAAAAACAATATTCTATGCTTCGGCGAGGTTTTATGGGACGCCTTTGGCGACGAAAAAGTAGCCGGCGGCGCCGTTATGAATGTGGCCTATCACCTGCGGCAACAAGGTGCCAATGCCTCGTTTGCCAGTAAGGTTGGCATGGATGCTTCTGGATTTGAGCTGATAGCATTTTTAAAAGAAAATAACCTCTATAGTGAGTTGATACAGAATGATGCAGAACTGCCTACCTGCGAGGTTACCGTACAACTGGATAAGAACCAGCAGGCTACCTACATCATACCCCAGCCTGTATCATGGGATAATATAAAAACAGAAACGGCGCTTACACAAAGCGGCATGCAGGCATCGGCCATAATATTTGGCAGCCTGGCCTGCAGACAGCAAACTACGCGCGATACGCTGTTAAACCTGCTGAACGAAACCAATGCCTTAAAGGTGTTTGATGTTAACCTACGCGCGCCGCATTACACGCTATCAACCATTGAAACGCTGGCTGCCCGCGCCGATGTGGTTAAGATGAACGAGGATGAAGCTAACCTGCTCATCAATGGCAGCAACGGCAACCTGAAAGATAAGGTAAACGAGTTCCGCAAAAAGTACCATGCCCAAACCATCTGCGTAACCCGCGGCGAACATGGCGCGATAGTATGGCATGATTATGAATTTTATGAACACCCGGGTTTTACAGTTGATGTGGTTGATACCGTAGGTGCCGGCGATTCGTTTTTGGCTACTTTTATTAATGGCTTGCTTAACAAACAACCCTTGCAGGAAGTATTAGAAAAGTCGTGTGCTGTTGGGGCGTATGTGGCGGGCAAACGCGGGGCAAACCCGGTTTATGATGAGGGGATTGTGGAGGTGTTAAAATAGTGATCTCCTTCTTACGCGGCGTAAACAGAAGCCTTTTTCATCTCATCGGCTAAACGGTATAATGTTTCTTCAATTTTTTTGCCTGGTTCTGGGATGGAAAGTTAAGTTGTATAAGTTTAATAGATATATTTTTATAGTTAACTTGGGTACATGTTTACAATTATTACTTGGACGCTGTTAAATTTTCATGGGATCCAATCATTTCCAATTCAAGGAAGTTATTTTCACACATATGGAAAGAAAAGTCAAGACAGTCCCTATCAACTTCTTCAAATCCATTACTCTGATCAGTCCACAATACTTTTTTATTTAGAGGTTGGAAGAGGTGCACCTAGTTATAATTCTGGAGCTTTATATGGTAGGTTAATATTTAATAGAAAAACCGGAAATTATGAATATATACCCAAAGATATTAGCTCTAATTGTAAATTAATATTTATTAAACGAGAGAATAAAATCATTATTAAAACGGTTAGCGGAGAATGCCTCTTTGGATATGGGGTATATGCCGATGGAATTTACACCTTAAATGACAAAAATAACCCAACATACTTTACTGATAGGACTGGAAGAAAGAGGTACTTTAATAAAACTTCGCCTGAAACATATGGTGAATAAGTGCAGCCAATTATGTTGACGTTATCATTACACCACCAACCTCTCCCACTCCGGGTGGCGTTTTAAATACACTTTAATGTATTCGCAATAAGGCACCATCTTTAAATTATTTTCTTCCAGATATTTAAAGGTTTTTTCAACCAGGGCCGAGGCAACGCCTTTGCCTTCCAGTTCTACCGGCACTTCGGTATGTATTAAAAATACTTTATCGCCATGTTGCTTGTAATCAATAAAGGCGCGGTGACCATCAACAAATACCTCGAAATTGTGAATGGCGGTGTTGTTAATTAATTGAATGTCGGTATACATAGTATAAATGTAGTAAAAGACTTTCAAGTTTAACTCGCAATAATTTGTTTTTTAATGACCTCCTGGAGGGCTACGCCAACTAACAATAACCTCTTTATTATTTTCGATATATATTTGTTTCACATCTTGTTTCACCACTCCCAAAATAGCATATTTGCAACTATTTGATAATCAATAAAATATTAAAAATTCACGCATAAAAATACAGACTAATAAGTTGTTACATTTTGTTACACCACTTTTTAGTAATTGTTTTATTTTCAATAGGTTAAGTCAAAATCTTGTTTCACTTGTTACATTTTGTTTCACCAATTGTGAAACAAACGCGTTAAATAACTGAACTGTGCGCCGTCATTGCACCAGCTGCGCCAGATGCACGGTGGCATAATGCAACTAAACTAATCACTATTCTCCACTCACTGCTCACCAACTTTGTCATCCCTACCTAACAATTCAACTTTATCTGTCTATCATCAAACTTTTGAGTAAAATAAACCGTTATTTTATAACTGAAAGGCAAATTATGCGTGGTTTCGGATTTTCGAAGTTTACCCCCAACCAAATCCCAAAAGGCGGATTTGAAGAATTATTAAAATTATTCCTGGAATTGCTCAACTATACCGCGGGCGATGCCGGCGAAGCTTTGGCCTGGCTAAACGAACTGGATAAGCAATATAACCTTACCAATGACGATTATGGCATGGGCGACTTCATTGACGAGCTTAAACAAAAAGGCTACCTTGATGAGGATAAGCAAAACGGCGGTTTTAACATTACCGCTAAAACAGAGCAAAGTATAAGGCAGAGCGCACTCGAAGAGATATTTGGCAAGCTTAAAAAATCAGGCAAGGGCAATCACCGCTCGCCGCAAAGCGGGCAGGGCGATGAGCGCAATTCCGAGCGTCGCGAGTTTGAGTTTGGCGATAGTTTGGACCAGATAGACATGACCCAATCCATCCACAACGCCCAGGTTAACCACGGCATCGGCGATTTTATGATGACCGAACGCGACCTGGAAGTAGAGGAAATGGACTATAAAACCCTAACCTCTACCGTGCTGATGATAGATATATCGCACTCCATGATATTATATGGCGAAGACAGGATCACACCCGCAAAAAAAGTAGCCATGGCGCTGGCAGAGCTCATCCGCACCAAATACCCTAAGGACACGCTGGATATTGTGGTGTTTGGCAACGATGCCTGGCCCATTACTTTGCAGGATCTGCCCTATCTGCAGGTTGGCCCTTATCATACCAATACTTATGCGGGCTTAGAGTTGGCTACCGATCTGTTACGTCGCCGTAAAACACATAACAAACAAATTTTTATGATTACTGATGGTAAACCCACTTGCTTAAAAGAGGGCACCAAATATTATAAAAACAGCATCGGACTGGATAGAAAGGTGGTTAATAAAACCCTTAACATGGCGGCACAATGTAAGCGGCTAAAAATACCTATCACTACTTTTATGATAGCTAAGGACCCCTACCTACAGCAATTTGTACGTAAATTTACAGAGACTAACGGCGGCAAAGCTTTTTATAGTTCGCTTAATAATTTAGGCGAGTATATTTTTGAGGACTACGCTAAGAATAGAAGGAAGAACGTAAGATAGTCCAACACATTAACTCGATTGTCATTTCGACGAGGAACGAGGAGAAATCTATACACATGCATTAGCGACTTAGCTATGTATAGATTTCTCACTATCGTTCAAAATGACAGAAATACTTACAAATACTATGACTAACAAACAAAATATAACAACCTTAGGCCAGCTAAAACAAACAGGTTACAAAAGTGAATCGGTTAAGGATGAATTAAGAAGGAACCTGATTGCCCAACTGCAAAAACAGCATGAAGGTGGCTTTGAGGGTATTATTGGTTTTGAAGATACCGTAATTCCTGACCTGCAAACTGCTATTTTATCGCGCCACAACATATTATTGCTGGGTTTACGCGGGCAGGCCAAAACACGTATTGCGCGTTTATTGGTTAATTTGCTTGATGAGTACATTCCATACATAGATGGTTCTGAGTTATTCGATGATCCGTTGAATCCTATATCATGGTTTGGGCATAATATTGTTAAAGAAAAAGGCGATGATACCCCAATTGCCTGGATACACCGTTCTGAACGTTATACCGAAAAATTAGCTACACCTGATGTTACCGTTGCCGATTTGATTGGTGACGTTGACCCTATCAAAGCCGCCACCATGAAACTTACCTATTCGGATGAGCGGGTTATTCACTTCGGGTTAATTCCGCGTGCCCATAGGGGCATTTTCGTTATTAATGAGCTGCCGGATCTGCAGGCACGTATTCAGGTGTCGCTATTCAACATCCTGCAGGAAAGAGACATACAGATACGTGGTTTTAAATTGCGTTTACCTTTAGACATACAATTTGTATTTACCGCCAACCCGGAAGATTATACTAACCGTGGCTCGATAGTAACGCCGCTAAAGGACCGTATAGAGAGCCAGATATTAACGCATTACCCGCGCTCGGTAGAGATATCGCGCAAAATCACCCAGCAGGAAGCATCACTTTCACCCGAGCAAAGGATTAATATTGAAGCAGATGGGTTGGTTAAAGATTTGGTTGAACAAATTGCCTTTGAGGCGCGTAACTCAGAATATATCGATAAAAAATCCGGGGTATCTGCGCGTTTAACCATATCAGCTTATGAAAACCTTATAAGTAATGCCGAGCGTCGCATGATCATCAATCACGAGGATAAAACCTTTGTACGTATTGCTGATTTCCTGGGTGTTATCCCGGCCATTACCGGCAAGATTGAGTTGGTTTATGAGGGCGAGCTGGAAGGCCCGGCTAAAGTGGCTAATATTTTAATTGGCAAGGCCATTAAAACTCTGTTAGTTAAATTTTTCCCTGACCCGGAGAAAGCCAAGAAATCAAAGACCCCCAACCCTTATGCAGAGATCATCAATTGGTTTAGCGAGGGTAATAGCCTGTCTGTACTTGACGACCTGCCGCTTGCCGAATATAAAAAGCTATTAAACGCTGTTACCGGGTTAAAGGACCTGGTTAAGAAATTCCATCCGGGTTTGGTAGAGAGTCAGCAATTGATATTAATGGAATTTGTATTGCATGGCCTTGCAGAATTTTCACAACTAAGTAAAGGCTTCCTTGACAATGGCTTCGCCTTTTCTGATATGTTTAACAGTTTATTTAATCTACAACCTGATGATGACGATCTTGATATAGAAGATGATCGTTACTAATTAATAAATGCAGAGTCAGTTATTCATTTTAATTTTAATAGGCATAGGGATTTTCCTGCTTGACCAATATTTAGCCAGGGGTTTTGCCGCCGCCTTTAAAAAGCGGGGTTTGGGTAATACCACCGGGTTTAAAATTGGTTATACGCTATTTTCTATAGTCCTTATAACCGGTGTCATCATCAGCATATATATGAAAATACCGGTTGGCGTACGTGCCGGATTTTTAATGGTATTTTTTGTGCTGGCCATAGTAAAGATCACTTTTTTACCTTTTGTGCTGGCTGATGATATAAGGCGGTTAATTGTTTGGCTTAAACATACCGGTACCAAATCAACGCTTCCTCCACCAACCAAAGGAGCTGGTAATGAAATCATTCCCCGTTCAGAGTTTTTAATGAGGGCTGGGCTAATTACTGGTGCTGTTCCGTTAGCGGCAATAGGATATGGTATTATTGCTGGCGCTTATGATTACCGTGTACGTTATCAAACACTTTATCTGCCCAATTTACCCAAAGCCTTTGATGGCATAAAAATAGGCCAGATATCTGATATACATTCGGGCAGTTTTTATAATAAAAAAGCGGTACAGGGCGGTGTAGAAATGTTATTGGGCCAAAAGCCGGATGTTATTTTTTTTACCGGCGATCTGGTTAATAAGCGTACCGATGAAGTATACGGCTACCAGGATATCTTCAGCAAAGTAAAGGCGCCGCTTGGTGTTTTTTCTACTTTAGGAAACCATGATTATGGTGATTATGCCGACTGGACATCATTATCAGCCAAAAAGAAAAACCTTGCCGACCTGATAACCACTCACAAAAATATGGGTTGGGACCTATTGCTTAATGAAAATCGCCGCCTTAAAGTTAATGGCGAAGAGATAGGTATTTTGGGTTGCGAAAACTGGGGCGAGTTAACACGGTTTCCTAAATATGGGAAAATGGAGCCAACCATAAAGGGCACAGAATACCTCCCGGTTAAACTTCTTTTATCGCATGATCCTTCGCACTGGCGGGCGCAGATATTGCCGCATTATCCGCAGATAGATGTTATGTTTTCCGGCCATACGCATGGCATGCAATTTGGCGTGCGTGCAGAGCACTATCAATGGAGTCCGGTAGAGTATGTTTATAAAGAATGGGCCGGCCTTTACCTTGAAAGAAATCAGCAACTATATGTAAATGTAGGTTACGGATTTTTAGGTTTCCCCGGCAGGGTTGGAATATTGCCGGAGATTACGATATTTACATTAAGATCCGCCCACAATCCATTAGCTAAAAATATTTAAGGTTTACCGGCAGACTCTCATCATAAATGAAAAAACTATTTAAGCCTGTTTTTGATTTTTTGCTGTTTAGTAATGTATTCATGGCCCTATGCGCGGTTGCACAGGCGATGGTTACTTTTCATTTAATAGGCTGCCGGCCACTCTATACTGTACTTGCTCTATTATTTACTTCTACAATTGGCATTTATAATTTCTCTATCCTTTTAAGCAAACCTAAAGAACCTCATAAATCAGCATATATACGAGTGCGCTGGTTCTTTTCGCATTATAGGTTGATGGTTACTTTTACCATTGTATCTATTCTTTCACTGGTTCCTTTATTCTTTTTGGTATCTACAGAAGCAAAACTATTACTTATTTTCCTCGCTATTATATCTTTTGCATATAGCCTTCCCCTATTTTCATTGGGCGATCAAAAATTTGGTTTGCGCAATATTCCGGGACTAAAGCAATTTTTAATAACCTTGGTTTGGACCCTGAGCAGTGTGTTGCTACCCATTTTAGAGGCGCAAAATATGCACCTAACCAATATATCAATGCGCGATACCACTATACTCCTTGCTAAACGGTTTTTATTGATAGGCGCGCTAACCGTTCCTTTTGATATCCGCGACCTGTTTGAGGACCGTCAATCAGGCTTAAAAACTATCCCGGTAATATTAGGCGAAAAACGTGCCTATTTGTTTTGCCAGGCACTTTTAGCCGGATATATTGTACTGTTGTTCCTCTTTAAAAACAATGGCTTTAACAATGATTTTTGGGCACTTACCCTTACCGCCATATTAGCAGGCTGGCTCATCTTTAAATCCGAATGGAAAAAAGACGAGTATTACTACTTTTTTTATCTTGATGGCGTTTTAATATTGCAATACATAATGTTAGTTCTGTTCGCCAAATTTGCTTAAGCTTTAAGGTAGCTACTATTTAATTTAATTACCACGCTAACTTTTATTCTACCACAGGCAATACAATACGGCTGGAGTGAAATATTTTTTGTGTTGCCTTTTGATAATCGCTTTCCTTCGCATCAAAAATATTCGGAATATACTTTTGCGGGTTACGGTCAATTATAGGGAACCATGTGCTTTGCACCTGCACCATTATCTTATGACCCTTTTTAAATACGTGATCGGCAGCATGTAAGCCAATGGTATATTCTTCAACTTTACCGGGCGTAATTGGCTCGGGGTTAGTAAAACTCTTTCTGAACCTGCCGCGGAAAACATCATCAACTATCATCAATTCATAACCAGCCATTTTTGGCTCTTTTTTATATTCCTGCGGATATACATCTATCAGCTTTACCACCCAATCTGCATCAGTGCCTGATGTTGCCGCATACAGTTTAGCAGCAACATTACCGGTTATAGTAATGTCTTCTTTAAGTGTATCGGTTTGCCAGGTTAATACGTCGGGGCGGTTATCAACAAACCGCTGATCATCCGTCAACCAAAAGAACCATCGTGAGCCCGGGCCGTAAGTTTCTTCAATCGGCCTTGCACGATAGGGTACCGGCTTAGCGGGATCAGACACATAGCTATCAAAGGTTTTAGCTTCGGTAGCCGATGGCTTCTCGAAAGATAACTTGCCATTCGCATGGAAATAGATATTTTTCTCTGCAGCCTCTTTAGGCGGCCACGTGGCATAGCTTTTCCATTTATCAGAACCGGTTTGGAACGATATTGCCTCGGCAAACTTGCCCTCGCCTTTGCCTTTTAAATACCATGCAAACCACTTGGCCTGTATCTCTTTTCTGAAATAAGCCGCGGTAGGCTGGTTACTAAAGGTAATATTACCTAAGCTTGTGCCCTCACCCCTGCTCCAACCGCCATGTCTCCACGGGCCCATTACTATAAAGTTATTGTTGTTGGTATCGCGTTTTTCTAAAAATTTATATACATCCTGCGGGCCCACCATATCCTCCTGGTCCCACCAGCCGCTAACATGCTGTATGGCTAAACGCGGGTAATCAAGCCGGGCGGTTACCGCTTGCCTCTTCCAATAATCATCGTAATCAGGATGTTTTGTATAGGCATTCCAACTTGGTAAAATTCCATGCATATACTTTTTGTTAATATTTGATAATGGACCCAGCTTTAAATACCAGTCATACGTATCATAATTGCCAAACCGGTAAAGCGAGTCGGTCTTTGATATCTCTTCCATAAAGGCATATTCGAAAGCGTAACTTAAACGGAAAGCGCCGTTATGGTGCAAATCATCATTCATAAACATATCAGACGGGGTAGCCTGTTCAGACACGGCTTTTAAAGCCGGGTGCGGATCGGCTGCTGCTATTATGCTTGTCCAGCCATCGTATGATATGCCGTACATCCCTGCTTTGCCATTATTCTCGGGTATGTTTTTAAGCAGCCAGTCTATGGTATCATAAGTATCGCTGGCTTCGTCAATAGATTTGGTATCTTTTTTATCCCTGCTGAAACGCTGCATTTCGTATTTTCCTTCAGAAAGATACCTACCCCTAATATCCTGGTATACAAATATATATTCATCTTCAGCCATATCTTTTACATATTCAGACTTTTCGGGACTTGGATATTTGTTCACACCATAGGGTGTCCTCAACATCAGGAAAGGCAGCTTTTCTGATTGATTTTTCGGCGTGAATACTATGGTATGTAGTTTAATTCCGTCGCGCATGGGTATCATTACTTCCTTTCGATTATATTTATCATCCGGACTTACATGTTGTGCAAACAGGTTAGCTGTAGCTAATGTTAAAGTTGCAATGATGGAGATTTTGGTAAAGAGAATTTTCATATTTGCTGTGAATTTTATGATATCCGCTTAAATATAAGCATTATACAGCAAAATATTAATTTGAAATAAATTTGGATGGCCGCTAATTATAATAATTCCGCCTGGTTCTATGATCGCTTGTCGGGGCTGGTTTATGGCCGGGCCTTGATAAACGCCCAGGTTTATTTGCTGCAATTTATCCCTCCAAATTCAAATTTATTAATTGTGGGTGGCGGTACCGGTTGGATACTGGACGAATTAACCCGCATTTACCCTGCCGGATTAAAGATCAACTATGTAGAAGTGGCTGCAAATATGATGACGCTATCTAAAAAAAGAAATTGCGGTAATAACGAAGTAACCTTTATAAATGCTGCCGCAGAAGATACGTTACTGCCCGGCGATTTTGATGTGATCATCACCCCTTTTCTGTTTGATAACTTTACAGAACAAACTCTGCAAAAAGTGTTTAATTATTTGCACCCGCAACTTAAAACAGGTGGCTTATGGTTGAATACTGATTTTCAGCTAACCGGAAAATGGTGGCAAAATATATTACTAAATACGATGTTTGTGTTTTTCAAAATGCTATGCGGCATAGAGGCTTCGGCTTTACCTGATATTGAAAAACAATTTAGCCAAACCAACTACATCACTATTGCTGAAAAAACTTTCTTTGGTGGGTTCATTGCTTCAAGAGCCTATCAAAAGTAGTTTCAAACTGTCCCAGGGACACCTGGATACACCTGGGACAACGTGGGACACTATAGCTTATTGCAGCTACTTTCAACTACTGCACATAAGCAAACTTATACCCAATGCCCCTAACTGTTTGTAAAAACTGCGGGTAATCCGGGTTAGTTTCTATTTTTTTACGAAGCCGTACAATGTGCATATCCAGTGTACGGGTATTTACATCGGCATTATAGCCCCATACTTCCATCATTAACTCCTCGCGGTTAATTACCTTGTTTTTGTTTTTAAGGAAGTATAATAATATGCGGTTTTCTAATATGGTCAACTCGATTTTTTTGCCATCCCGTATCAGCAAATGCGTGTTTGGATGGTGCTCCATATTAGCAAATTGATACGTTTCTGATTTATCACTGTTTAATGCAAATTTGATCTTATTATCTATCAACGCTACCAGCACATCCATATTAAACGGCTTGGTCACATAATCAGACACGCCAAAACCATAGGCCGATATTTTATCAATATCCTGCTGTTTAGCGGTTGTCATTATTACTACGCCATCAAATCCTTTAGCGCGGATGTTACTACAAACTTCTGCGCCCTGTTTGCCGGGCAGCATCCAGTCTAACAATACAATATCCGGCTGCTCGGCCAGTATCATTACTTCGGCATCGTCGCCATTACCGGCTTCTAAAACCTTATATCCTTCTGATTGTAATCGTTCGGCAACCAGGAAACGAAGATTTTCATCGTCTTCAACCAGTGCTATCTTTATTTCTTTATTCATAATCTAATTTTCGTATGGAAGTGTAACAATAAATTCTGATCCCTGGTTAACTTTACTTCGTACTGCTATATCGCCACCCATAAAGTTAACTAGTTCTTTGCAAAATGCCAGGCCAAGCCCTACGCTTCCATTTTGGTTATATTGATTTTCTAATCTATAAAATTTCTTGAATATATTGTTCAATTCGTTTTTAGGTATACCAATTCCTTTATCAATAAAAGAAAATATAATATTACGTTTTTCGAGCGTAATATTTATAAAAAGCTCTCTTTTTTCAGGGTGCGAGTACTTATAGGCATTTTCTATCAGGTTTTGAAACACACTGCCAAGCAATACTGTATCTGTATAAAATATTTCAGCCTCGCTAATATTATAATTAAGTTTAAAATCAGGGTATTTTATTTTAAAGGTATCAATATATCCTTTCACAAAGCTTTCAATTTTTATCTTATCTTTCTTTATGGTGATAGATTTATTTTCCAATTGGGTGAATGATAATAATTTGTTCATTAATTCATTCAGCTTATCGGCTTCTTCATCCAAAATCTTGCCATAATGTTTACGCTGGCGGTCTGTAAGCTCATTATCTCCTTTTAAGTTTGAACCTGCAATTTTTATTACACTTACCGGTGTTTTAAACTCGTGCGTAAAGTTGTTTATAAAATCATATTGCAGTTTAAACAGCTTAAGGTTAACAGCCAGATTACGGTAAATTAACCAGCCTATTAATACAAAAAAGAAATAGATCAAAAATATAACACCTCCAACGGGCATAAAACGGTGATCGATTTCGGGTATAAGAAAATCTCTGGGCGACCTGAAATATAATTTATAGTTAGCAAAGGCCCCTATAAGAGCAACCTCGCCCGTAATTGTATTGGCGCGGTCAATATCAGTAGGATCATAAGTTATTCGTTCTTTCGAAACCCTTTGATAAAGTTCAGGATGGATATTTTTAAACTTGAGCCTATTCGGATCAACATAAAAAACCATCATATTTTGTTGCTTATAGAAAGATTTGGCATGGCCGCTTTTTTGAAGATCATGATAGGTTTTCAACACCTCGGGGGTAGGCTCATTTAAAAAAATAATTTTACCGGGCCTTGCATCATAAAATGTTTCAAAAGATGCATCGGCCCGCGGGCCCTTCAAAGAATCGTAACTGGCTATATAATCGCTGAACTTATCTGCCATTTGCATGAAATCGTTTTGATTGATCTCATTTTCGTTCTTCTGTCTATTCGGCTTACCGTCTTTTGGATAATATTGGTAAATTGATTTAAGAGATATGTTTAGGTTTTTCTTATCAGCAGGCCCGTTATTTTGATTGCCAACTACTATTTGATAAAAAACTATTTTGCTAACAAAACTAAAGTTGTGAAAAACAGAATCGGTATAGTTGGCCGCCGATGCCGAATCAAGTAATCCGGAGTAAACGTTTATATCCTGTATCTTATTTGAAAAATCGGTATAAGAATTAATGATTGGATCTGCAACGCTATTTTTTTTAGTCGAAAAATCATTCTCGACGGTTTGAGCTGTAAATTTGTAGGCCACTATTAATCCTATAATAAGGGTTACTGTTACTAATATTAAAAAAGCAACAATAAGCGAAAAGTTTTTACGATATACGGTTCCGGAGCCCTTCATCACCTTTAGGGATTAAGGTTTAACCCGTATATTATTATCCAGGAACTTTTCAATATCAGCGTTGTTTTGCATTCGCCATTTTTCATTACCAACTGATCCGCGTTCGCTTTTATTTACAGAATATTTAACCTGTACATTACGCTTTTGCAATTTACTAACATAATGGTTCATATTGTCCAAATTTGCACGCGGGTCATTTGCATCCTGTGAAATAAATAGCGGAACTACCGGTTTTTCGGGATGAAACGCCGGCGAAATGGCAGTTAATTGGGCTGCATCTTTTTCAGGATCGCCTATGGTTGCATACATTTTTTGTAAGAATGGCTTATAATAAGCCGGGGCTGTTTGTATATAAGTAAAGAAGCTTATCAACCCGTTTTGTACCACTGCACAATTATATAAATGCGGATGAAAAGAAACACCATATAAAGCCGAAAAGCCACCAAAGCCACGCCCATATATAGCTATTTTTTTAGGGTTAGCTATTTTATTGGCAATGAGCCAGTTTACACCATCCGTTATATCCTGCTGTATTTTACCGCCAATTTCTTTAAATCCGGCACTATAAAAAGCTTTTCCATAACCTGATGAGCCTCTATAATTAACCTGCAAAACCGCATAACCGCGGTTAGCCAAAAACTGCACTTCAGAGTTGTATCCCCATGAGTTACGCATACCAAAAGGCCCATCGTGTGGCATAACCACTACGGGTAAATTAGTTTTATTATCGCCAAGTGGTAGTGTAAGATAACCGTTTATTATCAAGCCATCACTCGCTTTATAATTTATAGGCTGCATGGCACATAATTCGTCAGGATTAATGTCCGAATTATCGGTCAATTTGATTAATTTATCAGTTGACCGCTCATATAAATAAACCGCGCCACGGCTACGATCTGTATAAGTTGTTACAATAAATTTTTTCTCTGCCGTGTCCCTGTCGGTAATATTTATTTCGCTTTCACCAAGTTGTTTAGCCAGGTTATCGTATATGTTTTTAATGTCGGCATTTAAAAACTGTTTCTTCGGCTTTGCTTCTTCCCATGCAGCTAATTCAAGACGGCGTTTACTTTTTGAATAATCTACCCGTTGTATATCTGATGTATTGCTTGAAAAAATTACCCGTTCTTCTTTTCCGTTCTCTGCATTTATCTCTACAAAAGCTGTTTTATCACGCCCCACATTTGATAACGCATAGAAATAGTTTTTTACCCCGGTAAAGGCTATAGGCTTAACTGAGTTTCTGAAATTGTTTTTTATAATAGGTTTAAACGGAGCATTATCATTAGTGCGGAATAATATAGTTTCGTCAACACCGTCTGATGCTTTTGCTAATCGTATCCGGCCATCAGCATCCATCACCCATTCGGTTATGTTCCCCGGGTTTACCAGGTAGGGTTTCAATTCGCCATTTGTAACGTTTAGCCGGTACACATCAAAATTAGCCGAGTCACGCTTATTCATTGAAATGGTTATAATATCGGGCGTAAGCTTATTCCTGCCTACCATTCTTACATTAACTTTTTCTTCAGAAAGCAGGGGCCTTTTTTGCAAAGTATTAACATCCAGTGCAAACATTAAATATACACCATGGGGTGTACCATCCAGGCTAAAAACAATCTGGTTATCAAATGTCCAGCTATAATCACCACGTACAGCAAAGTCGCTAAATGAGGTTGCCACACGCTCTTTTCCATCAACCAGCGATTGGATGAAAAGATTTTGTTTAAGCTGATAGTTCTTTAAATATGATATGTATTTTCCGTCCGGAGATATTTTAAAATTGGTTTTGTCGGGAGTTTTAAAAAATTCAACAATAGGTATTTCCTGTACTTTATTGTCCTGGCATGAGTATAAAGCAGCTATTAAAATAAATAAAGATAAAACTCGCAGATTCCTTAACATAGATATCAAACTCCGGCTTATAATCAAGTAAGTTATACATTTTACATAGGCTTTTCAAAATGTCACTACAATTTTACCCTACTTAAGCGTTATATAAATAATCGTCAAAAATATACATCGGGTTTAATTTTTAAATAATTATTTTTAACCAATGAAACGGATATTGGTATTAGTTTTTTTTGCCATACTTAGCTGCACTAAGCTGTTTGCTCAAAGCGATGAGTTACAGTTGGCAAAGCAGTATTACGCCAATGGTGAGCATGAAAAGGCACTTACTATATATCAAAAATTGTATAAGCAGGATAATGATACCTATTACAATAGTTATGTTGCTGCATTGATGTCGCTTAAAAAGTTTGATGAGGCAGAAATCGCCACCAAAAAAATAATGCGTAAGCATCCTAATGCGGCAGAGTATACCATTACTTTAGGCTCCATTTATATCCAGCGCGGCGATACAGAAAAAGCCAACGCTTTATATAATGGTTTAATAAAAAGCCTTCCGGCCGACCAAAATGTCATTGCATCACTTGCCGCCCAGTTTTACCAGGGCACTAATGCAGATTTTGCTATAAAAACATTTCAACAGGGGCGCAAACTGTTACATAATGATGATCTGTTTACGTATGAGCTGATAACGCTTTATCGCTTTAAAAGAAACAAACCGGAGCTTACCGAAGAGTATTTAAATATTTTGCCTAAAAATCCGCTTTTCCTTAGCCAGGCAGAGAATACATTTTCTACTTTATTTGAGGGTGAGGCTGATTATGATATGCTCAGGATAGCTTTGTTAAAACGCATACAAAAAGATCCGCAGCAAACTGTTTTTGTTAATTTGCTTACCTGGCAATTTTTACAGCAAAAAGATTTTGGCCAGGCATTAAACCAGGCTCTGGCATTAAGCCGCAGAACAAATAGTGATGGTAGTGATATTTACGATCTGTGCCGCACGCTGATAGCTAATGAAGCTTATGACGAAGCCATACGGGGCTATGAATATTTGATTAGCATGGGTAAAGACCAACCACTATATGCTGACGCGAGAATTGAGTTAATTAATACTAAAAACCTAAAGGTAACAGCGGGTAAATATGTACAAAACGACCTTGTTGATCTTGAAAAAAATTATATAGACCTTATAGCCGAGTTTGGCCGCAACAACACAACCGCTTCTGCCATGCAAAAACTGGCTAACTTGCAAACCTTTAAATTGCATAAGCTAAACGAAGCACAAAAAATACTGGAAGATGCTATAAATATTACCGAAATAAGGCCAAATTTACGTGCGGCCTGCAAGCTTGATCTTGGCGATATTTATTTGTTAAACAATCAGCCGTGGGAGGCTACGCTATTATATAGCCAGGTGGAAAAGGAATACCCTAATACTGCCATAGGCCAGGATGCTAAATTCAGGAATGCTAAGTTTGCTTATTATACCGGCGATTTTACCTGGGCAAAAGGGCAGCTGGATGTATTAAAAGCAGCAACATCACAACTCATAGCTAACGACGCCCTTAACCTGTCGCTTTTAATTGCTGATAATATAGCAGTTGATACCAGCGGCAAAGCATTACAAATGTATGCACATGCTGATCTGCAAATATTTGCCGAACAACAGGATAAAGCCATAAAAATACTGGATAGTATAAATATTAAATATCCAAACAATGCTTTGAGCGATGATATATTAATGGCCAAGGCGCGTATTGCAATTCAGCAAAAAAACTTTGCTGATGCAGCGGCTGATCTGAAAAAAATTGTAGCCGAACACCCTACTGATCTTTGGGCCGACGACGCGGTTTTTATGCTGGGCGATATTTATGAAAACCAGCTTACCGACAAGGAACAGGCAAAAAATTATTATCAAAAAATTATAACTGATTATGGCGGCAGCCTTTTTATAAACGAGGCGCGTAAACGTTTCAGGAAACTGCGGGGCGATAAGACCGATGGTTTATAATTAAAAACTGTAAAGCCATATTAAGCCTTAATTTGTATTTTTGCGCCATGATTATATACAATGAAACCATTATTGTGGACGAAGCCATACATAAGCAATGGTTAAGCTGGATGCAAAACGAATACATCCCTATGGTAATGAAAAGCGGCCATTTTAAATCTTATAAAATACTCAATGTGCTAGATTCGCCAAATGAAGGGGTTACTTATTGCATTCAGTATTTAACCGATAAACTAGAGCATTACAATAATTTTAACAAAAAACATTTACAAGATCTTCAAGCCATACATCAGCAAAAATTCGAGAACCAATTTGTGCTGTTTAATACTTTAATGCAAACAATAGACTAAAAAATGAAAATTACAGAAACAAGTATTAAAGGATTAATGATAATTGAACCGCAAATATTTAATGATGGCCGCGGTTATTTTTTTGAAAGTTACAGCAAAACAAAGTTTGCCGCTGCCGGAATAACTATTGATTTTGTGCAGGATAACCAATCCTTTTCGCATAAAGGTGCCATACGGGGTTTACATGCACAATCTGCCCCGCATGCGCAGGCCAAATTAGTACGGGTGATACAGGGCCGGGTTTTAGATGTGGTTGTAGACGTGCGCAAAGAATCGCCCACTTATGGTAAATATGAAGCTATTGAGTTAAGCGGTGATAACCAACTACAGTTTTTAATTCCCGAAGGATTTTTACACGGGTTTGCTACGCTGGAGGATAATACTATTTTTACCTATAAGGTGAATGATTATTATAGCAAAGAATGCGAGGTTGGTGTAAGATGGAACGACCCTACCCTTGCCATAAACTGGGGCATTGCAGAGCAGGATGCATTGATATCACCCAAGGATGCGGTATTGCCGGAGTTTGCGGGGTTTGTGAGCCCGTTTTAGCTCTTCCCCACAACGACGTCATTGCAAGTACCCACCAGAGCCCACCCTGGAAAAAATATTGAATGACGTGTGAAAAAATGGAAAATATATAAAAACCGTTGTCATTTCGAGCGATAGCGAGAAATCTATACATTTCAGTCCGTCTGCTTAGCGTGTGTATAGATCTCTCACTATCGTTCGAGATGACATTTTTATTACATTGATAATCAATAACTTACAATCACTTTCATTATGAGCGATAGCGTGGCAATCTCTACACGCCAGATACATTGTTTACCTTGCATGTAGAGATTATTAATGTGTTGTTTGTTTTTAAAGGTATTAAGAGCTCCCTACGGTCGCGGTGGCTAACCTTTCGGTTAGCCTTTCTCTTTACTTCTTTATCAAATTATACAGTTCGTCCAATTTAGGGCTAAGTACAATCTCTATTCTTCTATTTTTTGTACGGGCATCATTATTATCAGCCGGATCAATTGGCTGGTATTCGCTTTTACCCGTTGCGGTTAACCTATGCGGATCTATCTTTTCAACCTCGGTTAAATAACGGGTAACAGATGTTGCACGCAGTACGCTCAAATCCCAGTTATCTTTTATCTGACCAAGGTTAATTACTTTTTTATCATCGGTATGACCCTCAACAGCCATATTAATATCCGGTTCTTTATTTAGTACCGCGGCCAATTGTTTCAACGCTGCCTTACCACGTTCATCTATAACAATACTGCCCGACGGAAAAAGCAATTTATCCGTCAACGAAACATAAACCTTGCCGTTCCTGATATCAACCGTTAAACCATTTTGCTGGAAACCCAGTAAAGCTTTTTGAAGCTTATCTTTTAAAGCATTGGTTGCCTCATCGCGTTTACGCAATATCTCTTCTACCTCTCTTAAGCGCTGCTCGCGTTTTTGCAGATCGCTTGATAATTGATTTACTTTTGATGATGCTGACCCATAGTTAGTATTCAATGCATCATAATTGCCTTTTAATGTAGTATAGCTGGCTTGCTGGTCTGCAAGGTCATGCTTTAACCCTGCCAGTTCACGGTGCAGCCGTGCAGTATCGCTCTGTAGCTTTGCTAATTCTTCCTCTAAATTAGCCGAACGGCTAAACAGCGAATCGCGCTGAGACAGCATTGCTTTATATTTTTTTGTTGATAATACCACGCACGAATGCAAGGTTATACTTAAAAACAGGGCGAATAAAAAATACTTTATTTTCATAGTATCGGGGATTATAGTTAAACAATTGCATTTCGTAAAAAAACATTAAGCGGGTATAGTTTGCTGCATATAGCCGCTACTTTCACTGCACCGCCGTCACTCAACAGATCCTTATCTTTTAGCGGGCAGCTAACAATAAAGCTTTTTAATTTCAGTAATTCAATATTCTCATTATCGGCAGTATAATCGCGCGGTAAGGTTTTCAGTTTATCCTGATTTCTAAAATCGCCAAATAGTTTTACAAATTCCTGATCGTCAATGATTGATAGCAGGTCATGGGCGTTATAATCTATTTCCTGGCGTATAGCTTTTAAATGTGCCGCTTCGGGCATCCAATATCCGCCGGCTATAAATGATTTACCGGGTTGCACATGAAAATAATACTCGGCCCCGCCTAATTTAGTGCCTGAAGTTGGAATACTTACCCCAAAGTTATTTTTATAAGGCGTTTTGTTTTTACTGAACCTGATATCCCGGTAAATGCGCATAACACATTTTTTAGGATCAAGCTCTTCTGATACTGCCGGATCAAATTTATGGAGCAGCTTAATAAGTTGGGCGGTAAACGCTATCATGTTTTCGCGGGCGGTATCATAGCGTACTTTATTGGCCATGAACCATTCGCGGTTATTATTCTCAACAAGCTCCTTTAAAAAATCAAGTGTTTGCTGTTGTATCATCTACATCTAAATAAGGTTGATAATGTATTTTGGGCGATAGCCAGTACAAAAGTAATACCCGCGAAGTTCTGAAAATTATGGGAGCCAACAAAAAACATCCCCCAATAATAACTCCCGTATACAACCATGGCGAAGTGATATTGCCTGTAATAAAATAGGTAAGCATGGCAATGGTAAATGATGTACCTACGTTAAGCGCATAGCTTACATACATAGCCGCGTAAAAGTAGCCGGGCTCAATTTCAAAGTGCATGCCGCAACGCGGGCAATCAATATTAATACGGTTGCTGGTTAAACTATATATCATGCCGCTAAACATAGCGCCACGGCGGCAACGCGGGCATTTGGCATGTAACATTGCCCATGTTTTGGATGTTGTAGCCATGATATATTTAAGCCGGAGACAGGCTTACCTGATTTAGTTTAAATGAAGTTTTTCGTCGCGCATGTTAAGATCAACATTTTTACGGCGATATTTTTTATACCATATATAACCTACTATAGCAACCGCCAAATACGGGGCAGCCAGCAAATACATAATACCATGGTTCAATCCATTAGCTGTTGTGCTACCGCTTTTCGCGTTCGATTCGACCGAAGCTGTACACATAGCACATTGCGCGCTAACAGCTTCAACACTGCAAACCAGCATACCTGCAACAAAAAGGATCAATAATATTTTATAGGCTTTCATTAGTACAAAATTAATCATTAATATCTGTCATTTCGAGTGACAGTTGCTATTTAGAAATGGTAATAAGGTGATATCAATATATATACAATTACCCCGGTAACAGTTACATATAACCATATAGGGAACGCCCATCTTACCAGTTTTTTATGCTTCTCTACCCGCATTTGCAAGCCATAGTAAAAGCTCAATAGTATTAACGGCAATACCCCTGCCGCCAGTATAATGTGCGATGTTAAAATAGTTAGATAAATGGTACGCAGGTTACCAACGGCAGCAAGTTCCATTGGTGATAAAATTCCATCACCATCCAAATCGCCATATTTTGTATCCACTTTCATTAAATAATGAAACAAAATGTATGAAACCAGGAACAAAGATGACAAGCAAAAGGCAAGGATATTAATACGCTTGTGCCAGGTAATATTTCCGTGGGTGATGAGGTACAATGATATAACCAGCAGTACGCTGCAGGTACCATTTAATAAAGCATTAAGCTTAGGTAAATATGGGGTAAATGACGGCAAAACCGCCGGGGTGGGCAATATTTTCATGCTTAGGATCAACACTACTGCAAATACAAACACAGACACTGCAGCTACAAAACGGAATATAAATTTATCAGTCATAATTTTTTAGAGATCTAAGAATCAAGAGACAAGAGTCAAGATTCTTATTTAATAGTTCATTTTATGTCATTGTCCTGATTCTTGACTCTTGCTCCTTGAATCTAATAAAGCGGTTTATCGTTCTTGCGCAGCTCTTCGGCTATCAGTACTTTAATTTCATCATTAAGCTTGGCAAGGTCGTTGTTTGATGTGCCCGAATAATAGCCCCTGATGCGTTTTTCTTTATCAATCAATATCAGCTTATCACTATATATAAAATCATCGTTACCGGCTTTTATTGCATTAACCAGGAACCCTTTACGGGCCAGCGGATATATTACTGAAGTATCGCCGGTTAGAAACAGCCACTTTATACCCGGCGGGTTATATTGTGCTGAATATTTTTTTAACACTGCTATCGAGTCTCTTTGCGGATCGACCGTAATAGAGGCAAAACAAACCATACTATTCTTGGCATAATCTGATAATAGCGCGTTAACATTTTTATTTATGGTATTACAAACCGACGGGCAGTGCGTATAAAAAAAGCTGGCTACAAATATTTTATCGTCAAAACTTTTAGCGGTTACTATATTACCGTTTTGGTCATACAATTTAAAATCGGGCAGTTGATGGTATATAGTATCGGGAATAACCTCACCATGAAATTTATGACTTGTTTTGGCCAGCTGCTTTGGCCCGAAAAAAGGAAGCGGCTTATAACGGTTCTTACCTTCGGCGGTTAGCAAATAATATAAAAATCCCGGTAATGCTAATATCATTACCAGGATTATAATTTTTTTTACTGCACTTAAATTACCCATTACAATCTCAGATCAATCCAGTGATGACTTTCGTTCGTCAATACCAGGATCAAACCGATGATGAAAAGAATAGGCACCAATATGGCGTAAACCAAGCCTACTTTTTCAAACTTTAAGTGCATAAAATAAGCAACAATATAAAATGCTTTTAACAACGTTAAAACAATATATACCGGGTTTGCAATATGGCCGGGAATGATACCCTTGGGCACCATGTATAACGCAATTATAAATTCAATTGTAGTAATGCCCAGCAACACAAAAAATACGTTCCATATTTTTTTGCGGGTCATTGTATCGTGTTCACCATGTTCTTCGTGATGAACTTCTGTTGGTTCTGATGACATATATAATATGTTAAAGATGTTGTTTTAAACTAAATAAAAGAAAGTAAATACAAATACCCATACAAGGTCTACAAAGTGCCAGTAAAGGCCAACTTTTTCTATCATTAAATAGCTGCCGCGTTTTTCGTAGGTACCAACCAATACATTAATGGTGATAATGATATTAATGATAACCCCGCTAAATACGTGAAAACCGTGAAAACCTGTTATAGTAAAGAATAAATTAGCAAACTGGTGTGCAGATGTTTGTTGTGCTACTAATGTACCACCGTTAAAAAACTCTTTTAAAGTTTCTGTATTTGTTGGTATGCTTGACCACCAAAAACCCTCGCTGTGTAAGTGGTTCCACTCTAATGCCTGGCAACCCAAAAACATAAACCCGCCAATGACAGTAAATATCATCCACATGACAACTTCTTTCTTTGAGTTACGGTGGCCGGCCTCAACAGCCAATACCATGGTAACAGAGCTCATGATTAGGATAAAAGTCATTAAACCCACAAACACTAATGGAGCGCCATGCTCAACTAACCCGGGGATTGACTGAAATATTTTATCAGCGCCAGGCCAGGTACTTGCACTAAAGCGTAAGGCCCCGTAAGCGATCAATAATGAAGAGAAGGTAAATGCATCCGAAAGGAGGAAAAACCACATCATCATTTTACCATACTCAACATTAAACGGAGATCTTCCCCCCGACCATGGTGTTGTTTTTATTTCATCAATTTGTGATACTGTTGCGCTCATTTGTAATTAGTATAGCGTTATTAAATTATTGGTTCAAAAGTAAAAAAACATACAGATAAATCCATATAATATCTAGAAAATGCCAAAAAATAGATGTCATTTCCATTCTATATAAATTTTTAACCTGTGGTATACGATTAATACTGCCTTTTAGCGCGCTTATTAACCATATAAGGCCGCCAATAACATGCAGTAAATGTGCAAATGTCATTACATAAACAAATGACCGTGTTGCATTTGGATCTACCAGGTATATTTGCATTTTGTAGGCCAATATATACCAGCCATATACCTGTAATAATAAAAAGCTTATACCCAGGCCTATGGTTATCCACAATAGCATTTGTTGTTTTTCAAATTCTAATCGTTTTGCGGCCCTTGATGCAAAAAATAAGGTGACACTGCTTGCTATCAATACCAGGGTGCTGTACCTGAATGAACTTGGCAATATTACGCTAAGCCCATGGCCACTCCCCCCGCTGTAAACTATAAATCCGCTGGTAAAAGCCGCAAAAAGCATAAATGATGTGAATATGAAAATCCACATTACAAATTTTTTGGCATTTAAGTTTATCTTATCTTCTTGTTGTATTTGGGCCATCATCTCACTTTCCTATAAAATCAAATAAAAACATTAACTGTACTACCGGCAAATAAAAAAACGAACCGAACATTAGCTTACGTGCCGATGGTATATCCAGCTTGCGTAATAATACGAATGCCTGGTATAAAAATATCAAACTGCACACTAATGACACGCCGAATACATACCAACCGCCATATCCATAAATAGTTGGCAATAAGCTTACCGGTACTAATATAATTGCAAATATAAAGGTTATTATGGCGCTGGCTCTATCACGGCTCCCTGTTGGCAACAATCTGAAACCCGCTAATTTATAATCATCATCCAGCACCCAGGCAATTGCCCAGAAATGGACAAACTGCCAAATAAATTGTATTGCAAATAGTATTAGTGCAATTTCATCAATGCGCCCATGTGGCTGCCCGGCTACATAACCAATAAGCGGCGGCAAAGCTCCCGGTATGGCACCTACAAAAACCGCAATAGGCGATTTCCGCTTTAGCGGCGTATATGCAAAGGCATACAGTAAAATTGAGAATACCGATAATATCCCTGTTAAGATATTAAGCGTACCCAAAATATAAGTACCCGCCATGCCCATAGCTAAGCCTAAAACAAGGCCCTGCCCCGTGGTCATCCTACCGGCTGGCATTGGGCGGTCCATGGTACGTTTCATCAGCTTATCCAGGTCCACTTCTATTATTTCGTTAAAGCAATTTGCTGCCCCGGTAACCAGGAAGCCGCCGGCTACAAGTTTTAACCAGTTGATCCACATCACCGAGCTGTACAACGAACCCCAGGTATTGCCCCCATTTGCTTTTACGGCAATGATAAATGATATAGATGCAGAAAATACAACCAAAAAGGTTAGCCTGAATTTTATTAGTTTTGAAAAATCAGCCAACTTCATATGCGCGCCCCCTGTAAATTAACCGATTGATATAAATTCAACATTAAATAAAACTGGGCACCAAATACCAAACTTGCCAATAAAATGTGTGTGGCCTGCGCAACCGGAGGCAATGCAAAATAAGATAGCACTATACCCGTAACAATTTGCAAAGCAATCATTAAAAAGGTAAAACTCATTATTTGCTGCTGTAACGAATGCCTGTTAAAGGTACGGCGTATCAACGCGTATAATAACACATTAATAAGCAATACTAATATAGCTACGTCTCTATGCTGCGCGAATATATCGCCGGCATCCTTAATCCAATCAGACCGGTAGCCGTCTTGCAACCTTGTTGATACCGCGTCAATTCTTTCTCGTACCTGGGCACCAAATGTTATTTGCAATATGCTTATTATCAAAGCAAATAATGTAACAATATGGGTTATTGGGTTTACCTGCAATTTCGGTCGGCCGCAAACTCTGGCTAAATGATAAGTAGCAATGCTTATAGCTAATATGGCTAATGCCAGCAATAAGTGCACGGTTATTATCCAGGCCACTAAATTGGACGACACTACGATAGAGCCCAACCATGCCTGGAAACCTATCAGCACTAAATTAAAAACTGATAAAAAAGGTATTAGTTTATTGGTATCGCTATAGCTGAATGAATAGATAGTGGCTAATAATAAAAATATGCCTGATACAGCGCCAATTAAACGGTTAATATATTCCGTCCAGGTTTTGGCAACGTTAAATTCTTCAGGAATAAGTATGGATTTGTCTTCGCGTAGACGGCGGGCCAAATCGCTGTAACCAAATACATCAAGCGTTTTGGCAAAGCGTTGGTTCTTAGCCAAACGACCGGCAACATATTTCTCTTTATAATTAGCTGGAAGATCTGACGCGGTAACAGGGGGTATATATCCGCCGAAGCATTTTGGCCAGTCGGGGCAACCCATGCCCGAGCCGGTACTGCGTACCACCCCACCTGCTAATATCAATACAAAAAGCAGAATAACGCTTAAAAAGTTAATTTTTCGAAATCTGATTTTTGATGCGGCTCTGTTCATCTAAATATTTCTAACAAATTAGGGTATCTGTAACCTTAAGTCTTTAGTCTAAAGTCTTTAGTCTGAAGTAAGTCAAAACTTATTGACTAAAGACTTACGACTTAAAACTTACGACTTAAAAAAGGTACAGATACCCTAAAAGATCAGATCGGTAAAAGTGTTATATTATTTTACTTCTTCGTTAGCTTTTTGTGTACTTGTCCACTTGCTAAGCTCTTCCATTCCTGCAGGATTATCTTCAAAATCATGCGGCAAATTTGAGCTCATTGTTTGTGAAAAAGGAGTTGTTTGTAGTATAAAATCTTCCTCAGCCCCTGGTTTGCTATAATCATACGGCCAACGGTAAACGGTTGGTATTTCTCCCGGCCAGTTACCATGTATATGTTCAACAGGTGTTGTCCATTCCAATGTATTTGCCTGCCATGGGTTTTGAATAGCTTTTTTACCCCAGAAAATAGAATGTACAAAGTTATACAAGAATGCAACCTGCGCACAAGCCGACATAATAGCCGCCCATGTAATAAACATATTTACTGATAACCAGCGTTGCATTGAAGCAAACTCGGTAAAGGCATAGTAACGACGTGGCACCCCATCAAGACCCATAAAGTGCATTGGGAAGAATACCAGGTAAGCACCTATAAAGGTTAACCAAAAGTGCAGATAGCCTAATTTCTCGTCCATCATTTTGCCAAACATTTTAGGGAACCAGTGATATACACCGGCAAGCATCCCGAAAATAGCTGCCGAACCCATTACCAGGTGGAAGTGGGCCACAACAAAATAAGTATCGTGAAGGTTAATATCTAAAGCGGCGTTACCTAAAAATATACCGGTTAAACCACCTGATATAAAGAAAGACACCATACCAATAGCAAATAACATAGCAGGTGTAAACCTGATATTTCCGCGCCAAAGCGTGGCCAGCCAGTTAAAGGTTTTTACTGCTGATGGTACCGCGATAATTAATGTAGTGATCATGAACACACCACCCAAAAACGGATTCATACCGGTGATGAACATATGGTGACCCCATACGATGAAAGATAATACGGTAATACCAATTAATGAGTAAACCATTGCGTGATAACCAAAAATAGGTTTACGTGAATTTACAGACATGATCTCGGACGAGATACCCATTGCCGGCATAATTACGATATATACTTCCGGGTGACCCAGGAACCAGAATAAGTGCTGGAACAATATAGGGCTACCACCTTCAAAAGGCATAACCTGTCCGTTAACAACAATGTCTGATAAGTAAAAGCTTGTACCAAAACTACGATCGAATATTAATAATACCACACCGGCAACCAGTACAGGGAATGATAATACGCCAAGGATAGCTGTTAAGAAAAACGCCCATATCGTTAAAGGCATTTTCCAAAGGTCCATACCTTTTGTACGCATATTTAATACGGTACTTACATAGTTTATGCCACCCATTAGCGATGATGCTACAAAGCATACCATACTAATTAACCACAACGTCATACCCATGCCAGAACCCTTCATAGCGGTAGGCAAGGCAGATAGCGGTGGATAAATTGTCCATCCCGGTCCGGCAGGGCCCTTTTGTACAAAGAACGATGACAGCATGATAACGCATGCAGTTAAGAACAACCAGTAAGACAACATATTAATGAATGGCGAAGCCATATCACGTGCGCCTACCTGTAATGGTATTAATAAGTTACTGAAAGTACCGCTTAAGCCGGCAGTTAATACAAAGAACACCATGATAGTACCATGTATGGTAACTAACGACAGGTAAAACTCAGGGTCCAAACGTCCCTCAGGAGCGAAACGGCCTAATAGTGTTTCTAATAATGGAAATGCTTTATCAGGATATGCTAATTGTATCCTGAATAAGATAGACAATAGCATGGCAATAACGGCCATAGTAATACCTGTTATCAGGAATTGCTTGGCAATCATTTTGTGATCCTGGCTAAAAACGTATTTAGTAAGGAATGTATCGTGGTGATGCTCGTGACCCTCTTCGTGGTGTACTACTCCGTGATCGTGAACTGATAATGTTGACATAATCGCTAATTAATTGTTTAACGCTAACCTATTTTGTGAAATGCTTTTATTCTGACCTGCTTGCGCAAGCTTTAGTTCCTTCATTAACGGATAAGTTAAATAAGGCTTTTGCTTGGCTATCCATTGGCGGTATTCGCCTTCGGTAACCACACGCACAACTTTTTGCATGTTGTAATGGCTTCCTCCGCATATTTTGTTACAATAAAGCAGGTATTCAAATTTAGGATCGTCTACCTTTCTGCGCATTTCTGCTGTAGTAATGGTAGGTGTAAATTTGAAGAAGGTTGGCAAGCCCGGCACCGCGTTTTGCTGTACCCTGAAGTGCGGCAAATAAACGCTGTGTATCACGTCTTGTGAAAATATGTTTAAGCGTATTGTTTTATTTACCGGCAATACTAAGGTATCTGCCTGTAAATCGTCAAAGCTGTGTTTGTCTTTATAATCAATACCTAATTTGTTGCTGCCAACAATAAGCCTGAAATTTTTCTTTCCTAATATACCATCAGTACCGGGGTAACGTATTTCCCATGCAAACTGGTGGCCGGTAATATCAATGTTTAATGAAGCCGGTTGTCCTTTAACGTCAGAGCTGTTTTCAACTTCCTGCCAGGTAAAGAAACCGAAGATAACCAACACCGTTAACACAATAGCAGGAACAATTGTCCAAATTTTCTCGATGGTGTTATTGTGCGGTAAAAAATAAGCCCTGCGTTTTGCAGAGTGTCTGTATCTAAACAGGAAGGTAAATAACAATATCTGGGTTATAACAAATACTATCAGGGTGATGATAGTAGTTGTTAAAAACATGGCATCTATTTTTACACCGTGTTTTGAAGCAGCCTCGGGTAATGTCATGCTGCCCTGTACGGTGATATCCCAATAAGCACCACCAAGACCTGCTACAAGAAAAATCAGGCAAATTATACCCATTACGTTGTTCCACTGGATACCTTTTTTTCCTTGTATCTGCTGGCTAAGGTCATAAACCTTTAATATTTTACCTACAACAGCTATCGCTATTGCCAGTAAAACGAAGAGCAGTACATAATAACCTACACTTAACCAGTCAACACCGGGTTTATCGGCAGTAGTAGCAGAAGCAGTTTCTGTTTGTGCCATTAACACGTTTGTGCCCAAAAGCATAAACACGGCTAAAAGCGCAAGTAACTTCTTAGAATTTTTCACGAGTGGTTTGCTCTCAGAGGTGTTCAAGAGGGCTCCGCCGTTTATTAGTTGTTTGAATGCCATTGTATTGGTTGTTTGGTATTCTTTATTTTGTTGCAAATTTAACAATTATTATATGTGATGATGTAAGCTCTCCTGCAAGAAAGGATGATTTTTAGGCACAAGGGATTTGAACTTGCTCAACGCGTTGAAAAGCAGGAAGGTAAATAATCCGGCAAATCCAATAAAAATTCCAATCTCTTCTACACCTAAACCACGGCCCTCTGCCCCTACAGTAGCAGGCATTATCATCATGTAGTAATCAAGCCAGTGACCCAGTATTAAAATAATACAAGCTGCTTTTAGAACACCTACGGCACGTTTTGAATCGCGGGCCATTAATACTAAGAACGGTGCTAAGAAGTTCACTACTATATTTAACCAGAACCATGGTTGAAACTCGGGTTCCCATCTCTTATAAAAATAAGCGGCTTCTTCAGGTATGTTGGCGTAATAGATCAACAGGAACTGTGCAAACCATAAGTAAGTCCAGAATATAGAGAAACCAAACATTAGCTGACCCAGATTATGCAAATGATCTTCGGTGATCCAGCTAAAATAGCCTTGTTTCCTCAGGTAAATTATAACCAGCGTAATTACCGCTAAACCACTTACCCACATAGCTGCAAAGTTATACCAGCCAAACATGGTAGAGAACCAATGCGCGTCTAATGACATGATCGTATCAAACGCGAATAACGGTACAGTAAAACCAAATACTACCAGGAATGCACAAGCTACATTAAAGCTCTTTTTGTAATTGAACATACCGCCCAATTCATCCTCGTTGTTTGAGTATTTTACCAGCAACAAGCCTAATATGCTATAAGCAAGCAGATAAAACGCTAAACGGATAAAGAAGAAAGGGACATTTAAGTAGCCCGATTTACCGGCAATCACCTTACTATATGCATCAGTGCCAGGCGTAGTAATTGCTTTTGGCGCCCATTCTTTATACAAATAAGTCCCGGTGATATGCTGACCACTTTCTGTTACTACTTGTTGGGTAAAGTGTATACCGCAAAAAATTATTACTAATAATATAACAGCCGCATAAGGTAATACCTTAACAAATGCCTGCGGTACACGTAATAATGAAGCAGACCACCCCGCCTGTGCCGCATATTGCAATGCACAAAAGAATATGCCGGCAATACAAACACACGTAAAGTAATAGCCCATAAGCAATAAGTTTGCAAATGTGCGTTCACCATGATTAGTAAGGAATCCGAACGCTATGGCAATAATGCCGATAACAACAGCTATCAGGCTCCATGTTTTTGCCTTACCGCTAAATTCAAATTGTTCGTTAAAACTATTATGAGTTTCCATTAAATTCAATTCTTATAAAGTTTGTAAATGGTGAACATACATGATCACTTTCCAGCGCTCTTCCGGATTTAACTGCGAGGCATAAGAGCCCATTGCGTTTAAACCATACGTAATAGTATGATATATCTTACCGTCAGTAAGATCTTTCATAGCGCCACCACGAGACGACTGGCCCTTTGAGTATGATGGCGGCGGCGGAAAACCGTGCGTTGTAACTATACCATCACCCTGTCCGGTTGCACCGTGACATGGAGAGCAAAAAGTTACAAATAACGCCTTGCCTTCAGCATAATTTTTTTGCGTTTGTGGCAGCATGCTCTTAACTTCTACACTTGCCAGTTCATACCCTTCGGTAGTTTTAGGATAATCAAATCTTGTAAAACCAATTGGCGTAGTGCCCGCCGGTGGTAACTGTGCTGTTTTACCATCCTTAAAATTCGGATTCTTCTGATCCGGATCATAAGCAATGTGTTCATACATATTGGGGGCATATTCCCAACCGGTACTTCTCTTACTATCGCACGATGTAACTACAATCGATGCAGTAATAGTGATAACCGCTAAACCCAATATTCTAAATTTATTCATAGCTAACATATTTTCTGTCGTTATGCTTAATTTCAACTGCTCCCGCTTCTTTTAGTAAATTAGTAATGTCCTCATGAGGGATATTACCTTTAGCATCAATGGCTATAACAAACCTGTCGTTAGTTGCTCTCAGGTCCATAACCCTTGGCGCACGGCCCGGGAAAAGGTGTGTAGCATAAAAGAAAGTAAATGTCATACCAAAAGCGGCAAACAATACAGACCACTCAAATGTAACCGGGATAAAATCCGGAACGGCAAAGTGCGGCTTACCACCAATGTTCATTGGCCAATCATGTACCAGGAAGTAATACACTAAACTTAATATAGTTGTACCACCTACGCAGCCAAACATAAATGCTGCATAACCTAAGCGAGAATCTTTTATCCCTAATTTTGCTTCAATACCGTGTATAGGCATCGGCGTATACACATCATAAATAGGGATGCTGTTTTTTTGTAGTTTGTCAATCCCGTGCATCATTTCATCGGGATCATCAAAAAGGCCTAATATAAATTTCGTGCTGCTCATAGTTTATGCGTTTTCGTATTCTGATACATCAACACTATCAAATTTCTCTAAGTTTTTCTTGTAGAATGCCACTTGCGCTACGTCAAGGTGCCCTGCTTCAATTTGCTTGCGTTTTTCCTGCTCGCTTTGCTCTTTCAGTAACAGTTTCACCTCGGCCATTGCAATTGAAGGCAATACACGGATAAACAACAAGAACAAGGTAAAGAATACACCTATAGATCCGATGAATACCGATACATCAATCCAGGTTGGGTAAAACATGGCCCAGCTTGATGGTATATAATCGCGGTGTAATGAGGTTACGATGATAACAAAACGTTCAAACCACATACCTATGTTTACAATGATGGATAACACCCATGACATTGCGATATTGGTACGTACTTTTTTAAACCACATTACCTGGGTCATTAATACGTTACAGCCGTACATCATACAAGCTGCCCACCAGTACGGACCAATAAACCTGTTCAAGAAGGTATATTGTTCATACTCACCACCAGAGTAATAAGCGATAAAGAATTCTGTAATATAAGCCACGCCTACTACCGAACCTGTTACAAGGATGATCTTGTTCATTGATTCAATATGGAACATGGTAATATAGTTCTCTAATCCTAATACTTTACGGGTAACTAATAATAAGGTTTGCACCATAGCAAAACCAGAGAAGATAGCTCCTGCAACGAAATATGGAGGGAAAATAGTAGTGTGCCATCCCGGCTCTAATGATGTTGCAAAGTCCATTGATACAATGGTGTGAACCGATAATACCAGCGGTGTAGATATACCTGCTAATATTAAAGATACGGTTTCAAAACGCTGCCAGGTTTTTACTGAACCTGTCCATCCGAAAGAAAGTATAGAATATATTCTGCGGTACCAGCCTGTTCCGCGGTCACGTATGGTAGCTATGTCAGGCAATAAACCTGTGTACCAGAATACTAATGATACCGAGAAATAAGTTGAGATCGCGAACACGTCCCAGATCAGCGGCGAGTTAAAGTTAACCCATAACGAGCCATATTGGTTAGGCAATGGTAAGCAATATAGTGCCATCCATGGGCGGCCCATGTGTGATACTACGTAAGTAGCAGCGCAAATTACCGCGAAGATGGTCATCGCTTCTGCCGAGCGGTTAATAGAGTTACGCCATTTTTGACGGAATAGTAATAATACTGCCGAGATCAATGTACCGGCGTGACCAATACCTACCCACCACACGAAACCGGTGATATCCCAGGCCCATCCTACTGTTTTGTTTAACCCCCATGAGCCTATACCGTACCAAAATGTCCAGCTTACAGCAAACACCCAAAGACAAGCGCCTAATGATGCAACCGTAAAACCTATCCACCAGGCCTTGTTTGGCTTATTTTCAACAGCGAACAAAACATCATCTGTAACTTTGGCATAGGTTATATCCTTGCCTGTAACCAGCGGTTCCCTTATAATTGATTCTTTATGAGATGCCATATTGTATAGCTATTGTATATATTAAGCTTCTAATTCAGTTGTGTTTCTAACCTTAACCTGGTAACCAATACCCGGCTGTACGTTTAATTCTTCCAGAACGTAATAAGTTCTTTCGCTCCTTAATGCTTTTGATACTTCAGAGTCAGGATCATTTCCGTTACCAAAAACAATTGCATTTGCAGGGCATGTTTGCTGGCAAGCTACTTTGATATCGCCATCTTTAACTGGGCGTTTTTCAATTTTAGCCTTTAATTTGCCGGCCTGTATACGTTGTACGCACATAGAGCATTTTTCCATAACCCCACGGAAACGTGTAGTTACATCAGGATTTAATACTAATTGTGTATGCTCGTTACTCAGGTAGTTATCAAAACGAGAATCGTTCCAGTAATTGAACCAGTTGAAGCGACGAACTTTAAACGGACAGTTGTTAGCGCAATAACGTGTACCTACGCAACGGTTGTAAGCCATGTGGTTCAAACCTTCTGATGAGTGAACGGTAGCTAATACCGGGCAAACAGTTTCGCAAG
>NZ_JAQBOW010000091.1 GCF_028287845.1 Mucilaginibacter sp.
CCAGGTCCATTGCTTTTGGCTTTTGGAGCGTAGTTGTAAGGATAAAGAAAGTGATCAGCAGGAAAGCAAGATCCACCATGGCTGTTAAATCCACACGGGTTGATGCTTTTTTACTCCTTACTTTACCTCCACCTTTTTTACACCCGCCGGAGGTATCTAATTCTGCCATAATTTTTTATTTTGTCACCGTTCTAAGCGATGTAATTAAACTAAATTTGTTAACCTTTTGCTTTTGCAGGGTTTTGATGATCTTGGCAATGGTAGGATATTCTTCCTTGCTGTCACCTTTAATTGCTATTTGCGGTTCTTTGTTATGAAGCAATACATTAGCCTTACGTGTTGCTAATACCCAGTTAGCCAAATCATTGTGCTCTGTGGTATCAACCGGCATACCGGTTTGTTTAAAATCGGTTTTTTCAGGACCGGTAAGGCTTAAAAATTGCGGCAAAACATTAAGCGCAACACCAAAAGACTCTGTGTGAGCAAAAGTGTTTATTTGCTCTGGTGTAAAAGCAATTTTATACTGATCGCCCATAGCTTTTATGGTCTCTTTACGTACATCATCGCCTTCAATAGTATAAAATACTTTACCCTCGCCAACAGTAATGATCGCAAAGTCGGTTTCAGGTATGGTTTCCTTAGCTATAGAAGCAGGAACCTCTGCACGAACAGGATCTTCTGTTTTTGGTTTTGCGGATAGTATAAAAAAGGTAAGCAATAGAAAAGCTACGTCGCACATGGCGGTCATATCAATTGCTGTACTCTTTCTTTGAACTTTTGCTCTAGACATATAATTTCTTTTAAATATAGTGTTATTAATGAATTAATTAACTCCGGACTTTAAGCTATTAAAGCCCGGATATTAACACTAAAATTTATTTGTTTTTGTGTGATGCAGCAAATGTTTGTACAATGCTGAAACCAGTTTCGTCAATTGCATAAGTTAAACCATCAATTTTTGATGTAAATACGTTATACATTACAATTGATAAAGCTGAAGTTGTGATACCCATAGCAGTGTTAACCAATGCTTCAGAGATAGCAGCTGATAATGCTGATGTATTGGTAGCAGCACCTGATAACTCGGCGAAGGCCTTGATCATACCCACAACCGTACCTAACAGACCGGTTAATGTACCGATAGATACTAATGTAGCGATGATTGTTAAGTTTTGCTCTAACATTGGCATCTCTAAAGCTGTTGCTTCTTCAATGTCTTTTTGGATAGCTAAAGTTTTTTGATCAACATCTAATTTTGTATCAGCTTCCATTTCTTTGTATTTTTTCAATCCTGCTTTAATTACAGCAGCAACAGAACCTTTTTGTTTGTCGCATTCTGCAGAAGCAGCATCAATGTTACCACCATTAAGGCAACCTTGTACTCTTCTAACAAATGAATCAACACTTGTAGTACCTGATGCTTTACCAATAACGATAAATCTTTCGATAGAGAAAACAATTACCATTAATACATAAGACATAACCAATGGTACTAATACACCACCTTTGTGTACAGTTCCGAAAATGTCTGCAGGCTCGCCACTTGCGTCTCCACCTTTATAGTGACTTCCATCACCCAGTATAAATATGAAAATACATATTGCAATAATAATGCAAATTGGGATAGTCAAGGTCGCAAACATGCCAGATGCACTTGAGCTTTCTTTTTTAACGGTAGTTGGTTTTGTTGGTGCGTTTGCCATTACTTTTAAATTTTAGTTTTTAGTTTTTGTTATTTTATTTAGTTAGTTAATTGCGTTTTTTAAAGCGGATAACAAAAATAGAATTTTAATGAAATAAAAAAACTTTTTGTCAATCTTTATTAATTATTTAATGCATTAATAGCATTGATTTTATAAGCAGCACCCCTATAACGTTTGGAAATGCAAAATTCATATTCGTTCAAACAATTTTTTACAATAAAACTTATTATTTTTTATAATAGCAAGCAATAGTTATAAAAGTTGTGTAATTATGCTGTTATAATTAAACCTTTTTGATATTATTACTTTCCTCAGCAGCATTCTTTCATGCTTTTTCAAAAAAAAGTGTGTAAAAAAGACACTATCTGTCATTATTTTTACCTAATTATATGGCTAATCCGTATTATTAAACAAATTTAACCCGTTATTTATTCAGTAGTGTTAATTTATAGCAATACAAAACGGTGGCGCGGTTATCAATAATCTTATATGCGAAAACAAGTAACGAAATACCTTTTAATATCACAAACACAATATTAACTAAAAAATTAGTCGGTAGCAAATTTTTTAAGACTTTTTTTTATTTACCCGTTTTTTAGGCTGATAGTTGCTATAACATTAAAACTTCAGCGCTTATCCACCCGCCTTTTTAGCTTTATATCCATCGGCTTGCAATAGGGTTATAATTTTATCTCTAAAGTCGCCCTGTATTAATATCTCGCCATCTTTCACTGTCCCGCCAACACCACATTTGGTTTTTAGCTTTTTCCCTATTACTTCCAGCTCAGCGGCAGCACCTATAAAGCCACCTATTGCAGTAACCAATTTGCCGCCACCTTTTCTATCAAGATAAATTTTTAAATTTTGTTGCTGAGGGGGTAAAGTACCCGGACCAGCACTATTATTTTCCTGATATTTAAAATCAGGATTAGTAGAATACATGATACCCGCAGAATTTTTGTTCTTTTTTGACATCCTTTAAGTTTTGCTGATGGGGTTTGAATTATTGTAAGATAAACCAGAGCTCTTACTTATAAACTCATTATTTAAAACTATTACCTACAATGACTTTTAATGAACCGGGCAAAACATTAATTTCAACTTCGTTACCTGTAATTTCAGGCTCGCCATCCAAATGCATTGGCCCGGGAGTATCTCGTTTAATAATTATATGCCTGCCTTTAATAATTTCTACAAACTTAGATCCGCTTGTAGTTTTGGTAAACATACGTATCCCTAATTCAGGAAAACGGTATAATGGAAAAGGCTTAATTATACAAACATCTATCAACCCATCCTGTACCGAAGCTTGCGGGGATATATGCGCATTATTTCCATATTGTGATGAATTAGCGAAGCTTAGCATAAAGGCTTTATAGCTATGCTTGATCCCATCAATTTCTAAATGATAGGTTTGCGGCCTATATTTTAATATTTCTTGTAAAGATGATTTGATGTAGGTAATAAAGCCCCGCTTCTTTCCATGAGCAAATACCTCGCTTATATGTGCATCAAAACCCATGCCTGCCATATTAAAAAATGGCTTACCATTAGCTTGCGCAGAATCTATTGTTGCTATCCTGCCTGTATTTAAATGTTTTATTGCCTGCTGCATATCCATAGAGATACCGAGGAAACGGGCCAGGCCATTACCGGATCCGCATGGAATGATGCCTAATACAGCGTTACTGCCCACCAGGGCCGATGCTACCTCATTTACAGTACCATCACCGCCCACCGCAACTATCAGATCGTAATTATTAATAGCCGATGCCGCTACTTCGCTTGCGTGTGACACTCCATGTGTAAAAACTATGGTAGCCTCTACATCTAAATATTTTCCAATTAGTTGCGGCACACCGTCCTTTTTCTTCCCGCCCGATATAGGGTTTATAATAAATAACGCTTTCCGTTTCAACTATATAATATTTTTCACTATCCAAAAGTAAATGTATTTTCGACTTTGTAAAAATTGTTTTATTTTTGGCAAATAATAGTGGACTGATTTAGTTGTTCAAGAGCATTGAACCGGATTGCAACCACGTAAAAAAGTGCTAAAACCCTGCTTCTTTACAAAGTTCAGTTAAATCCTTCTTTTTTATTGTACATAATAATAACATAATATATAAAAAAATATGCCCTACTTATTTACATCGGAGTCCGTATCAGAAGGACATCCTGATAAAGTTGCCGATCAGATATCGGATGCTTTAATTGATAATTTTTTAGCTCTTGATCCTGATTCAAAAGTTGCATGCGAAACTTTGGTTACCACCGGCCAGGTTTTTTTAGCCGGCGAAGTAAAATCAAAAGCATATCTGGATGTGCAGAAAATAGCCCGCGAGGTAATTAACAAAATTGGTTATACCAAAGGCGAGTATATGTTTGACGGAAGCTCTTGCAGCGTATTATCGGCAATACACGAGCAATCGCCTGATATTAACCAGGGTGTTGACCGCCAGGCTAAAGAAGAGCAAGGCGCAGGCGACCAGGGGATGATGTTTGGTTATGCTACTATAGAGACTGATAACTATATGCCATTGGCTTTAGATATTGCCCATGCTTTATTAATTGAGCTTGCAGCTATCCGCCGTGAAAATACCGAAATTAAATACCTTCGCCCGGATGCAAAATCGCAGGTAACGTTAGAGTATGATGATAACAATAAGCCAACCCGCATTGATGCTATCGTAATATCTACCCAACATGATGACTTTGACGAAGAGAAAGCTATGCTGGCCAAGATCAGTAAAGAGATTATAGGCGTTTTGATACCCCGCGTAAAAGCTAAATATCCAAAATATGCTCACTTCTTTAATAACGACATTAAATACCACATTAACCCTACTGGTAAATTTGTTATTGGCGGCCCGCATGGCGATACCGGTTTAACCGGCCGTAAAATTATTGTAGATACCTACGGCGGCAAAGGCGCCCATGGTGGTGGTGCATTCTCTGGCAAGGACCCATCAAAGGTTGACCGTTCTGCAGCATATGCTACGCGCCACATTGCTAAAAACCTGGTTGCTGCCGGTGTTTGTAATGAGGTATTGGTACAGGTATCATACGCTATTGGTGTTGCACAGCCCATGGGCATATACATAAACACCTATGGAACCGGGAAAGTAAACCTTAATGATGGTGAGATAGCCAAAAAAGTTGAGGCCATATTTAATATGACCCCGTATGCTATCGAAACCCGTTTTAAATTACGTAACCCTATTTATAGCGAAACCGCTGCTTATGGCCACTTTGGTAAACCAAGCGAGATAGTAACCAAAACGTTTACCCATCATGATGGTACAGTAATTAAAAAGGAAGTAGAACTGTTTACCTGGGAAAAACTTGATTACGTTGATAACGTAAAGAAAGCTTTTGGTTTATAACAATATCTTTAATTGATTTTTTTAATTTAGAGCGATGGATAACCCATCGCTCTTTTTTATTATCTAATAATACTAAACCATGAAATTGTTAAGGGATTAAAAAAACAATTATGCAGGAGCCTGAAGAAAATCCGTGGCAAATTTTAGCTGAAAAAGAAGTTTATAATAATACATGGATAAATTTAACCGAATACCAGGTTATCAATCCATCAGGCAATCCCGGTATTTATGGTAAAGTACATTTTAAAAACCGGGCCATTGGTATTGTACCGTTAGATGATGATATGAATACCTATTTAGTGGGCCAATACCGTTTTGTACTTAATGAGTACAGCTGGGAAATACCCGAGGGCGGCGGACCATTAAATGATGATCCGTTAGCTGCGGCAAAACGCGAATTACTGGAAGAAACCGGCTTAAAAGCTACAAAATGGACCGAAGTGCAGCGCATGCACCTAAGTAATTCTGTAAGTGATGAGCTATGCATTATTTATGTAGCGAGAGGTTTGGAACAATTTGAAGCTGAACCCGAGGAAACGGAACAGTTGCTGGTAAAAAAAGTGCCTTTTGAGGAAGTTTACCGTATGGTATGTACTGGCGAAATTACCGACTCTGTAACAGTAGCGGCAGTATTAAAAGTAAAATTACTTCTGTTGGAAAACAGCCTGCCTGAGTAATTATTAAAATATTTTTACTTTTGCGCGATTAGTTAACTCATGAAAAAGTTTCTCGGCTACATTTTATCACCAATTGCTATTGTGGCTTTTTTATTGCTACTATGCATATTTCAACCTATACAATGGATAAGCTACCGCTTTTTTGGTTATAAGGCACATAAAAGCGCTGTTGACCTTTTAAACTTATTGCTTACCAGCACAGTTTACTTCCTGGGTAACACGGTAACGTTTATTAATAAGCAGAATTTACCTGTAAACAGGCCAATAATTTTTTTAGCTAACCATCAAAGCATGTTAGATATTCCGCCGCTTATTTGGTACTTGCGGAAATATCATGCTAAATTCATTTCAAAAATTGAGTTGACAAAAGGTATACCATCCATATCCTATAATTTAAAATATGGCGGTGGTGCAAATATCAATCGTAAAGATTCGCGTCAATCTTTAATGGAAATGAGTAAAATGGGTATCCGCATGAAAGAAAATAATTGGTCGGCAGTAATATTCCCCGAAGGCACCCGCTCTAAAACCGGGCAGGTAAAAACTTTCCAGGTGGGCGGTATAGCTATCATCCTTAAAAAATGCCCTGATGCGCTGCTTGTACCTATCGCCATAAAAGATTCATGGAAAATGATACGTTACGGCCTATATCCCCTTAACACCTTCACCCCCATGACCTGGAAAGTACTGGAACCTATTGAACCGGGCAAAACCCCGGTTGAGGAACTGGTTGCCGAAGCAGAAAATAAGATCAAAGAAGCTTTAGGGCAAACCCCCTAACCCTTAAAGTTAATCAAAAAACTCTCCCTTCAGGGGGTTGGGGGGTTAGACGTTCTTCCCGTCAATGATCTTAAAAAAATCATCGCGATAGGTGTCTCCTACCGGGATAATTTTATCGCCTATCCGGATGCGGCTGCGCTCAATGCTATCAATCTTATTAAGCGCTACTATATATGATTTGTGCACGCGAATAAAATGCTTTTCGGGCAGGGTATCCTCCATCTTTTTCATGTTTTGCAGCGTGATAATGCGTTCGGCAGTAGTGAATATGGAGATGTAATCCTTCAACCCCTCTATAAATAATATTTGATGCAGGTATACCTTTTGTATTTTATGCTCGCTTTTAACAAAAATAAAATCGCTCATAAAATCCTGTTGCTGCTGCACCTGCACAGGCTCGGCTATCGCGGCTTTTGATGGCTGAATTATGCCTTGTGCTTTTTGCGCCGCCTTAAAGAACCTATCGAAAGCAATTGGTTTAAGCAGGTAATCAACCACATCAAGTTCATAACCTTCTAACGCGTATTGTGGATAGGCTGTAGTTAATATTACTTTGGTTTTGCCGTTAGCTATGCGCAAAAACTGTATACCGGTAAGCTCGGGCATTTGCACATCCAGAAATACAAGGTCGATATTACCATCCTGTACCAAGGTTAAAGCCTCGATAGGGTTGGTGGTAGATCTAACCAACTCCATAAATGGCACTTTGGATATATAGTCTTCCAGTATATGCAGCGCCAAAGGCTCGTCATCAACTATTAGGCATCTTATCATATTATAAAACTAAGGATAATTCGCAAGTGTAAGTATCTATTTCATTGCGTATATCTAAATTATATTTTCCGGGATATAACAGATCAAGCCGACGCTTAACGTTATTTAACCCGATACCACCCATATCATCGCGGTTATTACTATGCTTTTTGTTTTGAATATAAAAATGCAGATGCTCGTTGTCAACATTTATCAACAGGCGAATTGGGGTAAGCGAATCATTGGCTATGCCATGTTTAAAGGCGTTTTCAATAAAAGCTATCAAAAGTAATGGTACTATTTGTTGGTTTGTTACCTGACCATCTATTTTAAAATCAATAAAAGCTTTATGGCCAAATCTTATTTTTTGCAGGTCGATATAGTTTTGCAGGTATTGTAACTCTTTGGCCAGGTCAACTTTATTGTCATTACACTCATAGAGCATATAGCGCATTATTTCTGATAGCTTGAGTATAGCACCAGGTGTATTCTCTGATTGTTGATAAGCCAGTGAGTATATGCTATTTAATGAATTAAACAAAAAATGCGGATTTATCTGCGACTTCAAAAAGGCTAATTCGGCACTTAAGCGTTGGTTCTCAAGGTCGCGTTGTATACGCTCGTTCAGGAACCAATCCACACTAAATTTAAGTACAACGCTGAGGAATAGAAATATAATACTCACAAAAAGCGTGCTGGTGAAATATGACCAGAAACCCACCAGTACCTTCATATGTACCAACACATCTTGTTTAAACATAAGGCCGACACCATATTTGCCGACACCATATATGATTATAGTAAGCACCATTGCTATAGCATACATGCCATAACGTTTCCGGTTTAAAAGACGGGGAATAAACAGCAGGTAATTAAGATAAAAAAGGCTTATGTTAATACTCCCATACACTACAAAAATGACCAGGATGCGATGCCTCGTCATTTTATCATTATGTATTAAAAACAAAAAGAACGAGATAATACTTACCCAAATTAATATATGCCAGAATATTTGCCATTTTTTTTTCATCGAGCCAAAATTAATATTTTGAATTGTCGAAGTACATTATTTATATAGAGTTACCTATTTCATCGATGAACAGGACTTTATTATCTATGAACTGGCATTAACAGTTAATTAGCGTTCGTCTACAAATTACTGCGGTTGGTATAAATGTTTTTAGTGGGTCAGTTATTTAATATTCCTTTGTTGTATCAAAAATCACTTGCAATGAAAAAGCTATTTACCAACACCAATCCATTTATACTTTTACTTGCTCCGGTAATGTTTGCATTAATTATGGGCATTAGTTATCAGTTTGAACAAAAGAAACAAAATACTGATACAGCTGCTACTTCGGCACACACGTCATTATTTTACAAGGGCATTACCCTTGTAAAAGCTGTTTGCTCAATTGGTAACCTAGATGTATGGTAATCCAAACCGAAGGATTAACCTTTAATTTTGGTAGCCAAACAGTTGTTAAATCATTATCTCTACAAGTTCCGGAAGGAAGCATATATGGTTTTCTTGGCCCAAATGGCGCCGGCAAGACTACTACTATAAAATTACTGTTAAACCTTTTGCAAACACAGGAAGGAAGTATTCGTATATTCGACCTGGACTTTCAAACCAATCGTAAAGAAATATTATCTCAGGTAGGATCGCTTATTGAGCAGCCTGCTATTTACGCGCACCTTACCGGTAAAGAAAATTTGCTAAACCGGGCCATCCTATTACAAATTTCTGAAAACCGTGTTGACGAAATGCTGGAACTGGTGCATCTAACCCAGGCAGCGCATAAAAAAGCCGGTAATTATTCGCTGGGCATGAAACAACGCTTAGGAATTGCTTTGGCTTTATTATCAGACCCCAAACTATTGATTCTTGACGAGCCGACTAACGGCCTTGACCCTAATGGTATTATTGAAATACGCGAACTATTAAAAAAACTGGTAAGCAAACACAATAAAACTGTTTTTATATCAAGCCATTTACTAGCCGAAATTGAGCGCATGGCTACCCATGTAGGCATTATTAATAATGGCGAATTGCTTTTTCAGGGAAAGATAAAAGACCTGGAGTCGATAAGTCAACCTCTGGTACGTATTGAAGCTAACAATACTGTTGACGCGGCAAACCTGCTTTCAAAAAACGGTTACCATGTTATTGATGTTAATGACAATTATCTTGCTGTAACCTACCAATCAAAAGAAAAAATGGGGCAAATCAATGCTTTGCTTAATAAAAACGGGTATACAATTTACAGTATACACAAAGTACAAAAGGATCTTGAAAAACTATTCTTAGACATTACCCAAACCCCGAATAATGAAAGGCTTTATACTATCCCTACAGTCTGAATTTTACAAGAGCCGTAAAACATTAGGATTTTGGGCAGCTATATTGTTGCCATTAATATTAACGCTATTGGTTTTTATTGGCTTTTACGTAAAAAGTGAAAAAATGACCAATATGCCGGGTATTTTACTTTGGATGCGTTTTTCGGGGGCCATATTAGGCATAATGGGTTCATTACTGCTACCCATGTTTGTAATATTTGTAGCCTACTCTGTAAACAGCGTTGAACATAAGGCCGATACCTGGAAAACATTATTCAGTTTGCCTATAGCCAAATGGTCGGTTTATTCGGCCAAATATTTATATGCACTCTTTTTGGTTATTTTAAGCCTGGGCCTTTTTGCATTGTTTACCATTGGCTTTGGCAACTTATTGGGCCTTTTAAAACCAGGGTTAAAGTTTTCTGAATACCATATGGAAGTAATGCTGTTACAGGTTTACTTTAAGTTATTTTTATCAGCATTAGGTATTTTATCTATTCAGTTTTTGCTGAGCCTTCTTTGGGCCGATTTTTTAAAGCCAATGGGTATTGGGTTTGTATGTACCATAGCCGGTGTAATTATGGCTACAGCCAATTGGGAATACGATTTTTGGTTCCCCTATGCCTCTCCCATGATGGCATTAAAAACCATGATGCCGCATACAAAGGGCCAAAACAACTCTCAAATGGTAATTGATATTTTTACCAAAGATGTTTTTGTAAGCATTGTAATATCGGCAATAGTGTTTATTGCAGGATATTATATTGTGCAGAAAAAGAGTGTGAAATAATAGACTGTAAGCATTTTTTTATATTTAATTATTCCTCCTCATCCCCCGCGATAGCCAGCATATCATCAACCTGTTTAAAATTGCTGCGTACAAAGTGGCACCAGTCGCATTCTTTTTTACCGCAACCGCTATTAAAATCATGCGCCATAATTTTTTGGTAAACCGAGGTGATCTGATCTGTCACCAAGGCAACATCATCCGGGTGTATTACAATCTTTTCTTTATGATATTCGCCCTCGTTTATGGGTTCAACAAAATCAAAAATGGTTGTTGTTGCTTCCCAGTCATTACTGCGGTCGTTGTCTATTAATATTTTATAAAACACAGCCTGGCGCCAATAATCGCCGCCCTCGGGTTTGTCATTTGTTGGACCAACTAACTTGTCTTTAGCATTTTTTAGCTTGCCTGTTTTATAATCAACAATGGTAGCCTGTTTACCCTCAAACTCTATTTTATCCAGGTTACCTTTTATAGGTACGCCTTGTATTTCAATATTTTTAATACTCCGCTCGGTTACTGCTACCTTGTTCCATTTGGTAATGTTTTGCTCATAATATGGCGGCAATATCTTTTCGCCATAATCAACACGCAGTTTAAATTCTTCTTTGGTGAACGAATCGCGGTTACGGTACATGTACCATTTAAACTCTTTCATAAACTGTCCGGTCGATGGGAAATTATCGTCATCATCCTTTAACCACCTGAAGGCTTTGTTTAATGCCCAATGCACCGCCTGCCCAAATGTTGCCGAGGGGCTTTTACCAGACGGTACCCTAATTAAACACTGGAAATAAAACCTGAGCGGGCAATCTAAAAAGTTATTTAAATGCGTAACCGACAGGGTATAATTTTGTAGTAATTGGTTAATGTAATTGGTATCCAGCAGTTCAACCTTTGGCTTATCAGCTTCGCTAAACTGGGTTGCATAAAACTCAAGCATATTGGTTTCTGTAACTTTAGGATGCCCGATAACCATATCGGTATCAGCCAATATTTCGCCAATAAATTGTGACGGTTCCTGCTCTTTGCCCTTTTTATCTTTATTAGCATACGATATCATGAGGCATTGTTTGGCGCGGGTAAGTGCTACATAAAACAACCGCCTCGACTCTTCTTTTTGAGCGATATCATCATTTGTAGCTTGCGTCAACGTATCTGGGTAGCTGAAACCTGTATTGCGGCCCTTGCTGTCCCACGTTTTTTTATCACATCCAATAAAAAACACATGCTCAAACTCCTGTCCTTTTGAACCATGCGCAGTGAAGAAATTTACACCATTATCAGAATAGATAACCTGGTTCAAATCCAACCGGATACGGTGTTCTTTCATGGTATCGATAGTAGCCAGCAGATCGGCTATTTTTATTTCGGGCTTTTTGCGACTCTCGTCCTTTAAAAAATTAAAGAAATTAGTGAGCACCTGCATGTAAGTTCCCTTATCTGCCTGCTGCATAATATACCGCAGGATACCCATTTTACCAATAACCTGCTGAAAAAGCTGTTGTAGTGTAATGCTTACCGCATCGCCTATCAGCTCATCAATATTATTAATGAGGTATTTCATTTCGGTATTCGGCTCGGCATCAAACAGGTTGGGTTGTTTGGGGGCGCGCATTTCATGTATATACCGACGCAATGATGTTTTGGGCTGATTGTTGGCTGATGTAACAAAATTTTCTTTTGATACCGCTATGCTTGCCTTGGCAATTTCTATAGGTGCTATGGTAAAGAAATCATAATGCATGATCTCGAACAACAACTCATCACCGCTATAAGGCGAATTAAGCTCCATAGCCAAATAGCGCAATATGTTTATGATCTTTTCACCAAACGGAATGGTCAACACATCTATTTTCCGGCGGGTGTTTACGGCTATTTTCTGGGTATCTAAAAAATGTATCAGGTCCTCTACCTGGCTATGGTTACGGTAGATAACGGCTATCTCCCCCGGCGGCGTACCTTTTTCTACCAAATGTTTTATGCTAATGGCTACATCAACCATTTCCTGATCGGGATTTTCATACTCGCGTATAACCGGCTTTACCACCAGTTCATCAAAACGTGAATGTGACGACTGCAAGCTTTTATCCAACGCCAGCTGCCGGGTTAAACGCTCGTTATTATTGTTGATAAGCGCTTTAGAAATATCCAATATATGTTGATTAGACCGGTAATTATGTTTAAGCACAACAGTTGATAGCGTACTTACATAATCATTAGCAAAATCCAAAATGTTCTTCATGTTGGCACCCTGAAACTTGAAGATAGACTGGTCATCATCGCCTACCACAAATACATTGGGTGTTTCCCAGTAGTTCAATAAAAACTTAAGCAACTCATTTTGCGCTCCACTGGTATCCTGGAACTCATCCACCAAAATATAATGATAGCGTTCCTGGTACTTGCGTAATATCTCTTCATTTTCACGGAAAGCCTTTAATACCCAAATGATCATATCATCATAATCATACCGGCCGCTGGCTTTCATTTTGGCATCGTAGCGCTGGTATTCAACCACCGCTGCCAGCAGTTTTTTCATGAGGTCATGCGCGGCATCAATATCTTTTTGCTTGGGATCGCCAATGCTTATGCCTTTGGCAGAATTCCCCCGCTTATAAATAAATTCTTCCCGGTTAGGCAGATCATCCAGATATTCGTTTATAGCGTTTTCAATAAATTGCTCATTCCAGTTTTCCCGCTTCATGGTAGAGAACAAACTCTTTAACCGGGGTACATCATAATAAATATCGCCCGTAAAACGCTTTAGTAAATGCTCATTCGGAAGATCATCCACTAATTCCCTGAACAACATTGCCGACTCGAGGTCAGACAATGGCTCTAAATTCAATTTGCCAAAGTACTCCAGATTTTCCTGTATCACCTCATTACAAAAAGCATGGAAGGTATAAATGTGTATTCGGTAAGCATCAGGCCCAATAAACTCAAATAAACGCTTGCGCATGGCTACTGCACCCGCATCAGTGTAGGTAAGGCAAAGTATTTCACCGGGCAACGCGTCGGTATCCGTCAATATTTTGCCGATACGCGCAGCCAGTATCTGTGTTTTGCCTGTACCGGGGCCGGCAATAACCAACACAGGGCCATCCATTTTATTTACGGCCGCCAGTTGCTCGGGGTTTAGGCCGGCTAATGCCTCCTGGAATTTTTGGTTGTATTTATTGGGGGTGGATTGCATAGCAATTAAAGATTTAGAAAATTGGTTCTTGCCGGTTATCCCAAAAGAACAATATGGTTATAAATTCATGATGAATTTCGTAAAACATAGAAGTTTGAGGAGAAATAATTGCCTGCCTGACATTATTACCATTAAGAGATGCCTTATACATATAAGGCTGATCTGCAATAAGCGATAATATTTTTTGAGTATGTTTTACAAATCCTTCAGCTTGTTTTAAGGCCCACCTATTTTCGATAAATAAAACTATACTATCAAACGTCTCAGTAGCTTCATCTGTCCAGAATATGGCCAGACTCATAAATACTTGCTGTATCTTTTCATTACCTCTTCATGAGGTATCAATTTACCATCAGCAGCTTGTTTTCTACTTCGTTCAATCCCGGCTTTTACATGCTCGGGCAAATCGTTCCAAAAGTCCTTATCATTACTTTCAAAAACTTCTTTTATTTGGAGCAATACAGCTTCGTCATCCGTTTCGAGTAAACGCTTTGCTAATGCTATTTTTTCAATTTGCACGTCCATATTCAAATTTACTATAATTAAACTAAATTTTTAATATTTGAAAACTAAAAACTCAAAGTAGCGTCTACAACAGTTATCTTTACCGCCGGAGGATTGAGACTATGGGATTACCGCTACGGATTACTTTTGATGACAAAGACTATGTTTATCAAATACTTAATACTAACCTTATCAATAAAAACACTACCGAATTAGAAATAATTTTTAACGGCGAAAAGGTGGAATTAATTATGGATAATAAAACCTGGATACAAAAAGATAAAAGCAATACCATTGACCCTAACCTGGTACAGGCACTCGGGCGTTCTGTATCCTTGCGGTTGAGGATGTGATAAACGGTTATAGTTTATAAACCTGCCCCATTAGGGAAATACACATTCACGCTCACGGATAGTTTGCCGGTTGGCTTTAATTGCCGTGTAATTACCTTTACGGCTGCCCGCTGTAGCTCATCACTCATTTGATAGCAGGCAATAAGGGCACCGCTTTTTTCGATGCCCGGCAAACCGGCAATGGTATATGGGTTTGCAAAAACGCTTATCACCGTATTATTATGTTCGGCCAGGGCAGTAATAAATTCTTTAACCCCATTACTGTAATCGAGCTTACTTTGCGGGCGCGCACGGGTATCATGTATACCTACGTAAACCTGCCCATAATCTTTTAAGGTTTCCAGCATCCTGTTCAGCTCGGCAACCGGGGTGCTTTTGTTTATGGTAAATAGGGTACTGTTGTTATACCATTTAGCCAGCTCGGTTTGAAAAACCGTTTCTTTATCAACCCCGATACTTATAATAGCTGTTTTTTGTATGGGGTTAAGCTCCAGTGTTTGGGCATTACCCTTTAGTAACGTCACCGCGGCATCGCTTAGTTGTTGTACCAGTTCGCGGGCGGCAGGCCTATTCAAATCAGCAAATAAATGTTCTGTAGAAACTTCATGCAGATTATTTAATCCCGACCAGTATTTTGCGGCCAGCACTTTTTTAACCTTCGCTTCAAACTGTTCGTCAGGTATATCGCCCCTGCGCACGGCACGTCTTATTTTTTGTATTGCTTTTTTAGAATCGCCTGATAATTCAATAATATCATTACCTGCTAAAAAAGCTTTCAGCTCCGCTTCACCGTCAGGGTAATATTTGGTTACGGCTTTCATTTCCATCGCATCAGACACTATCAGTCCTTTAAACCCTAGTTCGTTTTTTAATACGCGGGTCACAATTTTTTTAGATAGCGTAGATGGCTGGTTTTTAGTACTATCTAAAGCAGGTATACTCATATGAGCTATCATTACACCGGCTATGCCCGCCTTTACCGCTTCGCGGAAAGGGTATTCTTCCAATGAATCTAACCGCTCAACGCTAAAAGGCAACAGCGGCAAATCCAAATGCGAATCAACATTGGTATCACCATGACCGGGGAAATGCTTTGCAGTTGTTAGCAGCCCGGCATTTTGCATACCTTTAAAATAGGCTATTCCCTTTTTTGCAACATTGTATTTATTATCACCAAACGACCGGTAGTTAATAACTGGATTATTGGGGTTATTATTTACATCCATATCCGGCCCAAAATTCATTTGCATGCCCAACCGCTTAAAATCATAAGCCACCTGCTGCCCCATTTTATAAATCAGGCTATTATCCTGTATGGCCCCTAAAGTCATTTGATAAGGATATGATATGGTAGAATCTAACCGCATTCCAACTCCCCACTCGCCATCCATAGCTATTAATAATGGCACGTTTGATATTTTTTGATACCGGTTAATCAGATCAGCTTGCCTCACCGGGCCACCCTGAAAAAACACCAGCCCGCCCACCTGTTGGCTTTTGATAACTTTAGCTACCGAGTCCTCATAAGCCAAACCTCTATTGGTATGCGCTCTTACAAAAAACAATTGCGCCACTTTTTGCCTTCGGTTCAGCGTTTTATATACTGAATCTACCCAATGATTTTGGTGGCTCAGTATTTGGATATAATTATCCTGTTGGGCAAAAGCATCCAGGTTAAAAAGATTAAAGATAAGTAGTAAAACAGGTAGTAATTTTTTTTTCAATCGACGCATACACCAAAAGTAAATTAAAATGATAAAAAATTGCAACTCTTTATTATTAAACGCCGTATACATAGTAACGGTTATTAAAAAGTTAATTATTACAACTTTTTTACACAGGTTTAAAAATCAAATACACTTCATTTAAAATATATAATATAATGAAAAAATATATCCTTTTAGCCACTATGCTGCTAATTGTGGGAAGTGTACGTGCTCAAACATTTTTAAACAGTGACCGTGCCGATCTATCCGGCGCCGGCCTGCCAAGCGTAACGGTTGAAGCAGGTGCAGCATTATCAAGCACAACGGGCGGCACTAATTTTAACACCAGCAGCTTAGCAGGTTTTACCGCTGGGTTTTCTTTTGATCTGCCGGTTAATACCACTCTGGCTATTGTACCAGAGATATTATATGCACAAAAAGGGTATAGCGCAGCCACCCCATTTGGTAATTTTACATTACGCTCGCAGTTTATTGATGCACCGTTACTGGCAAAGTTTCGCGCCGGCTCCAGAATTAATTTTTACGCAGGTCCGCAACTGTCTTATATGATCGCTTCATCAAGTAAATTTAGCAGTAGCTTTTCATCAGCGGCCCAACAAAATTACGACATCAGCGGAAGCAATCTTTTAGTTGATGGTGTTGTTGGACTGGGTATAAATATTAGCCATACTGTAGAACTGCGTGCCCGTTACGCTGTTGATCTGCAAGGAAAAAACACCAATGGTAACACGTTTGTACCTGCTTACCGTAACCAGGCCTTACAAATGGGCTTTGGTTTTAAATTGAATTAATAACTAAACCTTATAACCAAAAAAGCCATCCGTAATACGGGTGGCTTTTTGCTTTGTGATGATTGCAACCATTTACTTACATAGTGTGTATTATTCGAAATGACAAGGATTGGTATATTTGCTCCGAATTATGCAGAATTTAGTTAATGAGGCGCCAGCCAAAAAAAATTACGAGTTTATAGATTCCATACGTGCAATTGCTATGATAAGTATTGTAGTGGAGCATTGTTTTTCGTTTGATGAAAGCACCTATCACCCAACTGATAAGCTCAGTATCTTCACGTTTGTATCTGTTATTCAGTTTATAAAATTTGGCACTATAGCGTTTTTCCTACTATCCGGATTTTTAATAGGCGAAAAATTCACCACTTACACCCCTTATCAATATTTAAAAAGACGTGTTGATAATACCATTGCCCCCTGGGTGTTTTGGTCGTTATTTTTTTTGGCGATGAAAGTTTTGAATGACGCGGTTATAGCTTACAAATTTAACTCGGGCGTGTTTCAGCCACATTTTGGTTTAACGGTGCTTGACTATGCTAAAAACATTTACCTGTATACCAGCTATTGGTTCATCCCTAACTTTTTAATCTGTATAGGCATACTATTAATATTTAAACGCTGGCTTTACTCCTACTGGCTCGGCGGCATTCTGTTTTTGTTTACCATAGTATATATGTTCAACATTTATAATGAGTGGATAGAGCCCCGCCACTCTACCGCGATATTTGGTTTTGTGTTTTTTTTATGGTTAGGTGCACAGTTTAACAGGCATTTAAGCACGCTGGAAAACTGGGTTGATAAAACATCTATCTGGCTTTGGATAGCGTTATCAGCAGTAACACTAGTATCGGGCATTTGGGAAATACAGCACCTTAAAACCTTGCATAGTGTAGACCCCTATAACACGCTGCGGCTAAGTAATATTTTGTATTCGCTTTGTTTCTTTTTCCTGTTGATAAAGATCAAAAATTTCGGGTTCGCCAAATATTTAAAATCTCGCGAAACTACTTACGGTATCTATCTTATCCACTACATATTAGTAGCTATGCTATTGCCCATCATCTTTGTATCGTTAAGGTTTGATATTAACCCCCTAAGCTATGGCGAGGTATGGTTATATATGTTAACGCGTTTAGTTATAGTATATAGCTTAACATTTATAATAGTTACGCTGTTGAATAAAACAAAGGCGAAGGTGTTAATAGGGCGGTAAAACTAAAAAGCAGTTGGTGTAATTCCTTCCCAACTGAATAAACAGGTTGCTCCGGCCAAAACATTTAGCTATATATCATATCCACACTCCTTAAAAAACGGCCGCCAAAAATCAAGGTGTTCATCCCAGGCGTGGCAGCCAAAAGGCAACTGGTTATTGGTGAGCGACATGGCCCTGTCCAGCACATACTCGAACGAGAATTTAATCCCTGTTTTATAATAAGGTATCCTTAACGCTTTGCGCTTGCGGTTTACCTCAATGCTCCAAAACCTATCCTCGTTAAAATGGGTGCTGTCGTTTGCCAGGTAGCCTGCAATAAATTCTTTTTTAGCTACGCTGATGTCGTAAAACTTTTTCACTCTGCGTAACGAGAAACCACCGTTGCCAACCTTATTTTCAAACTGGTAGTGGCTTGGTTCGCCGTTTACGTAGATATCATAACGGATATGAAAAAAGTACTTGATGTTTGATTTAACCGCCTTAATCCAATCCGGATGATCGCAATCGCGCAGCCAGGGCGCGCCTATGTAATCGTAATTTTGATCGCACCAATAATTAAGCTCGTCCCTAAAAACAAATGCATCCAGTTGATGAATGAGGATATATTCATATCCTAAAAATTCTTTATAAAATTTATCAGACAGCATAAGGGCATTGTAACCTTTAATGTCTTTAAAATAGTCGTCGTCAAAACTTATAGTATCAGCAAATGGATAGGCCGTTATTGCTGCAGGCAGAGTAAGGTGATTTGGTTTAACAGCTATTACCGGGTAATTTGCCAGCACCTTAAAACATTGCTGTAGTGCGATAGCCTCATGAGCCGAAAGTGTATCCTTATAAAAAGGAATAACTACCGCAACCTTATGTTTAGCTTGCTGCCCGGCCATAGTTAATTGGTAAAGGTTTGCATATCTATCAGCTTACGGTATAAACCGTTATGGCCGATGAGTTCATGGTGAGTGCCCTGCTCTACAATTTTACCGCTTTCAAGCACCACAATAATATCGGCATTTTGTATGGTGCTTAAACGGTGCGCTATAATGAGCGAGGTGCGGTTTTTCATCAAATTATTCAAGGCATCCTGCACCAATTTTTCCGATTCGGTATCCAGTGCCGAGGTAGCCTCATCCAGCAACATGATAGGCGGATTGCTCAAAACCGCACGTGCAATACATATTCGCTGCCTTTGCCCGCCGGATAGTTTGGTACCGCGATCGCCTATGTTGGTACTGTAGCCTTCTTCGGTCTCTAAAATGAAACTGTGCGCGTTGGCAATTTTTGCCGCGGCCTCTACCTGTTCGGGCGTGGCATCTACTTTGCCGAAGGCGATGTTGTTGTAGATAGAATCATTAAACAAAATGGATTCCTGGTTTACAAAACCCATTAAAGCTCTTAATGATTCGGCTGTGATAGATTTGATGTTATGGTCATCTATCAGCACCTCACCGCTTTGCGGGTCGGTAAAGCGGGGTATCAGATCCATTAAGGTAGATTTACCACCACCCGACGGACCAACCAATGCTACGGTTTTACCTTTGGGGATATTTAAATTAATACCTGATAATACTTCTTTTTCCTGGTAAGCGAACGATACATTTTTAAAGTGGATGCCTTCGTTAAATTCGGTTATGGCAGTTGCATTCGGCGCATCTTTAATTAAAGGTTTTTCATCTATTAAAGCTAAAACCCGCTCGCCTGCGGCAATACCCGAGTGGATATTGCTAAATGAATCTGAGATGGCTTTGGCAGGGCGCATTAACTGTGAGAATATGCCTATATAAGCGATGAAATGACCCGCGTCAAGATCAGATTTGTGATTTAATATTAAATACCCGCCATACATCACAATAAACGCGATCATGGTAACAGATAGTGTTTCTGAAACCGGTGAAGCTAATTGCTGGCGCCTTGCCATTGAGCGCGCTATGCTTGAATAGGTTTCGTTTTCCTTATTGAATCGCTTTTTTATAAAATCGAGCGCGTTAAATGCTTTGATTATTTTTATACCAGATAATGCCTCATCCAGGTAACTAATCATGTTACCATATGATTGCTGACCAGCTATAGCTTGCGCTTTTAATCGTTTTACTATCCTTGATATGATGAACGCAGAAACAGGAATAATTAATAATGAAAACAAGGTAAGTCTTGTCGAAATACTGAATAGCGCCACCATATAAGCTATCATGGTAACGGGTTCTTTAAATATTACCTGCAAGGTAGCTGTTACAGAAAATTGTACAACCTGCACATCTGACGCAACTTTAGATATAATATCGCCCTTACGCTCATTATTAAAATAACCTAAATGCAGATCCATTACATTATTAAATACGGTTTTCCTGAGGTTTAACAAGGTATGCACCCGCAGGTTTTCCATAGTGCGTTGAGAAAGATAACGAAACAGGTTACCTAAAAAAACAAAAATTATAATAATAAAGCATACAAACTTTAACGCGCCCCACGGGCCGCCATAATTATTAATATAGTATTGCATGTAATATTTAAACATTTCGCTCATGTGGAATATTGAGGGAGCGGGGCCTGTTTGTGCTACAACCGCATGTGCATTTGTCGAAAATAAAGCATTTAATAAAGGGCCTAATAATACCAGCACCATAGTACTGAAAAATACATACAAAAGGGTGAAAATTATATAAGGAATAGCAAATTTTTCAATTGGCTTGGCAAAGGATAGTAGCCTGAAATAAGTCTTCATTAAAAATATTTAAAGAGTGCAAAGCTAACGGTATTTAGCGAATATTAGTATGGGAAATTAACGGTAGGTGAGTCTGGTTGGTTTATACTCCCGGCGGGGTTACAGGTGGATAGAAAAAACAGAATAAATTATAATTTGGCCTTTATTCCCGTCCCCACTGGTTTCTCAAAGAGTATCTGTGGTTAATATACCTATCCCACTCTTGTTGGTGGATATAATATTTATAAGTTATTTTTTTGTGGTTTGTTGAGATAAAACTTTGGATAGCTTCTCGTCTAGCTTAAATGTAGCAATATATAAATCGGTATCAATACTATTTGTTGATCTGTAAGTTTGTTCGATTATCCAGCCTTCCGGTTTACCTTTATACCCTAACAAATATTGTAAACTCTGTTCAAGCAGCATGTTGCGTTTATTATAATTTTTTTTACTTAATTTTTGAAGGATGGAAATCTCAGAATTGTTTTTAGTGTTCGCTATTTTTTTGTTTAAAGAATCACCAATTTTATAAGTGTTGTCAATTTTTTCAGTGATTATTTGATAATCTGGTTCATTATCCGGACCACCTCTTAAAGTATCAATTGGACTGGTTTTTATTATCTCATATTTATCCGAGCCTTTTAAGGTGCTGTCTAAGTATTTTTTTGCTAATCCGTCTGCCTGCTGTTGTTTGGTTTCGAAATAAGTACAGGATACAAAAATAAATAGTATGGCAAGATGCGTCTTTTTCATAATAAATTAGGATTACTAAAATAAATATAGGGTAATAATGTTACTTACGAACTATCGCTTTCTTTCCCTTAGTCCTAATTTATAATCCCGGACTAACTTTTCAGGGGATCTGCACTCCCCGTATTCAAACCCTCAATCAATGTTATTTCCAGTAAAGCTATATTATTCCGCTCGTGGCAACCAGACAGGTAATGAATAAACAGGAGCCTGGATCAGGTGGGACCAGGTGAGGTCAGGTAGGATCAGGTGGTCAGAACGCGCGCCGGGGACTCACCCCGCGGCACTTCGTGCGCGACCCTCTCTTCGGCAAGCCGCAAAGAGGGTAACCAAGTGCAGAACTATTGAAAAACCCTCTTTCCGCCGAAGCGAAGAGAGAGGGTCGACCAGCGCAGCATAGTCGGGTGAGTAAATTGCCTACTGCGCCAGCTTCTGTACCAGCGTTTCAAAATGATCCTGGAAGAAAAAGTCGTAGCCGCCCTCGCCTTCGGGCACCACATTTATTACATCGAACGAAACCTCCAAAACGCGTGGCACTTTTAACGCCTCGGCTATGGAATATGGGAACGATTGATTGCCGATAAACAATTTACACCCGGCTATCATTTTTGCCATTTGTAAAAAGTCGTCCACCTTTACCCATTTAATATTGGGGATGGTTTTAATGATGTCGTTATATTCTGATTCCACACCTATGAATATCAGGTTATCATACTTATTCAAAAACTGATGATCTATCATGATGTTCCGGTAGCGTTCGCTGCGTGCCAGGATGATGGTATCTTTATAAGTATGGTCGGGTTCAACCGTCAGCCATTTTTTCCAAAGCGGCGGGTTAACACCGGTAACATAAGCGCACCAATGGGCAATGTTTCCCTTATCCTGCGGTACAAAGCCCGAGCGAAAATAATCCAGATCGATATCAATTGGTTTATCGCTGCTAGCCTCGCACTCATTAATATAGGGCTGACTTTTTATCAGCGGCACCAGCATATCTATCATCTTCTGGTTAAGCATTACGCCACCCAGCGCGTGCGAGTGCGTTACGCCCTCGGCAAATATCATGGGGCGGTTTAGCGTAAAATATAAATTTACAGGCACACCAGTAAATTCATGTATTTCGCGAATGGTTGGCAGGGCATAAATAATATCGCCCGCGTTACCGCTATGGTTAAGGTTCAGTTTTCCGTTAGCAAGGGCATGCGCTTTAATTTGCGGAAAGTTGCTTAACCGCTGGTTGCCGGTAATGAAACGTTTAAACTCAACATCTTTATAATTAACCAGCTGCCATTTATATTCTTTGTAACCCTTTTTATCAGTATGTTTTAGCCAAAGCTTATTTAAAAGACCTTTTTTCTTCATATTATAATTATTAAACGGCCAACTGTTTTACTAACGATTCCAAATGCTCCTGGAAGAAAAAATCATGCGCGTTCTCGCCTTCGGGAATCACATTGGCTATCTGGTAATACAACTCTAATATACGCGGCACTTTAAGCCCTTCGGCAATAGAGAACGGGAACGATTGGTTACCAATAAAAACCTTACAACCTGCAATTATCCGCGCCAGCTTTAAAAAATCATCCACTTGTACCCATTTAAGGTTGGGTATTGATTTGCGCATATCCTCATACTCTGATGCTACGCCTATAAAAACCACATCCTTATAATCTTGTAAAAACGAATAATTAATAGCTGTATTACGGTAGCGTTCGCTACGGGCAATAACTATGGTATTGGCATAAGCTTTATCAGCATCAACTGTTAGCCAGCTTTTCCATAATTGCGGGGTTACCCCGGTTAAATATCCGCACCAGCGTGCAATGTTTCCATGATCTATCGGTATCAGTTTCGATCTGAAAAAATCCAGGTCGATATGTATTTGCTCACCATTATAGGCCTCGCATTTATCCATATACTTTTGCGATAATACCAGCGGAGCCAGCATATCCACCATTTTTTGGTTCAGCATAACACTACCCAGCGGGTGTGTCATGTGTTTAGGCATATTACGCGGTTTGCTTAGCTTTAAATACAGGTTTATTTTTACGCCGGTTAGCTCATGTATTTCTTTAAGTGTTGCCAAAGCATATATAATATCGCCCGCGTTGCCGCTATGGTGTACGTTAAGTTGGGGGCTTGATGCGCAAAATGCCTTTATTTTCTCTACGGTGTTTAAGCGCTGCTTACCGATAAAGTAATTTTGAAATTCCTCTTTATTATAATTGGTGATCTCCCACTTGTACTCTTTATATTTATCCCTATCAGAATATTTTAAAAGCAATTTACCCAGGAAATTCTTTTTCTTAAAAGTCATCCTTCCAAAATTAATTAAATAACGCGTTTAGTGATTAAATTAGATATAAAAAATTAGTGCATCCGGAAGTAAACAAGTTCTGCAATAAACCTATTACCCATTAAATGCTTTTACTGTACTGTCCCACGAACACCTGGTACACCCTGGGACACCTTGGGACACCTTGGGACACCTTGGGACACCCTGGGACACCCTGGGACACCCTGGGACATTATAAATTTCAATCAATTGAAAATCAACTATATAAAATCACATCCAATAAATTAACTAAATAGTTTCTTTGTTTTTGCACCCCATATTTGGCTGTAAATATAATTGGCGCGGTTTAGCTTGCTCTTTTTGCGGATAAGAAAAATAGTATTCCGATATTTTATTAACAGACTGCTTAATTCAAATGATATATAACTACCCATCCGTTTGGTAAACGCTTTATAAAATTGTTGGGCAATATCATTTTTGTTTTTCGGATAAGCCGCGCAATGGCCCAGCCAGGTTTGTATACGCTCCAGTTTTTGTATAGAGGTATGCTTATGCACCTCTTTATCCCGTTTGGTGCGTAAAATGTTGGTATCGCTTTTATCATGCTGACGATATTTAACCAGGCACTCGGGAATAAAATCTATCGTGCTTATATTGGTTGCTACGTAGGCCAACCACCAGTCATGAAAATAGGTTTCTTTGAGCGGCAGGGCCTCATCCAGCAGTTCGCGCTTCATTAATATGGAATGGCCCGATACACAATTAAAAAACAAAAACACTTCAGGCTCACCTCCACGATAAAGGTTCATTACATCTGATACTTTTTTATTCATCGGGCTGCCATCCTCATGTATAAATTCCGAATCGTGATATATCAACACATTGTCCTTTATAGCGTTAACCTGCTTTTCAATTTTCTCCAAGTCCCAAATATCATCCTGGTCGCAAAGGGCAATCAGTTCACCGGTGCATAAAGTTGCCGCACGTTCAAAATTCTTTACAAAGCCAAGATTGCTTTCGTTTTGGTAATGCTTAATCTTCGGATAACGGGATGCGTAAGCAGTTAAAATGTCGTATGTATTATCGGTAGAGCAATCGTCAACCACAACAATCTCCAAATTTTTATAAGTTTGATCAACAAGCGTATCTAACTGCTGCGTCAAATAAGCCGCCCCATTATAGGTGCACAACGCGACAGAAACTAATGGCCCACTTTTCATTTATGATAACTTAACTTTTATTATCTTTTTATTTTTTACAGATAGCCTGATGGTGTTAACCACATTAAATATAGTGCGGTTGCTACCGTGTTTATTTAATAATGCAGTTAAACGTTCTTTATATTGATCAATCAGGTGGCTGTTTTTAAACAGTTCTTTATAGCTTTTCCATATCCAGGTTTGACCGGTTAACAATTTGGGTAAAAGGTCTATCAATGTTATTTGCACATACCAGCAAAATAGCGCCAGGCCATTCAGGTGCAGCGCGTGCAAATAAAACCGGTTACGGTAATAGGTGCTTTTTATCCATTTTGGCTTTTGGTAGTTTTTGGTACTGGCCGATACCTGGTGCCGGCATACCGATTGATGCTCATAATAACATTTCCACCCCAGTTTCCAGGCGCGTATGCTCAGCTCCATATCCTCACAGTAAAACGGCGAAAATAATTCATAAAACCCACCTATCTCTTTCAGTTTGGCGGCATCTATTAACGCGTTAGCGCCCGACAGATAAAGGGTATACAGCCTGTCACAGGTGTCTTCAGTATAATAAAAATATTCAGTTTTTAATTTTAGTCCGTTAAATTTTGGCAAGCGGGCGGCATCCTGTATGCCATCGCCATCCATATCAATAATGCGCCCCATTACACCGAAGGTGTCATCAGCCTCAAAATATTTAAACTGCTGCTCAAAATAATCGGGCGCAAGTTTAACGTCCGAGTTCAGCAACAAAATCAGCTCATATTGCGCGGCGGCTATGCCCTGGTTGCAGGTAAAAGAAAATCCGCTGTTTTGTTCATTTATCAATAAGGTCAGCTGCGGATATACCTGTTTAATAAACTCCACCGAAGTATCGGTCGAAGCATCATCCACCACAATAACCTCATAAGCTACATTGGCATTTTCAATAGCTGCAAAAGTATAGGGCAGGTATTCTGCCAGCAGTTGCCTGCCGTTATAATTAGGTATAACTATGCTGATGCTTTTTTTATCCACCTGCTATTTCTTAACTATTTTATAATTGCGGTATTCGCTTACGCGCCAGCCGGTAATATCTTCTACTTTTTGCAATAGCTTACGGCGGAAGGTCATTTTTTTGTTTAAATTTTTCAGGTCGATATCCAGTTTCCAGTTTGTGGCCGCTATCCGGTTTTGCATTACTGCCGGGTGGCTGCCCGCAAAATGTACCAGCCTGTCGGGGTTTTTATGGCTATAATCAAACGTAAAGCTATCGGGCAGGTTTTGGGCCATCCATTCATCATCATGATAAAATTGATTAAAGTTACGCAGCTTATTTGCCAATCCTGATGGTGGCTTTACCCAACCATAATGATATATATAAGCATCTATCAATTTTACATTTATCTTTCGGTTATCCAACCTAAAACCTTGCGCATCACGGTAAGAGTGTATAGCTTTATTATTTCTAACAATACGTATCTCCCTGCGGTACCACCTGCGCGAATGCCCATAATAATCATACGACCCATAAAAATGCAGGTATTTAAACAGCAGCCCCTCAATATTGGCATCGTTTAAATTATCGGCCATCTCCTTTTTAATTAATGGATGATATTTTTCGTGTACGCACTCATCACCTTGTATATAAAATGCCCAATCGGCATCGGGCGATATAGCAGCAAAAGCTTTGTCCGTTTCGGCAGCGAATACCGCCCCTCCTTCGCGAATGGAATCGTCCCAAACCGTATTAATGATTTTTATTTTTGGCGAATTGATACCTCTTACTAATTGTTCGGTACCATCCTCGCAGTTGCCCAGGACCACCACAAATTCATCGCATAAGGGCAATATAGAAGTTATGGCCTCCACAATGGGGTAATCGTTTTTTACGGCATTACGGATAAAAGTGAACCCGGCTACTTTCATTAAAACTTTAGTTTGGTTTTAAGTTGAGTGACAAATATAGTTATCTTTTTTTCGCTGTATGTGTTGTCAAGCACAGTTGCTATAAACTATATGGTATACGAGGACACGGTGTTGTCATCAACAAAAGCCGCCGTTATGGCTTTTCCTTATTATTTTTGTTCCTTTATATATTCATATGCCAGGCGACAACAACATATCATCCAACTACATCGATTTTAAATCAGTTGCCCGCACACTTACGGTTGTTGAGAATGATTTACCGGGCGCTGATAAACTTCTAAAAGAGCTTCGTTTTACCAAAAACACACCTATTATAGGTATAACCGGGCCACCAGGGGCGGGTAAAAGCACCTTGGTAAATATGCTTATCGAACAATTGATAAGCAAAGGGAATAAGATTGCGGTGTTAGCCATCGACCCTACTTCGCCATTTAATTTTGGCTCTTTATTAGGCGACAGGATACGGATGAGCAAGCATTTTAATAGCCCTAATGTTTTTATACGCTCATTGGCTACACGCGGTTCGTTAGGTGGCCTATCCGCAAAAACCATTGAAATGGCCGATGTGTTGCGAGCCTCAGGTTTTGATTATGTGCTGATAGAAACTGTTGGCGTGGGCCAATCAGAAATTGAAATTGCAGGATTGGCAGATGTTACTTTTGTGGTGCTGGTTCCGGAATCGGGCGATGAGATACAGAATATTAAATCGGGCTTGATGGAAATTGCCGATGCCTTTATCATTAATAAAGCCGACCGTGATGATGCCGACCTGTTTACCAATAACCTTAAAAAGATAATCCATCAAAATCCGGGCGAAGAGATACCTGTTTTTAAAACCGTAGCCACTACAGGAACAGGTATTAATGAAATAGCAGATTTTATTTTATCAGTAAAGAACATAAAAAACACCCGCAAAGAATTTTTGCTGACCGAAAAGGCCTACAAGCTCATTCAACAAAAACGTATGGCTGGTGTGGACAAAAAAAAGCTTCAGCAGGATATTGCTAAAGCTTTAAATGATGATGGGTTTAATTTGTATGTATTTGTGGAGAAATATTCGCCCACCCTTAAAGAGGAATAGGCGATTATGCTCCCCCTTTAGGGGGTTGGGGGGTATTCATTATCTCCTCAATCTCTTCTGCCTCAACCGGAATATCAGCCATCAAATCAATATTACCGCCTTTAGTTATCAGGATGTTATTCTCTATCCTTATCCCCAAACCTTCGGCAGGGATATATATACCCGGCTCGCAGGTTAATATATTACCAACCTCAAATGGTTTATAGCGACTGGCAAAATCATGCACATCCAAACCTAAATGGTGCGATGTGCCGTGCATGAAGTATTTTTTATAGGCAGGCATTTTAGGGTCCTGCTTATCAACATCATGTTTGGTTAACAGGCTCAGGCCTATCAATTCGCTGGTCATTATCTTACCAACTTCCTCATGGTAATCGTTCCATACGGTACCATCTACCAGCATTTTGGTTGCTGCGCGCATTACGCGTAAAACAGCATTGTATACTTCGCGCTGGCGTTTGGTGAAGCGGCCATTAACCGGTATAGAGCGGCTCATATCGGCATTGTAGTTTGCATATTCGGCACCAAAATCAAAAAGTATCACATCACCATCTTTACAAACCTGGTTGTTATCTATATAATGCAGTACAATGGCGTTTTTGCCCGATGCGATGATAGGGTTATAAGCATGCCCGGTTGCACGTTGCTTAATAAATTCATGAATTATCTCTGCTTCTATTTCATATTCGGTAACTCCGGGTTTAGTAAATTTTAAAACACGCTCAAAAGCATCTTTTGTAATGGTACAGGCTTTTTTAGTAAGATCAATTTCTGTTTGAGATTTCACCGCTCGCAGGTCGCGCATAATTACTGCCGACCGCTCATAATGATGCAAAGGATATTTTACGCGTAATGCTTCAAGCATCCTCAAATCACGATATGGAACAGAAAAACTAAAGCGGTCGTTCTCGTTAGTATTGATATAAATATTGTCTACATAGTTTACTATGCTATGTAATATATTATCAAATTCACTCAACCAATATATGGTTTCAATGCCCGATGCTTCCTTTGCTTCTTCCTTTGTATACTTATGTCCTTCCCAAACAGCAATGTGTTCATTTGTTTGTCTTAAAAAGAGGACTTCTTTATACAGCGGATTAGGACATTCAGGAAACAATAACAGGATACTTTGTTCCTGATCAATGCCTGTCAGGTAAAAAAAATCCGGATTTTGCTTAAAAATAAACGTCTGATCTCCGCTTCTGGGAAACTCGTCGTTAGCATAAAATATAGCTAATGATGCTGGTTTTATGCGCGAAACGAAATTTTTTCTATTAATTGTAAATAAATTATTTTGAACGGGTAAATATTTCATAGTATTTATTATAATTTGTACTAACTATAGAACATTTTTCATTTCTTTGTGTTAATGTTATAATTTTTGGAACAGTATTTGGTAATCGTTTCAAACATAATTACTATTTTTGAAAAAAATCACAATTAAAACATTGTTTAATCTTAAAACTATGAACTATTCTACATTAAAAAAATCAGTCGCTTTTTCCTTGGTGTCGTTGATGGCCGTTGGTGCCGTTAAAGCCCAGACAGCGACTACACCTACGGCCAAGGTATTTGGTGGTAGCGGACAGTACAATACCTGGAGCCTTGGCGTTAACGTTGGTGCAACATCACCTATGCTTGCAACCGGCGGTTCAAGCGATTTTAACGGTAACGTTGTTAACTTAGGTTATGGCGTTTCTGTTAGAGACCAATTGGCACACTCATTTGGTTTACAACTTGATGTACGCGGTGGCAAAGTAGCCGGCAACAGCGGTAGTGCACCTTTTGTTACTGACGGTGTAACTTTCAACAACTATGTAAGTTATTCAACTACTTTTGTACAAGGAAGCTTAAGTGGTGTTGTAAACGTAGCTACTATTGATTATTTACGTCGTAAAAATGCTATCAACTTCTTCGCTACAGGTGGTGTTGGTTTAGCATCTTATACTCCAACTATTGTTGGTTATGGCACAAACGGCACAGATGGTGCAACTTTAAAATGGCCTAAACACGTTATGGAATTTGTTATTCCGATTGGTGTTGGTGCTAAATTCCGTTTAACTGATCAAATTGCATTAAACTTAGGTTACACTGAAAACTTTATCGATGGTGATAACTTTGATGGTGTACGTAAAAGCTATCCTACTAAAGATCGTTACTCATACGGTTATGCAGGTTTAGAATTTACTTTAGGTCCAAAATCAAAACCAAGCTTAGAATGGGTTAACCCGGTAGCTATGATGTATGATGAATTATATGATGAAGCATTACGTCAGGAAGTTGCAGCTTTAAAAGGCCGTGTAACTAACGTTGAAAACGCTGTTAATGATCTGAAAAAAGATTCTGACGGTGACGGTGTTGCTGATCAATTTGACAAATGCCCGGGCACTCCTGCAGGTACTGTAGTTGATGGTTCTGGTTGCGCTATTGTATTCCCTAAAATTGATACTTCTTTATTTGTAAGAAAACCAATAGGTGGGGCTGCTGTTGCTGCATACAGTAACATCCAATTTGAGTTTGATAGTTCAGTATTAAGAACTTCATCTTACCCAGTATTAGATGCATCTTCAGCTGATCTTAGAGCTTCAGGTTCTGGTGTTGAGTTAGATGGTTACGCTTCATCTGAAGGTACTGCTGCTCACAACATGGCTTTATCTAAAGACCGTGCTAATTCTGTAAAAACTTACCTGGTTAACTCTGGTGTTGATGCTAAGAAAGTAAAAATTAAAGCTTTCGGTGAAACTCATCCAATTGCTGACAATTCAACTGAAGAAGGACGTGTATTAAACCGTCGTGTTCAATTCAAGAAAAAATAATTTGAATTCAGTTAAATAATATTAAAGGCTCTCCGATATCGGGGAGCCTTTTTTTGTTTACCCCCATTCGTACAGCGAAAATTTATGTAAATTTGTTGCATGTATTTCTTCCGAAAAAAGGATCCTAACAGGCCAACAAACTTTAACATTAGGGTAATGCATATTATTAATGCTATAGCCATAATTATGTTCCTGGCCGGCATTATCTGGAAACTCATCTATTGGTTTATATTAAAGAAATAGGTAAAGCTCCCAAGAAATACAATTTAAAAAAACACTATTATCAATTAATAAATGAAAAAAGTAATTAATACTGCCGATGCACCCGCCCCTATCGGGCCATACAACCAGGCCATAGTTGCCGATAAATTTATATTCGTTTCGGGTCAGATACCCCTGCACCCGTTTACCGGCGAATTAGTTACAGATGATATTACCATTGCTACAAACTTAGTAATGGAAAACATTGGCGCTATTTTGAATGAAGCCAAGGCCCATTTTAATGATATTGTTAAAACAACCATATTTTTAACAGACCTTGCCGATTTTGCCGAAGTAAACGAAGTTTATGGAACTTATTTTACTGATAAACACCCGGCCCGCGAAACTGTACAGGTAGCTGCTTTGCCTAAAGGTGTAAGTGTTGAAATTTCTGTAATTGCAGTAAAGGCTTAAAGTAATCATTGAACGGTCAGCTATTTCAAACTCCTGTAGCGTATTTAAAAGGCGTTGGCAGTGCACGTGCCGAGGTACTTAAAAAAGAGCTGGCCGTGCATAACTTTGAAGACCTGCTGCAGCATTTCCCGTTTAGGCATATTGATCGCACCCGTTTTTATAAAATAAAAGACATCCAGCAGGATTTACCTTATGTGCAGGCTATAGTGCGATTGACACATAGAGAAATTCTTGGCGAAAAACACACTAAACGGTTAGTTGCCCAGGTGCAGGACGAAACCGGTATAATGGAGCTGGTATGGTTCCAGGGAATAAAATGGGCCGAAAAGAATCTTATTATAGGTAAAGCCTACATCTTGTTTGGTAAACCCGGATCTTTTAACGGCAAGGCCCAAATGTCGCATCCCGAATTTGATCTATACTCGGCCGAAGTTATTCAGCGCAAGGGAAATATGACCTTGCAGCCTGTATATAGCTCTACAGAAAAGTTAAAGCAATTTACTTTAGATAGTAAAGGCATCCAAAAGCTTATAGCGGGCTTGCTGGAACAGCACGCGAAAGATATTCATGAAAATTTACCGCTTTACATTCTAAACAAATTTAAGCTGATGGGCCGTGCGGATGCCTACCGCAATATTCATTTCCCCGAAGATGCCAACAAACTGGCTGAAGCACGGCATCGTTTAAAATTTGAAGAGCTTTTCTTTTTGCAGCTTAAACTTTTAAAAAATAAGTTGCTGCGCATTCAAAAATTCAAGGGTAATATATTTGATAAAGTGGGCCATTATTTTAATGAGTTTTATCACCATAAATTACCTTTTGAACTAACCAATTCACAAAAAAAAGTTTTAAAAGAAATACGGCAGGATACCCAGCGAGGTGTGCAAATGAACCGCTTGTTACAAGGCGATGTTGGCAGCGGTAAAACCGTTGTTGCCCTAATGAGCATGCTCATAGCTATTGACAATGGTTTCCAAACTTGTATTATGGCGCCTACAGAGATATTGGCAAATCAGCATTATCAAACTATAAAAAGTTTGGTTGGCAATGATTTTATTGAAGTAGCCCTGTTAACAGGCTCTACCAAACAAAAAGATCGCAAAATATTACACGAAAAACTAGAGAACGGCGACCTTAAAATATTAATAGGCACACACGCGCTTATTGAAGATAAGGTACAATACAAAAATCTGGGTTTGGTAGTAATTGATGAGCAGCATCGTTTTGGTGTTGAGCAACGTGCCAAATTATGGCGAAAGAATGCCGTTCCGCCACATATTTTGGTAATGACGGCTACCCCTATTCCGCGTACATTAGCTATGACGCTCTATGGCGATTTGGATATTTCTGTAATAGATGAGTTACCTGCTGGACGGAAGCCTATAAAGACCGTTCACTTTTATGAGAACAGCCGCTTGCGAATGTTTGGCTTGATGAAAGATGAAATAGCTAAGGGTAGGCAAATTTATATTGTATATCCGCTGATACAGGAGAGTGAAAAACTCGACCTTAAAAACTTAATGGAGGGTTTTGATGTAATATCGCGTGAGTTTCCGTTACCAAATTATAAATTAAGCGTGGTATACGGCAAAATAAAGGCTGCCGAAAAAGAATTTGAAATGCAACGCTTTGTTAAAGGCGAAACGCAAATTATGGTAGCTACTACTGTAATTGAAGTGGGTGTTAATATCCCTAACGCTTCGGTAATGATTATTGAGAATGCAGAGCGGTTTGGGTTATCACAATTGCACCAGCTTAGGGGCCGTGTGGGGCGCGGGGCCGAGCAATCTTATTGTATATTAATGAGTAAAGAAAAATTGAGTCATGAGGGCCGTATACGCTTAAACACCATGGTTAAAACCAATAACGGTTTTGAGATTGCAGAAACCGACCTACAGCTACGTGGCCCAGGTAATATTGAAGGCACCCAGCAAAGCGGCCTGCTCGACCTAAAAGTTGCCGACCTTACTACAGACCAGCAATTACTATTACAGGCACGTAAATGTGTTGAAGATATTTTTGCCACAGATCCTCAACTGGTAGCACCCGAAAATCAAATACTTAACCTGGCCTTCCAGGTAAAGAACGCGGGGTTGAGTTGGGATAAAATATCGTAACAAAAATATATCTTCACTTTACATTTATCTCAAATAATCTTAAATCTTAAATTTTGAATTGTAAATTTGCTTAGATGCCAGAAGCAGACAGTCAACCCTTACCAAAAAATGATTCTTTCATAGCTTTACGCTATAAAGATTTTCGCTCATACCTGGGCATGAAGTTTTTCTTCACTTTCGCTTACCAAATGCAGGCCGTAATTTTAGGCTTTTATGTTTACCAATTAACTAAAAGCGCTTTTGCTTTGGGGCTAATAGGTTTAAGCGAAGCTATTCCATCCATTGGTATTGCTTTATATGGTGGCTACATAGCTGATAAATCCGAAAAAAAGAAAATGCTGCTGTTCGTCTTTTTTGCAGTATTACTCTCATCAATAGTAATGTTTACCATTACCCTACAAAGCATGGAAGCCTACATACATGCAGGGTGGATAATACCCATTTTATATATGATGGTATTTTGTAATGGCGTGGCACGGGCATTTTACAACCCGGCTGCTTTTACCATTATGGCACATAGCGTACCAAAAGAAATTTACCCAAACTCCAGCAGCTGGAATAGCTCGAGCTGGCAAATAGCATCCATTTTAGGTCCGTTGGTTGGTGGTTTGGTTTATGGATTTTATGGAATTACCGTAACATTTATCATTATTATTATATTCCTGCTAATAGCATTGATATGTGTGTTTTTCTTAAAAAGATTCCCACCTGTATACATACCTAAAGAAAGTATCTGGAAGAGCCTGTCAGAAGGTATTCATTTCGTGTTCAATAACAAGATGATGATAGGGGCCATGAGCCTCGATCTGTTCTCGGTATTTTTTGGCGGCGCGGTTGCCTTGTTGCCTGTATTTGCTAATGAGGTATTACATGTAGGCCCGCAAGGATTAGGCATTATGCGTGCTACTTCATCATTAGGCGCGGTATTGGTTATGCTGGCAATGGCCCGTATATCACCAATGGGTAAGCCGTGGCGCAATTTGTTAATAGCGGTAACCGGTTTTGGCTTGTCTATTATCTGTTTTGCCTTATCGCGCAATTTTTATTTATCGTTGTTATTTTTATTTACTGAGGGTGGGTTTGATAGCATCAGTGTATTAATTCGTGGTACTATTATGCAGCTACTAACGCCTGATAGTATGCGTGGGCGCGTATCGGCAGTAAATCAAATGTTTATTGGCTCATCAAACGAGATAGGCGCTTTTGAATCAGGCACTGCAGCTAACCTAATGGGCACGGTCCCATCTGTGCTTTTTGGGGGAAGTATGACTTTAATAATAGTAAGTATCACCTACTTTAAAACTAAAAAGCTGATACCATTATCATTACATGAGATATCAGCGCCTAAAGTAAAAAAGGAAACAGCTATTTAAAGTGTATTCACTAATGAATGCGTCGAAAGTCATCCTGAGTTATAAAATTTCGTGAAATTCTGAAGGAGAAATGGCATAAGAGCGGGTCCAGTCACATAGTTTCATGTCATGTATAACATGACAGCTATGTATGTTATCCCGGCTGCCTTACACTGTGCCAGAACCAATAAGTGAGCGGACCAACTATCGGCACTATAACAACTATAATAAACCATAAAAATTTATTATCCCGGTTTACGTTGGAATTACGAAAGATACTGATCAAAGCAAAAAATACCAATAATACCCACAGTATCAAAAATATAAATCCTACAGTACCGCTGAAAGCTGAAGTTATAATATACATAGTTTATTAAATTAATCTACCTCGACGGTATCTTTTTCGCCAATTTGCTGTCTCCACATAGCATAATACAGGCCTTTTTGCAATAACAGGTCAGCATGTTTGCCAGATTCTATAATTCTACCTTTTTCCAATACATACACTCTATCGGCATGCATTATGGTTGATAAACGGTGAGCTATCAAAATAGTTATTTGATTTCCGTATACAGATACATCCCTGATAGTTTCTGTTATCTCTTCCTCGGTCAACGAATCTAACGATGAGGTTGCTTCATCAAATACCAACAGATCAGGTTTACGTAATAAGGCACGCGCTATTGACAAACGTTGCTTCTCGCCACCCGAAACCTTTACGCCACCCTCACCTATCACTGTATCAAGGCCATTGCTGGCGCGCTCCATTAAAGTTTGGCATGCGGCACGTTGCAGTACTTCCAAACATTCTTCATCTGTAGCTTCCGGGCGAACGAATAGTAAGTTCTCACGGATAGTGCCCGAAAACAACTGTGTGTCCTGCGTTACAAACCCTATTTTCTCGCGTAGCTGATCCAGATCGATCTCTTTACTTTGGATATTATTATAAGATATATTACCCTCTAACGGCTGATATAAGCCTACCAATAACTTAACTAACGTTGTTTTGCCTGATCCTGACGGACCTACAAAAGCAATAGTTTCGCCACTTACAGTTTCAAAGCTAATATGGTTAAGCGCGTTACGGTTAGCTGTTAAGTGTTTAAAGCTTACGTTATCAAAAGTTAAGGTATTGATCTTTTCTAACAAGACAGGTTTTTCAGGTTTTTTATCAATAGGTGTGCTTGTTATCCGCTCAAAATTAGCTAACGAAACCTGGGCCTCGCGCCAGGCAACAATAACATTTCCTAACTCCTGCAGCGGGTTAAACAAAAAGAACGAATAAAAAAGCAAGCTTAAGTACTGGCCCGCGGTTATAGTGCGGTCATGAATAAGCAGTAACAATACCAACACCATAACACTGCGTACAAAATTCACGGTTGTACCTTGCACAAAGCTCATGCTTCGTACATATTTTACTTTTTTTAGTTCAAGACCTAGAATTTTATAGGTAGTATTATTTAACCGGCTTATTTCCTGTTTTACCAGTCCAAGACTTTTTACCAATTCAATATTTCTTAATGACTCTGTGGTAGATCCCGCCAATGCGGTTGTTTCAGAAAGTATACTTCTTTGCACCGTTTTTATCCGGCGGCTTAGTGATGTGCTTACAAACGTAATAATAGGGATAGCTGCCAAATAAACCAATGTAACCTTATAGCTTACAAACAGTGAGTAAACAATTACAAAGCTCATACCTGTAATGCTCACAAACAGTATCCCAATAAATGCGGTTATAAATGCTTCGCAATCAATCCGTACTTTTTGCAGGATTCCCAATGTCTCGCCACTGCGCTGATCTTCAAAAACCTGGTATGGTAATTCAAGAGAGTGCTTTAATCCATCGGCATACATTTTAGCGCCAACTTTTTGCGTGATGATATTAGTGAAGTAATCCTGGAAATTTTTTGCTATACGCGATACCATAGCGACACCAACGCCCAGGCCGACTAATTTTAATGCGCTACCCAAGTATGCGCTTAAATTAAGCTTGTCACTTTGGCCAATAACGGTATCCAGAATACGACCCGAGATATAAGGATCCATTAAAGAAAACCCAATGTTCATTGCAGCCAAAAACAGGGCAAAAATAACAATACTGCGGTGTTCTTTAAGGTATGATAAGAGTACTTTCATTCAATTATTTGAGTTTTGTCCAAAAATAAAAAAAGGGAACGGCTAAGTAGCTCATCCCCTTTAATTTGACAATAAGGTTAATATTAAACCGTCATGATATCTTTTTCTTTAGCTTCTGATAGCTGGTCTACCTTAATAATATAGGCATCGGTTAGCTTTTGTATCTCGCCCTCGCCGGCTTTCATTTCATCTTCTGATACTCCGTCGGCTTTTAGCTTACGTATTTTTTCGTTGGCATCCTTGCGTACGTTGCGAATAGCAATTTTACCATTTTCGGCCTCACCTTTAGCTCTCTTAACCAAATCACGACGACGCTCCTCGGTTAACGGCGGTACGTTAATGCGAATAATTATGCCATCATTTTGTGGGTTAACGCCAAGGTTAGCCTCCATTATGGCTTTCTCAATAGCGCTTAATAGCGATTTTTCCCAGGGCTGCACCACAATGGTACGCGCATCAGGGGTATTAACACTACCTACCTGGCTTAAAGGTGTTGCAGTACCATAGTAATCAACATAAACATCATCCAGCATTGAAGGACTCGCCTTGCCCGCACGTATTTTATTTAATTCGCCGTCTGCATGGTCAATTGCCCTGTCCATTGCCGCTTTGGCGTCAGTTACTTGTTTTCTAATGAGTTCGCTCATTGTTATAATTTTTTGTCAAAAATAGTAAAAAGTATGATTTTTGGTTTAATTAATCCTATGCTATTATTTAATTAACAATATTTAACTTGTTGACAGCGCCTTTGCCATAGTTGCTAAAAATAAAAAAATACATTAATTAACACATGATACCAATGAAGGAAATATTAGAGATGAGTGTTGCTGAGCGCATTTTGATGATCGAAAAAATTTGGGATAGTATTGACCCCAACAATATTGCCACTACACACGAACAGGAATTAGATAGGCGACTTAGCCGTTATAAATAAAGGTGAGACTACTTTTTTAAGTTGGAACGATATAAAAAGTGAGCTAAACGCCGCTAAATAATCACTAATGAACCAATGTCCCTATCGGCTCACCCTCTGCAATTTTCATAAAATTGCCTGGTTTGTTCATATCGAACACGATGATAGGCAGCTTGTTTTCCTGGCAAAGGGTAATGGCGGTCATATCCATAACGTTTAAACCCTTATCATATACTTCCTGGAAAGTTATTTCATCGTAACGGGTAGCAGTTAGGTCCTTCTCGGGGTCGGCGGTATAAATACCATCAACACGGGTACCTTTTAAAACTACATCGGCTTTTATTTCGATAGCGCGCAGCGATGCCGCTGTATCAGTAGTAAAGTACGGGTTACCAGTACCGGCACCAAATATTACTATTTTACCTACCTCTAAATGATGCATAGCCCGACGGCGGATATAAGGCTCGCAAATTTGCTCCATTTTAATGGCCGATTGTAAACGGGTTTCAACACCAACACTTTCTAACGCGTTTTGCAGCGCCATACAATTTATAACTGTGGCCAGCATACCCATATAATCTGCCTGGGCACGTTCCATGCCAGATTTTTCGGCACTCAGTCCTCTAAAAATATTACCACCTCCAACTACTATTGCTATTTCAATGCCCTTTTCATAAACACCCTTTATATCATGAGCATATTGCAATACCTGTTTGTTATCAATGCCGTATTGCCTGTCGCCCATTAAGGATTCGCCGCTGAGTTTTAGTAATATTCTTTTGTATTTCATGAATGCCGTAGGTTTACCAAAAATAGAGAATTAATGCTATTGTTAAAATTTTATATTGTAATTGTTAAATAACACCCTTAAATACAATCCCCTTAACTTCAAAATCATTATTGAATATTATCATGTCAGCATCATAGCCCTTCTCAATTTTTCCTTTTTTATCAGCGTTAATTAATCGAGCAGGATATAATGATGCCATATTTATCGCCTCTGGTAGTTCAATACCCACATGTACAACACAGTTCTGTACTGCTTTTAACATGGTGAGGCATGAGCCGGATAAAGTTCCGTCCGGGGTAACATATCTGTCACCCTTAAATTGATGCTGATACGTTCCTTTATCAGCTTCTGTTACGGCATCGGTTATTAAAAACAGCTTGTCGCCTAATTCGCGTTTAGCTAAACGAATCAGTGCAAAATCAACATGCACACCATCGGCAACAATACTTGTATAAGGTTTCTCTTCAAATATTGCCGGGATATACCCTGGCTCGCGATGGTGCATTGGCGGCATAGCATTATATAAATGTGTAACTGCCCTAATTGGTTTGTTTAGAAATGATTTTCCCTCGGTATAAGTAGCATTGCTATGACCCGAGGATAGTACAATACCCTGTTGATGCAAATAATCAATTACTTCGGCATCCTGCAATTCGGGCGCCAGGGTTATCATCTTTATGAGACCATTGGCTTTTTCAACCCAGCTCTTAACCTGCGCAAGGGTTGCCTTTTTAATTAACTCCTCCGGATGGGCGCCTTTACGTTTAGGGTTTAAATATGGGCCCTCTAAATGCAGCCCTAATAAATTACCTGTTCTTTTATCCCAATATTGTACAGCTGCATCTATGCCCTGTTCAACAATATCATCGGTATTGGTAGCAATGGTTGCTAAAAAGCCGGTACATCCCTGAGCAAGCAACGCTTGCTCCATTTGTGCCAATGCTTCTGCTGATGGATCACCGCCAAAAAATAACGACGAACCACTACCATAAATTTGCAGGTCAATTAATCCGGGCGCGAGATAATTACCGTTTAGGTCGACTCGCTTTACATCTTGCGGAATATCGGTATCTGCAATAATATCTATGATCTGTTCGCCTTGTAACAAAACAGCTTTGCCTCTGGTAATAACACCATCAGTAATAAGTTGAAGATTATGTAAGACTGTTATCATTTAGCCCTTTCTAAATCTCCCCCGGTAGAGGAGACTTTCTAAAATATTTTATAATAACGAAATAACATTTAAAAGCCCTCCTATCGGAAAGGGTCGGGTGGGGCTAAGACAAAAAAAATCCCCGCTTTTCAGCGGGGATTAAAATATTTAAGCTCCTAAAGCAACCCGTTTAAAGGCAGTCACTGTCAGTCCCTTATCAACCGTATCTAAAAATTGAGATACATTTTTTGATGGGTCTTTAACAAACTCCTGGTTTAACAGGGTTGAGTCTTTGTAGAATTTGTTTAATTTACCTAAAGAGATCTTTTCAACCATTTCTTCCGGTTTGCCTTCTGCACGTATTTGGTCTTTAGCAATTTCAAGCTCACGCTCTATAGTAGTTGCATCAACACCATCTTTATCAATAGCAACAGGGTTCATGGCAGCAATTTGCATAGCTACGTCTTTTCCTGCTTCATCAGCACCTGCAACATTTTTGCTCAGGCCAACTAATACAGCTAAACGGAAGTTACCATGTATGTAAGCGATAACTTTTTCGCCTTCAATAACTTCATATTTAGATACGCTTATTTTCTCGCCAATTTTTCCTGTTTTATCAATAGTAGCTTCGCCGATAGTAGTGCGTGAGTTTTCAACGTCAATACCTAATTTATTTAATTCTTCAAGGTTTGCAGGGTTTTGCTCAACCGCTTCGTTAGCAATCGCGTTAGCAAAAGCAACAAACTCGGCATTTTTAGCAACGAAATCAGTTTCGCAATTTAATTCAATTACTACACCGCGTTTTCCATCTGCAGATGTGCGTGCAATAACAACACCTTCGTTAGACTCTCTATCTTGACGGCTGGCGGCTACTTTAGCACCTTTTTTTCTTAAAAAATCAATAGCTGCTTCAAAATCACCGTTAGTTTCGGTTAAAGCTTTTTTGCAATCCATCATACCGGCACCAGTTTGCTGGCGCAGTTTGTTTACATCGGATGCTGATATTTGTACTGTAGACATCTTATTTTCAGTTATAAGTTTTAAATAGCGAATGGTGAATAGTGATTGGTAAGTTTAAAATTACTCACTAATCACCACTCACCATTCACAAAATTATTCTTCTGTGCTATCAGCTGCGGCAGGAGCTTCGTCGGCTACAGCTGCGGTAGCATCAACAGCTACTTTACGGCTTCTTTTACCTTCAGCAGCCGGGGCCCTGTCAGCAACTTCAGGAGCATCAGCTTTAGCTTTCGCTACTGCTGCTTCTTTTTCAGCTTCATCATCTTTTTCGCGTTTGCGTTCTTCTAAACCTTCTTCAATTGCTTTGATTATGATACCGGTTATCAATGAAATTGATTTGGTAGCATCATCATTTGCAGGGATAGGGAAATCGATGTTTGAAGGATCGGAGTTAGTATCAACCATTGCAAAGGTTGGTATGTTTAACTTTAATGCTTCAGAAACAGCGATGTGCTCTTTCTTAACGTCGATCAAAAACAATGCAGCAGGTAAACGATTTAAATCAGAAATACCACCTAACAAAGTTTCTAATTTAATACGCTCACGTTGTATCATCAATCTTTCTTTTTTAGAAAGGTTGGTGTAAGTACCGTCTTTAGTCAATTTATCGATGTTAGACATCTTTTTGATAGACTTGCGTACAGTTGCAAAGTTGGTTAACATACCACCTAACCAACGTTCGGTTATGAAAGGCATGTTTACACCTTTTGCATATTCAGCAACAATATCTTTCGCTTGTTTCTTTGTAGCTACGAATAATACTTTACGTCCTGATTTTACAATTTGTTTTATAGCTGCAGCAGCTTCTTCAACCTTCGATAAGGTTTTATTTAAGTCTATTATATGAATACCGTTGCGCTCCATAAAAATGTACTGTGACATTTTAGGATCCCATTTGCGGGTAAGGTGACCAAAGTGTACACCTGCATCCAGTAACTCGTCGTATGTTGTTCTTGCCATTTTGTTGTCCTCCTTAAATTATCGTTTACTGAATTGGAATCTCTTACGTGCTTTCTTGCGACCTGGTTTTTTACGCTCAACCATACGGTTATCACGTGTCATTAAACCTTTAGCGCGCAATGAAGGCTTCTTATCAGCATCGAGTTCAACAATAGCTTTCGCAATAGCTAAACGAACGGCTTCTGCCTGTCCTTTTACACCACCACCTGCAACATTAACTTTAACATCATATAATCCGGTTGACCCAGAAACCTCGGTTGATTGAGTAACGATGTATTGCAATGGCAATGTAGGGAAGTATTCTTTGTAATCTTTACCGTTTACGGTAATTGCACCGCTACCATCTGTAAGGTAGATACGTGCAACGGCTGTTTTTCTTCTGCCTGAAGTGTTAGTTGTTGGCATTTCTTTTTTCCTTAGTTTTTAAAGTTAAATGGCTTTCGGGTTTTGTGCTTCATGAGGATGCTGGTCGCCTGCATATACATGCAAATTGCCAAACAATACTTTGCCCAAACGACTTTTAGGTAACATACCACGCACGGCTTTTTCAATTACGCGTGTTGGATGTTTTGCCATTAACTCCTTAGGAGAAATGAAACGCTGACCACCAGGATAACCTGTGTAAGAAACATATTGCTTATCGCTGAATTTGTTTCCGGTCAACTTTACCTTGTCTGCGTTGATAACTATTACATTATCACCACAGTCTACGTTTGGGGTAAAATCTGGCTTGTTTTTTCCACGGATGATCATTGCGATCTTCGTAGACAAGCGCCCCAAAATCTCGCCATTTGCGTCAACAACAACCCACTGTTTGTTAACGGTTTTTTTGTTGGCTGAGACAGTTTTGTAACTTAACGTATTCACTTGCTTTAATTTAAATTATTAAAATCTTATTATACCCCGCTTTTTCGGGACTGCAAAGATACG
>NZ_JAQBOW010000012.1 GCF_028287845.1 Mucilaginibacter sp.
GCCAGTTCTTCGGCAACATCGGGGTGGTTTAGCACCTGCAGGGCCCCGAACAGTTCGGTATCGCTTTCGCGTATCTGTATAGCTAAAACACCTTGTGCAGGTGCGGGTACAATTTCGTTAGGGGTTAGTTCTTCTACGTGAAATTCGCTCAAGTCAATCCCTAAACGGCTAACACCGGCTTTGGCCAGCATAATGGCGTCGTAATTTTCTTTGCGCAATTTACCTATGCGGGTAGGTACATTGCCGCGAAGGTCCTCAATTTCCAGATCAGGGCGATAGGCCAGTAGCTGTGCCTTGCGCCTGTTGGATGAAGTGCCTACAATAGCGCCAAATTTTACAGATAGCTTTTGGTGAACATCCACACAGTCCTTCAAGATCAGCAGCAGCTCAGAAGGGTCTTCCCGCTCTGATACTGCCGCGATGATGAGTCCCGGAGGGTTTTCGGTGGGCAGGTCCTTGTGTGAGTGTACCGCAATGTCAATAGTACCTGCCAATAATTCTTCTTCCAGCTCTTTGGTAAAAAAGCCTTTACCTTCTAATTTATCAAAACTTAAATTAAGTAAGCGGTCGCCTTGTGTCTTAATAATCTTTAGCTCTACAGTAATATTCACTTTTGCCAGGCTGTCCTTAACAAAATTAGCCTGCCATAGTGCAAGTTCGCTTCCGCGTGTACCTATAATTAACGTTCTTTCCAAGTGGTTATTCTATTTGCAAGTGCAAATTTAATTTTTTATACGGATGGTTGTCTATTTTATTAATGATATGAAAATAAAGTGACTATTCAATGAGTGTACGGGTAACCCCGCCAATACTATTGATGCCGCCAACCGGAAATTTAGTTTTTTAAAAAAACATTTGCGTAACCCAAAAGTTACCTATATCTTTGAGTAACTTCAAAGTTACATATATGAAAAAAAGCATTAAACACCAATTTTTCTTCCCTCATCCACCTCAAGCGGTTTGGGATTACCTCACGAAACCTGAATTAATGGAGCTATGGCTCATGAAAAATGATTTTCAGCCCGTTGTAGGGCTCGACTTTCAATTCCGGACAAACCCAATACCGAGCCTCGATTTCGATGGGATCTTCTACTGCAGAGTATTAGAGATAGTTCCTTTTAAAAAGCTTTCATATTCATGGAAGAGCGGCCCCGGTGGTGGCGAGATAACGCTTGATTCTGTAGTTGTTTGGAAATTGCAGCCAACAGATAAAGGCACCGATCTTTTTTTAGAGCATAGCGGTTTCGCGAAAAAGGAAAATCTGAGTTTTTACAATGGTTTGGCAGATGGCTGGGTTAAAAATATACAAAAGATGATGAATCATTTAAATGCTGAATAACATGGCAATACCAAGGCTTGACGCATTCCAGGTAATCGGTGATCCCAGCAGGCGAAAAATGCTAATGCTGCTCTCCGCAGATAGCTTGACTATCAACAGTCTTGCTGATAATTTCGATATGAGCCGTCCCGCCGTTTCAAAGCATATTAAAATATTGGAAACCGCTGGCTTCATTTCTATCCAGGATATTGGCCGGGAACGGTATTGTATGCTGAAAAAAGATGGTTTTGAAGAACTGCAAGGCTGGATCTCCTACTTCGACGAATTCTGGGCATCGAAACTAAAAAAGTTAGAAACACTATTAAATAACAAATTACCAAACTAAAAAAACAATGAAAATGACAACATCAGATTTTACCACTACCCTGTTGGTAGACCAAACTCCGGCAGAAGCGTTCAATGCCATCAATGACGTTCGCGGATGGTGGTCAGAAGAAATTGAAGGCAGTACAGACAAACTCAATGATGAGTTTAAATATCATTTCGAAGATATTCATTCCTGTAAAATGAAATTGATAGAAGTTATTCCCGACAAAAAAGTTGCATGGCTTGTTATGGACAACTATTTTAAATTCACGAAGGACAAAAGCGAATGGATAGGCACAAAAATTAATTTTGAGATCACTAAACAGGATAACAAAACGCAAATTTGCTTCACTCATCAAGGTTTAGTTCCCGAATATGAATGTTATGATATCTGCTTTAATGCATGGACCGGTTATATACAAAATAGTTTGCGTAGCTTGATTAGTACAGGTAAAGGGCAGCCCAATAGCACTGGCAACCCAAAAACTGCAGACGAAGAGAAACTTCTGGCTGACCGAAAGTAATTGTGACAAGATTTGACAGCATTCAAATCTTGATTGTAAAACAATATTAAAACCAAAAAGACACATATGAAAGACTATCAAAAAAGCATTACAGTAAACAACCCGGCCGATGAAGTGTATTCAGCTATTATTGAAACCATTCAGGACTGGTGGAGTGATGATTTTTCGGGAGTTGAAAAGCCATTCGTCAACAAGTTGTCTGGTTATACCTAAAGGCTGGATAGAAACTGTCCCGAATTATCTCAATGAGTAAAAGAAGTATTTTCGCTTCGCTCCTGATAATAGTGTACCAGTGTATCCAAATTATCTACGGAAATATTTAAATTATCAATTTTTACAGTTAAGTGTTTTTCAGGCACCTGGTAGGCAAGATAATGAGAGCCCCTTCTCCTCCAACCTATTTCTTTTACCTTAACTTCTGTTATTTCATGCCAGGGATAAAATGGCACCGTATCGGTTTGTATGCCTTTATTATTGATAATTATGCGGGGCTCATCAATAATAAAATTTCTGCCTTTTATATAAATAAAAATACTGGTGAGTATACCAAGCATTATACCGCCGGCATAATAATCCGGCCCCCGTGTTACAAGATATACAGCGCATCCAAATCCAATGAATAATAAAACCAATTTAAACAGTGCGTCGCCTTTAGAATAATAAATTCTTGTTTCATCCGGAATTGGATTAGCTACAACAATATTTCCCCTGGTGAATCTCATTAGTATATAGCACTTTAGATAATATCTAAGTTACTGAATTACATTGACAAAAAAAATATATTATTTTCTGTCTGGCGTGCAGAGATCGCCACGTTACCGCTGATGATGACGTACGGCTGAGCTATATTAATAAAGAAGAATTGGGGATAATATTAATGATTATTGATCAAAATATCCTTAGCCATTACCATGGGTACGCTAATGTATTTTTTTTCCATGTAGTTGATAACGCGTTCCAGCACCTCGCGCGATTGCTGGTCCATGCCTTGCAGCTCGTCGGCAAATACACTATTGATGGCGGTATTGCGTATCTCTTTTATCTTTTCGGGCACCTGGCGCATGGCTAATTCTATGCGACGCTGTTTAAGCATCTGTATAAATTCGGCCATATTTTGCGCTATTATAGCTTCGGCATGGGTAAGCTCTTGATAACGCTCTTGTAAATTGCGTTTGGCAACCTCGCTTAAAGAACACACCTCTATATAATTTACCGGAAACCGCTCCAGTACTTCGGGCGCGGTATCATTAGGTATAGCCAGATCGACGATAGTTTTTTTGCCGGTTTCGCCGTTTAGTAAGCTTGCATAAATTTCGGGCGTAATAATAGGCTCTGTTGCTGATGTAGAGGTAATAATAACATCAAAGCCCTTATTGTAAGTTTTTAATCCATCCAGCGTAAATGCTTCTCCATTCAAATCAACAGCCAGTTTTTGGGCCTTTGACAGGGTGCGATTAAATACCGCGAAGTTGGAGAATTTATGTTTTTGAAGATATTTGGAAATATTTTGGTTGGTTTCGCCTGCGCCGATGATAAGGATACGCGCGTTTGAACATAATTTAAGATCATTAAGTTTACGATAAGCCAACGACACCACCGAAATTGGATTTTTAGCGATGTTGGTATTTGTGTAAACCTCTTTAGCTGTTTTAACCACACAAGTCATGAACATTCGCAGGCAGTCGCCGGTAAGGCCCGCCTCACGGCTATCCTCATAAGCTTTTCGCAGCTGTGATAAAATTTCTTTTTCGCCAACCACCAGACTTTCTAACGAGCACGACATACGCAGTAAGTGGTTAAGCGCTTCCTGGTCCTGGTAAATAGAAGCCGCGTCAACAAAAGCACCCATATGTTCTGCGCATAGGTCGATGTCTAATGCTTTAATAAGCTTATTGGCAAATGCTTTGTCAACATCCTCGGGGGTTATTATTACAAATTCAACCCGGTTACAGGTAGCCAGGTAAAAAATTTCGGATATACCAAACTCGGCTTTTACATGCTGGAGCTTATCTGTAAGATTCTCCTCGCAGATTACCAGTTTCCCCAGCTCCTTTAGTTCGATCTGTTTATGTGTAAAAGCTATTACCTTTAAATACTTCAAAGCATTTTAAATTTGACCCAACAAAAGTAACATCCTAAACCAGAACCAATGTCAAGACTTTGTCATACCGTTGAATTTAGAATGTTTATAAATAAACGGCATTTTATTATTCAAATAGTCGTTTTATAGCCAAAAATATAGCTAAAATTACGAAAATGCTAAAAAAAACCAGTTTGCTTATCCTCATAACCGGCTATTTATATGCCGGAGTAAACCATTTCCGCAATCCGCCGTCGTACATCCGCATCATTCGGCATTATATTCCATATCCCCAATTTATAAATTCTTTGTAGGGTGTTCTTGAAATATTGTTTGGCGCGGGATTGATGTTTAAAATACCACATCTGTTTGCCGCCATTAGCCCAAGTTTAATGCTGACGGCGTATTTACGCATGCATATACAAAATAGGTTGGAGATGCGCCGTTAAATTGGGTACATTTACCTTTACTGTTTTAATGGCTGTTGCGGTTGCATCACAGCCGACATTGATAACCGGGGCGCGGGATGGAAGTTTTGTAACAACCACAGGTAAAAAGCATCTATAACTTGGTTAACGCCGCGCATTGTGGTATAATTGGCTTATATAACAATGATTAAAAAAGAATTTTTCACACTATCAGGCGCTAAAGGCAGGGGCATGTTAATGGACCTTACTTATGATGAAAATTTTAAAGATGCTCCGCTGGTTATCTTCGTACATGGCTTTAAAGGGTTTAAAGACTGGGGTGCGCATAACCTGGTAGCCAATTACTTTGCCCAAAACGGTTACCGTTATTTAAAATTCAACTTTAGCCATAACGGCACCACGCCTGATAATCCGATAGATTTTACGGACCTGATAGCTTTTAGCGACAATACGTTTTCTATTGAGTTGGATGACCTGAACACGGTTATTGATTTTGCCATTAATGGCTCGGCAATACCGCGGGCAAATGGCGTATATTTAATTGGCCATAGCATGGGTGGCGGCATTAGTATAGTTAAAACTGCCGAAGATAAGCGGATAAAAAAACTGGTTACCATGGGTTCTACTTCAAGCTTTCATAACCTTTGGCCTAAAGAAGCCGAACAGCAATGGAAATTACAGGGCATAATGTATATGCTGAACAGCCGTACCAACCAACAAATGCCTTTAAAGGCCAGTTTGTTGTACGACCTGGATAAACACCCGGAAAGGCTTAACGTTTTAAAAAAAGCAGCTGAAATAACGCAACCGTGGATAATTATACATGGCGATGCGGATAAAACCGTAGCTCCTACCCATGCCGAACAACTACATACGGCACAACCCCATGCCGAACTATTGCTAATAAAAGGTGCCGACCATACCTTTGGGGGCACACACCCCTATGCTAAAAATACGTTACCTGCTGATTTGCAAAAATTTTGTAATGCGGCCATCAAATTTTTAAATAAATAATTTAATACAACGCCATTTAATACCTTGTTGTATAATTATATACCGGTACTTTATGTAATATGTAATGTGAATATGATATCAGAGTCAAGAAAAAAAGACGGAAAATATTTAAACCCCATACCAACAGACGAAGCTGGTTTTGACAAGATGATACCCATTATGCGGGCCTATGCTACCAACAAGGCCGAGGTGGTACCACATAAAAACCTGGGGCCTTTTAAAACTGATACTTCCATTTTTACAACGCCGCCAAAAAGCGGCCTGCGCATAACCTGGGTGGGGCACTCCAGCTTATTAATAGAAATTGACGGGCGAACCATTTTAACCGACCCGGTTTGGAGCCAGCGGGTATCTTTTGTGCAATGGATGGGACCAAAGCGTTTTTTTAGGCCGCCTATAGCTTTGAGTGATTTGCCCCCATTGGATGCCATCATTGTATCTCATGACCATTATGACCACTTGGATAAAGAAACCATTAAGTTTTTTGCGGGTACCGATATACCGTTCTATTGCTCACTAGGCGTTGGACAGCATTTGGAGAAATTTGGCATCGTAAAAAATTACATTACCGAAATGGATTGGGGTGATAGTGTAATGATAAATCATGATTGTGTGATAACCGCTGCACCGGCAAGGCATTTTTCGGGCAGGGGGATATTTAGACGTAATGAAACTTTGTGGTCGTCATTTATCATAAAGGGCAAAAAGCACAATATATTTTTTGGGGCCGATTCGGGATACTTCCCGGGGTTTAAAGAAATAGGAGAGTTATATGGCCCATTTGACCTAACCATATTAGAAATTGGCGCCTATGGCGAGTACTGGCCCGATATACACATGGGGCCTGATAATGCATCAAACGCCCACGTGGCTTTAAAAGGCAAATTAATGATGCCGATACATTGGGGCACCTTTAACCTGGCGCTGCATGATTGGTTTGAGCCTATTGAAAAACTGCAACAATATGCTGCCGATAAAAAGATAGAACTATTTGTACCCGAACCTGGCAAGCCAACCGAAGTTACGGGGGCGTATAATTCTGGTTGGTGGAAACCATATTTATAGTTTGCAGCAGGTAGAGAACAGTTTGCAGTTAAAATTTACTGCCAACTGTTCTCTGAAAACTGTTAACTGCTATAACACTTCCTTCAAATGCTTATAATTTGCTTTAACGGTATCCAGCACTTCGTCCATTCTGCCATTTAATACCAGTTTGGTCATGGATAATGCCATGCCTTTTACCTGTTCAAACTCAATTTTTGGCGGCATGGCTAAGGCATTGGGATCGGTCATGATATTTATTAATACAGGACCTTTATGTTGCAAGGCTTCCTGCAATGCTTGTTTAACATTATCAGGCTCGGTCACTGTAATTCCTTTTATGCCCATAGCTTGTGCCACTAAAGCAAAATCAGGGTTAACCATATCGGTTTGCCAGTCGGGCAGGCCGGCAACTTCCATTTCAAGCTTTACCATACCTAATGACCGGTTATTAAATAAGATGATCTTAACCGGTAATTTATATTGAACTATAGTAGCCAAATCGCCTAAAAGCATAGATAAGCCCCCATCGCCACACATAGCTATTACCTGCCTGTTGGGGCACGTTAATGCCGCGCCAATAGCCATAGGCATAGCATTAGCCATGGAACCATGATTAAAAGAACCTAACAGCTCACGTTTGCCGGTGGCGTTAATATATCGCGCTCCCCATACGCACGACATGCCAGTGTCAACCGTAAATATGGCGTCATCAGCAGCTAGCTCATCCAATATACTGGCAACCTTTTCGGGATGAATATTATCGGTTTCCCCGCCATCATTCACATAGCCTTGCATCTGTTTTTTCACCTCGGCATAAAACTCCAATTGCTCTTTTAAAAAGCTATCGTCCTTTTTTTGAGCGACCAATGGCAACAAAGCTGTTAATGTATCTTTTATATTACCACATAAACCCATATCCACTTTAGCACGGCGGCCCAAACGCTCGGATTTAATATCCACCTGTACAATTTTGCACTTTGGTGGCATAAACTGGGCATAAGGGAAATCGGTACCCAGCAGGATCAGCAGGTCGCATTCATGCATACTATGAAATGCCGATGGCAAGCCCAGCAAGCCGGTCATGCCAACCTCATTAGGGTTGTCATATTGGATACTCATTTTACCTTTGAAAGAATAGCCTACCGGTGCGTTTAGCTTATTGGATAGATTTACTACCTCATCGTGCGAATCCGCTGCACCTATCCCGCAAAAAACAACTATCTTTTTATGCTCATCTATTAATTGAGCCAATTGTTTCAAATCAGTGGCTGAAGGTCTGACCTCGGGAACAGGATTATAATTTTGTGTAGAAGACACTCCTTCTTCTGCATTCATTTTGGTGAGGTCGCCGGGCAGGCCTATTACTGATACCCCTTTTTTATTCAAGGCATACTGTATGCCTGCCTGCAGCATACGCGGAAATTGAGCCGGCGTGGTCGCTATTTGGTTATAATGGCTGCAATCGTCAAAAAGCTTGATGGTATTGGTTTCCTGGAAATAGTCTGTACCAAATTCCATACTCATAACGGTTGATGCGATGGCAATTACAGGCGCCCCGGCTTTATGGGCATCATACAATCCGTTAATTAAATGTACGTGACCGGGGCCGCTGCTGCCAGCGCAACAGGCAAACCCCGACAGCTGTGCCTCGGCACTTGCTGCGAATGCTCCGGCTTCTTCGTGGCGTACATGTATCCATTGTATACTGCCTTCGCGCCTTACCGCGTCGTTCACCTCGTTCAAACTATCGCCGGTTACGGCGTATATTCTTTTTATGCCATTGTTAACCAGCATTTCTACCAGTTGGTCGGCTACGTTCTTTACCATATTACATACTTGCTTTAAAACTTTAACCAACCAACTGTGTGTGAGTTTTAAAATTTGTAAATAAGGGCAAAGATCAGAGATTAGTTATTAAAGATCAGGGGAATAATTTTAAAGGCTAAATTTAACAGACAAGTATTAATCTTTAAACCGACGGCTCTATCCAGTTACCATCCTCGCGGATAATACCTATCAATTCGTCAAGCGCGTTGGCGGCGCTGATGTTTTTCTTTACCGCTTCCTTGCCGCGATAAAGCGTGATCTTATCGGTGCCTGATCCTACATAGCCGTAATCAGCATCGGCCATTTCGCCGGGGCCATTTACTATACAACCCATGATGCCAATTTTCAATCCTTTTAAATGACTGGTGCGGCTGCGGATCATCTGCGTAGTAACCATCAAATCAAACAAAGTGCGCCCACAACTTGGGCACGATATATATTCTGTTTTTGATATGCGCGATCGCGTTGCCTGTAAAATGCCAAACGCGGTGGAAGTTATTGTTTTAATGTCGATTGAAGGCACGTCTATCCATATACCATCGCCAAAACCGTCAATTAGTAAAGCGCCCAGATCTGTAGCGGCTTGTAGTTGTAAGTTCTGAGTCTTGAGTTCTGAGTCTTGAGTTTCGAAACTGTAACTTCTTTTGATGATAACCGGCACTTCCAGCTCCAACTCTTCCATTTTAAAGAAGAACAAGCGCTGATCAGCCATGCCATGCAGGGCATCAGTCTCCAAAACAAAAACCAGTGAATTGCTGAAAGGCAACAAACCAAACTCTTCCGAATCAATATCCGCAGGTTTTAACCGCACCAGGTTCAATGCTGATGAACGATCGTTGGCATTTACGTACTCACTCAAGGTAAATACAGGGTGGCAATTAACTTTATGGGTTAGTTTTTGCCAGGTTGGGTAATTATATAGTTGCTTTAAGTTAGCGGGCAGGTTAAATGATGGCAATTCATCACCCAAAAACACAAAATCAACCGACTGATCGGCCATATTATATTTATCTAACAACGGCGAATAGATATAACCGGCATCATTAAGCACCGAAGCATCTTTCAGATTAGCTTCCGACAGATCAACCACCACGCGCGGCACCATGTGCCCCCCTATAAAAGCGTTGGCTTCGTAAGTGTGGCGCTTTTTGTATTCGTAGGGACTGTAAGAAGAAGGTAAAAGGTTAAAGGTTAAAGGCGAAAGGTTTGTATTGTCCTTAATATCACCTTTAACCTTTTGCCTTTCAGCCTTTAACCTCTCCGCATAGCGGTTCACCAAAGCAATAGCTACCGGTGCCTCTGCTTCGGGTTCTTCGGTAAGAGATACACGGACGGTATCGCCCAGGCCATCTTCTAATAAAGTACCTATCCCAACGGCTGATTTGATGCGGCCATCTTCGCCGTCGCCGGCTTCGGTAACGCCTAAATGCAGCGGATAGTTCATGCCCTCGGCTACCATGGTTTCAACCAATAAACGGTAGGCCTGTACCATAACCTGGGGGTTGCTTGATTTCATGGAGATAACCAAATTATAATAATTCAGCGTTTCGCACATCCGCATAAATTCCATCGCCGACTCGACCATGCCCTGCGGGGTATCGCCATAACGGCTCATTATCCTATCGCTTAACGACCCATGATTAGTACCAATGCGCATGGCGGTACCATATTCCTTGCATATTTTTACCAGTGGCGCAAATTTTTGGTATATGCGCTCCAGTTCGCCCTGGTATTGCAGGTCGGTATAATCTATCTGGTCGAATTTCTTTTTATCGGCATAATTGCCCGGGTTAACACGTACTTTTTCGACAATGCGGGCGGCGACTTCGGCAGCGTTGGGGGTAAAGTGGATATCGGCAACCAATGGTACTGTATAACCCCGCTGGCGCAATTGTTTTTTTATCTCCGCTAAATTCTGTGCCTCTTTAATACTTGGCGCGGTAATGCGCACATATTCGCAGCCCGCATTGATCATCCGGATAGATTGCTCTACCGTACCTATAGTGTCCATGGTGTCGGTAGTGGTCATGCTTTGTATGCGGATGGGGTTATTACCCCCCATGGGCACATCGCCGATAAAAACTTCGCGCGTTACAAAACGCGAATATTCTGTTAGTGAGTTACAATATCGGCCGGGAAGTAATATAGTGGGGGTGTGCATGCATAAGAAATTTAATGCAAAGATAAGGAATACTAATAATGTCCTTTTAACGATAGTATAAAGACTACGTCATCATTTACTTCATAAACCAATCTGTGTTCTTTATTAATTCGCCTTGACCACGCGCCTGAAAGGTTATATTTTAAAGGCTCGGGCTGACCAATACCTTTGTAAGGATCATCACTAATAGCTCTAAGCAATTCTTTTATCTTTTTTATAATTTGCTGATTTCCGCTTGTTTTTAAATAATCAAGGTCAGCATCAGCTTTCTTAGTAAATTTTATGATCACAGATCATCAATATTTACAACACGAGTTTCACCTCTTTTAACCTGATCTCTACTTTCTTGTATTTTGGCGACAAATTTAGGATCGTAAGGCGACTTTTCTTCTTCAAAAGAAATTTTAAAAGCTTTCATAAAAGTTTTCAAGGCTGCCAATTGCTCTTTATTACCAGGATGTACGATTAATGTTTCCATACTACAAATTTAAGACTTTTTCCTTACATCACTATAATCATATGCCCTTCCCTCTTCAACATCTTATAATCCGTTTTTGAACTTCTTTGACATCTTTATATAAGCTAATATACGAAATATGTTTTCGCTATAAATTTTTCGATAGTAATTATTTACCTTTTAAAAGTATTTTTGCCTCCACGATGAACGAAGAATACTACCTGGTAACGGGCGACGATAAAAAAGGACCATACACCCTTGACGAATTAATGGACATGGATATTGATATTCATACAGAAATTATTACGCCATTAAGTGACAAACCGCAATACGCGTCTGAACTGCCGGAGCTGAATGATTACTTTGAGGCACAGGGTATATACTTCCCTACCGAGGACAACCTGGCTCCCTTTGGCAAACGTATTGCTGCTTTTTTTATTGACTATTTTGGGATATATATCATTGTATCAAACATAGCAACACGCACAGGATGGGTTACATTACCTACCGATTACAGAATTGGTATGCCGGTGCCTAACTCCATGCTGATACTTACTATAAGTGTTTTAACTACATTTCTGATTTACAACACCATTTGTGAAGCTACCGATTTAAAAGGCAGCTTGGGTAAAAGAATATTTAAATTAAGTGTGGTGGATATTGATGGCAAGAGATTGTCGTTGCCGAGAGCCTTCCTTCGTAATTTGGGCGTAACGCTGTCTATTACTATATGGATACCGTTTTTAAGCGTATATTTTAGCGAGCACCGCCAGGCCTGGTATGATAGTTTAGCTAAAACATATATTATATCAACCCCTTGATTTTAAGGTGAGGAGATCAATATCTTCTCACCTTAAAATCAGCCATTCCGCCGCTCATTTTTATATATATCTTATTCTTAGCGCTGCTAAAGCCCGGGGTTTCATAATTATTGTCTGTAGTTTCGGTAAAACCCTCAAAGTTTTTAGAAGACAACCCTGTTTCGCTTATAATCCTGCAGGCTGCATTTTCAGGAATGCTGATATTTGTTGCAGACATGCCTGTTGATATAATAACATTGGTGGCGAGTAATGGCTGACCCAGCTTTACATCAAATGCTGCCGCGCCGCCACTTATCTTTAATAATCTTACCTTGAATTTAGTTAAATCAAAATTTAGTTTGGTAGCACCTGCTTTTACATTAATTTCCCATTCGGGGTTTGGATTGAGCTTAAAAACTGCCGAGTTTGTTTTATCATTTTTGCCATCATTATCACCGTCGTGCCAGTTCCAGTTAATGCCATGGCTATTTTTCATGCTAAAATCAAGCACATAAACAGAATCTTCTTTACTATGGTTAAAAGTGTAGTTGCCCCTGAATTCTTTGGTACTGGCGTTAAATAGCTGGTTAGTAGTATCACTTAGACTGTAAATGGTACCCCCACCGCTAATATTAAGGCGGGCAACTTTTATATCATTGGTAAAAGGTTCGTTATAAACACTATTGCCTTCAATTTTAACTATGCCTTTGCCGCTACTATCGTCGTCATCATCATTATCATCATTGTAGTTATAAGTATTGTTGTTCCAAAAACCATGATGGCTACCAAAATTGCCAAATACAATTAACCCAAAGCCAATTATAATTACGGCTAACTTAAGCAGCATGGCCCAGGTGGACCTGTTATGAGCAAATATTAAATTAATACCGCCAATTACTATAAATATGGGCCATAGGTATATAAAGTTTTGCCAATGGAAATTTATATAGCCATAGTTGTGAAGCAGTATTACCGCTCCAATTAATATCAGGACTACCCCCGGAATTATTTTATCGTTTCTCATGATTGTAATTTTTATGTTGATAAAGCTATTGCATTTATCTATTTGTTATTCTGCTGGCGGCGTATCACCTGTTGTGGATATATCACCGGTTGCTTCTTCTTTTTTTTCTGCTTCGGGTTCTTTTGCAGCGTGCCAGTTTTCTTTTTCCCACGGGTTTTTCTTTTTGCGGGCAAATACCAACACTAAACCCATCACAATAAATATTAGCGGCCATAAACGGTCAAAGTCCCAATCAGGCAAAAAATCAAACTCATCCAGCAAAAAGAAAGAGCCAAATGCCACTAAAGCAATACCTATAATTATTGACGCGGTTGATGCTCTTTTTGGCGGAGCTACAAATGGCACCCCCGGTTGCTGAGGAGGGGTAAAACTTCCATATGGATTTGGCACACTGTAATCAACCGGATTGTTTGGCTGTGGCGGTACAGTATAATCAACCGGGCCGCTGTTATTAACCGGACCATAATTACCCGGGCCATTAGCATTAAAGCCATAAATCTTTTTAGGTAATACTATCCATAATATAATATAAGGGACAAGAGCCACCCCTTTTAATATTAACACAAGCAAAAACACTACCCTTACCAGGATTACGTCTACGCTCAGATAATCAGCCAGGCCGGCGCATACGCCTGCTATCATTTTATGCTGCTCATCCCGTTGTAATTTCTTTTCCATGATCTTAATTTTAATCAGTTTATAATTGCCCGCCAGCGGGTTTTATTATGAGTTCGTCAACATTGGCTCCTTTGCTCATTTTGTAAATATTTACAATTGCCGATGCTATGTCTTCGGGCATCACCATTGTATCTTTGTCAACGGCTTGGCCCTTCCATGAGTCTGTTAATGTTGAGCCGGGAATAACCGCAGTTACCTTAACCCCATGCTGTTGCATCTCTAATCTCATTACGTTATTGAGACTATACAGTGCAGCTTTTGTTACACTATAAATGCCCGCTTCGACCACCGGATGGAGCGCCGCGACCGAGCAAATATTGAAGATATGACCTTCACCGACAGAAACCATAGTTTTACCGAAAAAACGGTATAGTTCGTAGGAAGGCATTAGATTGGTATTTATCATTTTTTGGAATAAATTTTTTTCATCATCCAGTATTTTAGAGTACGCGTACATACCTAAATTGTTTACAAGGATGGTAATTGTGCCCAATTCCTGCTCTGCATTTTTGGCAAATTGCAGCAATTCGTCCTTGTTACTGCCATCAGCAACGGCGGTAAAAACCTTTATGGCGGGGTTAATTTGCAGCAGCTCGGTCTTAAAAGCCGCCAGATCTTCGGCCTTGCGCGAGTTAACTGCAATATTTATACCTTCATGAGCTAAAGCAATAGCTATGGCGCGACCTATACCTTTAGTGGCACCGGTAATCAGAGCATTTTTCATAATGAATAAAAGTAGGGGAAATTATTGGATTGCCTATTTTACTTATGTTTGTATTATTTGTATCTCGTTAGTTTTAAACAAACCACCCCCAATTCTGTTAAATAGCGTTAACTTTTATCAGGTTCAAAGTAAAAACGTATTTTTAGCAGAATTTTACAGCAACGCATGTTTTATAGTTTAGGCAAATACATACTCTTATTACGTTTAAGTTTCCGCAGGCCCGAAAAATTCAGTGTTTACTGGGCCGAAGTTATGCGCGAGATGGTTTCCATCGGTATTGGCTCTTTGGGCATTATCGCTATTATATCTCTTTTTATTGGCGCGGCAACCACTATACAGGTAGCTTTTCAATTAAGCAGCCCGCTGGTGCCGCTTAGTATTGCGGGGAAAATAGCGCGCGATTCTACCATACTGGAGTTTAGTCCCACCATATCAGCATTAGTACTGGCCGGTCGTGTTGGCTCAAGCATTGCCTCGCAAATAGGCACCATGCGGGTTACCGAGCAAATTGACGCGCTGGAAATTATGGGGGTAAATGCTCCCGGCTATTTAATATCGCCCAAAATCATTGCCAGCATGACCATGGTGCCCTTACTGGTCATCACATCAATAACCCTGGGTATAACCGGTGGTTATATAGCTTGTGTAGTATCCGGTGACATTACTCCTGCCGATTACTTAGCCGGCGTCCGGGATGGTTTTGACGGATTGACCATACAGGTTGCATTGGTTAAAGCAATAGTATTTGGCTTTCTAATTTCTTCCATTTGTGCTTATCAGGGTTTTTATACATCTGGCGGCGCGTTAGAGGTTGGGCAATCATCAACCAAAGGCGTGGTATACAGCTGTGTAATGATTCTGTTTGCCGATTTGGTGATAACGCGTATTATGCTATGATTGAAGTTAAAAACATTCATAAAACATTTGGCGAGAACGACGTGCTCAATGGCATATCGGCAGCATTTAAAAAAGGTAAAAACAATTTAATTATTGGCGGGTCGGGCTCTGGTAAAACCACTTTGCTAAAATGTATTGTGGGCCTGCATGAACCAACCAAGGGCAATGTTTTTTTTGATAACCAGAATTTTACCGACATGAGCTTTGAGCAACGTGTGCCCATACGCACCCATATTGGTATGCTGTTTCAAAACTCTGCCCTGTTCGACTCGATGACGGTGGAAGAGAACATTATGTTCCCCTTGAACCTGTTTACTAAACGAACCCATGCCGAAAAATTAGAAAGAGCCAATTTTTGCCTGGAGCGGGTTAACCTGGCCGGCAAGAACGCACTGTACCCGGCCGAACTATCGGGCGGGATGAAAAAGCGGGTAGGGATTGCACGCGCCATATCTATGCAGCCCAAGTATTTATTTGTGGATGAACCCAACTCGGGCCTCGACCCTAAAACGTCTATCCTGATAGATGACCTTATAAATGACCTCACCGAAGAATATCAAATGACCACCGTTATTGTTACCCACGATATGAACTCGGTTATGGGTATTGGTGATCATATTATCTTTTTGCACAACGGCGAAAAATGGTGGGAAGGCAGCAATAAAGAAATTGCCAAAACCGACAACAAAGAATTAAACGAGTTTGTATTTGCCAGTAAATTTATGCAAGCAGCGAAAGCTAAATTATAGTGATTAGAGGTTGGTGATTAGAGATTAGACTGCCGATTATTGATGCCTTTGTTAGTGTTTTGTTACACTCTGTGGTGAAACAAAATGTAACAAGTGTAACAAGATTTTGACTTAAAGCATTGTTTATAAGATAATTGCGAAAAAGTGATGTAACAAAATGTACAACTTATTCGTCAGTATTTTTATGAATGATATTAGGTTAATATATTAATTGTCAACTAAATACAAATCAGCTGTTTTAAAGGTAGTGAAACAACTTTTTTTGATGACCTTGCTGGTGTTGTCATCATAGGTTTTGGGATAAACTTGCGAAGTTTTCAATAAGTTATTTCTTCGCCAAAGTATATTCTCCCCAAAAATCGGTAGGTGTAGTTCGTATTCCATCGAGTCTGGCAGACACGGCAAGAATCCTTACAACTCCCGGGGCTGTAGCCGAGGCACCATTGTCAGGAGTAGGTGGAGTTATCGGACGACCTCCGTTAACCCTTATGTGATATGCAAATTTTATAGCATCATTTGCTGAAAACCTCAAATATTTCAATCCAACAGATATTTCAAAAGTGTAAATCTTTCTTCTATCAAATAGTCCAGCAGCTTTAATACCATCAATATTATACACAGATAACAAAGTATCTAAATCTGGTATTCCTTTAATCCTTATCCATTTACAATTTATTTCTAATTTTTTATTGTTATATAGCATTGTAGAATCAGCAGCCCTTGCAGATGTATCTGGTACAAATCCTTTCCTGTTTCTTAAGTTAAACATTAGATGATTTTTTCTATCCGCCACAGGATAAGTAATACTTATATTATTTTTATCTTTTTTATCGGTTGATTTTTGAATGGTCAACGTAACACCACCATCAACTATCTTATTAATAATATCCGGGTCTACCGCCTGTACTGTAAGATAAAGGTTTTCGTCATCATTAGCCATTCTATAGAATATATCCGTAGCATGATTATAAGCCTGGAATTGATCACCCCACTCCGTTAACTTACCATCAATTTTAATATTAGCCGGAGCGCGCAAGCTTATTTGCTGCACATTGGGTAACTTCTGCGCATTTGCTATAAAAGCGATAACAAGAAACAATACTGATAAAACAATCTTAGTTTTTATTTGATATATTATTTTTTTGCTAAAGTATACTCGCTCCAAAAATCTGTATTGCTCATTAATAATTCCATATCTGATGACTTTCTGGTGGTCAAACCAATTGGCACATCAGTAACAGTTGCAGCTTCACCGGTTTTAGACTTCACAACTTTGGCATTTATGGACATTCCCCTTATCATCAAATTATAAAAAAATTTCGGCTGATTATTTGTAGCATTATTTAAGTATTTTAAAGGTATGGTCAATTCAAAATTTAACGCACCTGTCCTATCAAAAAGCAGAGCTGTTTTAATACCATAATTATTATAAACAGATATTACATTGTCAATTCCTTTTATTCCCCCCACTACCATCTCTTTTGACTCGTTAGTCAATTCTTTATTCATAATTGACCATAAAGAGTCGGTTTGTTTAGATTTAGTTTTACTATCTGCATATTCCATAAACTGCATATAAGCAGAACTTATGCCTAAGCGCCCTTTATTAGTTATAAGTGGGCCAACTCCTGCACCGTGCTCAAACTTATTTTTAGCAGGCGTTATACTTAGTACAATACCACCGCCAATTATTTTTTTTGCTACAGCTTCGTCTTTCGCCTGTACAATCAGGTACAGATTGTTATCATCATTAGCTATTGTATAAAAGGCATCAATACTATGGTTAAATGCCTGGAACTGGTCGCCCCAATCCGTCGTTTTGCCATCAATTTTAATACTAATTGGAGCGCGCAAGCTTATCTGCTGCACATTAGGCAATTTCTGTGCATTTGCTATGACAGCAATTGCACTAAACAAAGCCAACAAGAGCGGTTTCTTATTAATTATTCTCATTTTCAGGAAGATTAGGTTTATAATTAACTATAAAATTAGTTAATTATATGACACTACCAAATACATTTAAATTTTTAACAACATACCATTAGCTTTTTATTTTAATTTTGTCGCAAACGTATCTTGCTACTTGATACTACATACTTGATACTATAAAATGATCCAACTCCTTACCCCCACGCACTGGAAAGATTACGAGCTGATAGATTGCGGCGATTTTGAAAAGCTGGAACGCTTTGGTAATGTAATATTGATACGCCCTGAGCCACAGGCCGTATGGAGCAAGGTTTTGCCCGCGGCAGAGTGGCAGCGGCTGCATCATATTAAATTCAAGGGTCGCTCGGCAACATCGGGCGAGTGGATAAAGAAAAATCCGGCTACGCCTGATAGGTGGCATGTGGAATATAAAAACCCGGAGGCAGCTATTAAATTCAGGCTGGCGCTTACCTCTTTTAAGCATTTGGGTATCTTCCCCGAGCAGGCGGTTAACTGGGACTACATATCATCAAACATTAAAAAATTTAAAACACCCGAGCCTAAAGTACTTAACCTGTTTGCCTATACCGGCGGCGCATCATTAATAGCGAAGGCTGCGGGAGCAGATACAACGCACGTAGATTCGATAAAGCAGGTGGTTACCTGGGGCAATGAAAACATGGAGCTATCGGGCTTGAAAGATATACGCTGGGTGGTTGAAGATGCCCTTAAATTTGTAAAGCGCGAATTAAAACGCGGCAAAAAATATAACGGTATCATCCTTGATCCGCCCGCTTACGGCCACGGACCAAACGGCGAAAAGTGGAAGCTTGAGGACCATATTAACGAAATGATGCGCGATGTTACTCAACTACTCGATCCCGAAGAACACTTTTTAATATTGAATACCTACTCGCTGGGCTTCTCGGCAGTTATTGTAGAGAACCTGATAAAAAGTTCGTTCCCGAAAGTAGAGAACCTGGAAATTGGCGAGCTTTACCTACAAGCAACATCAGGAATAAAATTGCCTCTGGGTGTTTTTGGTAAATTTTATAAGCATAAATAATAGTTTGAATATACCCTATATGATGATATTTGATACAAATATGGTTAAAGATGAGTCTACTTTTGAGCATCCGCACGCCTATTCAACCGGCTTTAAATATGTATTAGTAAACGGCCAGCTAACTGTGGATAATTTTAAACACATTGGTACCAGAAAAGGTGTTATTTTGCATGGCGCAGGATACGTGGCAAAAAATAAATAATAAATAATCAGGTTATACTGATAATAACAACAAAAAACAATCGGGTAAATGAAAAATATATTTCTTTCAACAGTATTATTACTGTCTTCATTAGGGCTTTTTTCTAACTGCGCGCAAAATAAAGCAGGCAGTACAGCCGCTAAAACAACAACAACTGTTGCTACTGCAACGGTTGAGGTCAAAACAGAAGATACTACCACAAAAGTAGTATACCAACCAATAAACAAAAAACTGTATGACTCTTTAATGAAACGGATGGCTCATGGAGATACAACCGGGAAATGGCCCGTTAAAAACACACCTTACCCAATACCCGGCGCTATTTTGCCATTTAAACGTGTAGTAGCTTATTACGGCAACCTATACTCTAAAAAGATGGGCATTTTAGGCGAGTTGCCCCCTAACGAAATGCTGGCCAAATTAAAAGGCGAAGTAAAACATTGGGAAAAAGCAGATCCGCAGGTACCGGTTCAACCGGCTTTGCATTATATAGCCGTTGTGGCAAGTGGCGACCCCGGTAAAGACAAAAAGTACCGCCACCGCATGCCTTTTAAGCAAATTGATACAGTTTTATATTTAGCCAAAAAGGCGCACGCTATTGTATTTTTAGATGTGCAGGTTTCTTTAAGTAATATCCGTACAGAATTACCGCTATTAGAAAAATACCTGATCATGCCTCAGGTTCATTTTGGTATGGACCCTGAGTTTTCTATGAAGGATGGCACCCTGCCCGGCAAAAAAATAGGCACTTATGATGCGGATGACATTAACTACGTATCAAATTATCTTACGGGCCTTGTTAAAAAATATAACCTGCCTCCAAAAATTTTAATAGTACACCGTTTCACCAAGAAAATGGTAACTAACTATAAAAACATTAAACTTCATCCCGAAGTTCAATTGGTAATGGATATGGATGGCTGGGGCGAACCTGAGCTAAAAGAAGGTACCTGGCGCTATTTTATATATAGCGAACCGGTACAGTTTACAGGCTTTAAGCTTTTTTATAAAAATGATATTAAGAAGGCCCCGCACCACATGTTAACTCCCGAAGAAGTGCTAAAGAAAAAGCCTTATCCTATGTATATTCAATACCAGTAATGGTATGAATCATAAAAAAAGCTCCTTGAAAAATCAAGGAGCTTTTTTTATGGCTTGTTATTTATTTATACAGTAGGCTTAGCTGTAAATATGCTGGTATAATATTTAAAGTAACCAATACATAAAAACACGTTCAATATAAGTACTGCCGAACCAATAGGTACACCATAAGGGGCCAGCATAGCATGGAACAGGAAAATATTTATTGTAATAGGTAAAAGTACCAGTAAAAAGAACGCGGTAAACCGGTTAAGCAGCAAAAACAAACCGCTGGTAATTTCAACAACTTTTAAAAATTGAAAAAAATAACCCGAACCATATAAACCGCCAGAGAACGCGGCTGCGGTCGGGCTCATGGCAGGAGGTTTAACATGCAAGAAGTCATAGAAAAAGTTAATACCAAATACCACGAAGATAAGGCCCAGTAATATCCGGGCAATTAATACTGCAATTTTCATAATAAGTTTTTTAAGTTTATTCAAAACTTAGCATTTAAATCGACAAAATCAAATGTTTAAACACATATTTTTAAACTAAACTATCTTACCTTCGTTTAAATATTATGCACATACAGAAAATAACATTTGGCAGTGGGTGTTTTTGGTGTACCGAAGCCATATTTCAAACACTAAAGGGTATAAAGGCAGTAACATCCGGTTATATGGGTGGAAAAATTAAAGATCCAACCTACGAACAAATTTGTACAGGCGATACCGGTCATGCCGAAGTGGTTGAGGTAGAATATGATGCTGATGAAGTTAGCTTAGACGAATTGTTGCTTATTTTTTTTAAAACGCATGATGCTACCAGCTTAAACCGCCAGGGGAATGATGTGGGCACGCAGTATCGCTCTGTCATATTTTATCATACCGACATGCAAAAGCAGCATGCCGAAGCCATGATAAAAAAACTAACCGATGAGCAAATTTATAACAAACCTATTGTTACTGAAATAAGCCCGGTTGGCGAGTTTTATAAAGCCGAGAATTATCATCAAAATTATTTTGCCGATAATTCAATGAAACCGTATTGTGCCTTTGTGATACAACCCAAGCTAAATAAGTTTGCCAAAGAGTTTACCGGGAAAATTAAACCGGAACTATTATAATATTACCCGGATAAGTAACTCATACATATTAAGTTTTTGTAAACTGTTAGCTTTGGTGTAAATCAATCTGTATTTTTGATTCATGCACTACAAAGCCATGAATCACAAATCAATACTCAGTTTTACTTTCCTCATTGTATTTGCCTTACAGGCATCTGCGCAATTACCCGGCAAAATAGAACAAACCGGGCAAATGCTTTTACCTAACGGATGGAAGCTAAGTCCGGCAGGCAGCTCACTACCTTTGGGCGATCTGCCTTTAAACATACAGCTTTCATCATCGGGGAAATTATTGGCTGTTACCAATAATGGCCAAAGCACCCAATCTGTTCAATTAATAGATCCTGTAAACCAGAAACTGCTGGATGAAAAGGTAGTTGGTAAATCATGGTACGGGTTAGCTTTTAGCCATGATGAAAAAATGCTGTATGCATCAGGCGGTAATGATAACTGGATAATGGCTTTCCATATCCAAAACAATAAAATTGGCAAGGCCGATACCATTAAATTAGGTTTACCATGGCCAAAAAATAAAATTTGTGTTACGGGTATTACTGTTAACAAAAGTAATACACTACTGTATGCCGTTACCAAAGAGGATAGCTCTTTGTATATTATTAACCCGGTAACACATAACATCCAAAATAAAATTAAACTGGCAGCCGAGGCTTATAGCTGCGTATTATCGCCTGATGACAGAACATTATACATATCTATTTGGGGGGGCGAACAGGTTAGCTTATTTAATACCGTTACAAAAAAATTAAGCAATATTAAGGTAGGCAGCCATCCAAACGAGTTATTATTAAATAAAAAAGGCACCCGTTTATTTGTAGCCAATGCTAATGACAACTCTGTATCTGTTATAAATACCGGTACCAATAAAATTACCGAAGTAATTTCTACTTCACTTTATCCAACAAAATTAACGGGTTCAACTACAAACGGGTTGGCATTGTCTGCTGATGAAAAAACATTATATATAGCCAATGCCGATAATAATTGTTTGGCGGTATTTGATGTTAGCAACCCCGGGAATAGCCAAAGCCGCGGCTTTATTCCCGTTGGCTGGTACCCCACGAATGTAAAAACGCTGGGTACTAAAATACTGGTAGCTAATGGCAAAGGGTTTACTTCTATGGCAAATCCTAACGGACCGCATCCTCTAAAAAGGGCAGATAACAGCAGTTACCAAAAAGGAGCGAGGGATGCAAAAGAACAATACATTGGCGGGCTGTTTAAAGGCACTCTCTCTTTTATTGATATGCCTAAACCAGATCAGCTTAAAAGCTATACAAAACAGGTTTATGCTAATACGCCTTTTAATAATGAAATAGCAAAAATAGCACCCGGAGAGATAGGTAACCCTATCCCGCGCAGCCGTGCAGACAAATCGCCTATTAAATATGTGTTTTATATTATTAAGGAAAACCGTACTTACGACCAGGTTTTGGGCGACATGCCTAAAGGCAGCGGCGATACTTCGTTATGTATTTTTGGCAATAAAGTTACCCCAAACCAACATGCTATAGCCAACGAGTTTGCCTTGTTAGATAATTTTTATGTGGATGCTGAAGTTAGTGCCGATGGCCATAATTGGAGCACCGCCGCATATTCAACCGATTTTATTGAAAAAACATGGCCCACCGGTTATGGGAATCGCGGGGGCAATTATGATTCGGAAGCTGAGCGCGAAATAGGTAATCCAAAAGATGGTTATATATGGGATTATTGTAAACGTGCCGGCGTTAGTTACCGTTCTTATGGCGAATTTGCCGCATACGATAAAGCTAATATCAAATCTTTACAAGGTCATATTTGCGTAAAAACACCTGGTTTTGATTTGACCATAACAGATAGATACCGAGAAGAGGTATGGGCACATGATTTCGACTCGCTTCTGCGCATAAATGCTGTACCCCGGTTTAGCTCCATTCGTCTGGGTAATGACCATACCAGCGGACAAAAAAAAGGAGCTATATCGCCTATTGCGGCTGTAGCTGATAACGACCAGGGTGTAGGAATGCTTATTGATCATCTTTCAAAAAGCCCGATATGGAACGAATCGGTAGTATTTGTGTTGGAAGATGATGCACAAAATGGGTCTGACCATATTGACGCTCACCGTTCGCCAATATACATTGCCGGCCCTTATGTAAAACGCGGGGCAATAATACATGGCATGTATTCAACTTCGGGGGTGCTGCGCACAATGGAACTTATACTGGGCCTGCCGCCAATGAGCCAATATGATGCCGCGGCTATGCCGTTATTTGATTGCTTTACCACTAAGCCTGATTTTACCCCATACAACGTAAAACCTGCCGAAGTTGATGTAGAAAAACGCAATGTTGCTGTTAACCAAAGCAGTAAGCGCTCGGCATTATTTGACCTGGCAGACGAAGATAAGGTGCCCGATCTGGAACTGAATGATGTAATATGGAAATATGTTAAAGGCGAAAACGCCGTAATGCCGGCCCCAAGGCGCAGCGCATTTGTAATTTTAGAGCAAAAAAAGAAACATGATGATGATTGATGTGTTATTATGAATACCTTTAATAGAAACCATCACCATCAATGACAATTATAGAAAACAACCTTTTTAAAATAGCAATCCGTGCACAGGGCGGAGAATTAGCATCATTTTATAACAAAACAACTAATGTAGAACATATGTGGCAGGCCGATGCTACTATATGGCCATGGCATGCGCCCAACCTGTTCCCTATAGTTGGCGGATTAATTAATAACCAATTGTTTGTTGATGGCCATACCTATGAATTGCCAAGACATGGATTTACCCGCACCTCTGAATTATTGTTGATCTCTTCTAATGAACAATCAGCTTGGTTTTCTTTGCCTTATTCCGAAAAGACATTAGCTAAATATCCTTATAAATTCGATTTTCAAATTCATTACGACCTAATAGACGATGCTTTACGCGTAACCTATAAGGTTATTAATTTGGATAAAAAACCTATCTATTTTTCGGTTGGCGGGCACCCGGCCTTTAATGTTCCATTTAATAAAGGCGAGGATTACGAAGACTATTATTTAGAGTTTGAAGCCGATGACAAATTAATAACACACCAATTATCTGCTGATGGCTTTTTTAATGGGGAAACAGCCCCGGTTCCTATAAAAGTGAAGAAACTTTTTTTAACGCGGGATCTGTTTAATAAAGATGCTTTAGTATTTAAGAACCTGCATTCACGGATGGTAACCATTAAAAGCACGCAGCATGATCAAACGCTTACCGTTGAGTTTCCGCATTTTAATTATTTAGGACTTTGGGCAAAACCCGGCGCCGATTTTGTATGTATTGAACCCTGGCTGGGCTGCGCCGATACCGAAGGGGCGCATGTTGATATGAGCAAAAAAGAAGCTATTCAAAAATTAAATGTAGGTCATGTTTTTGAGGCGGCATTTTTTATAAGTATGTAAGCAGACAGCCTTACGAAGTTTTAAAAACTTCGTAAGGCTGTAGGATATTAAAACAACCCCAACTGCCCTTTATCGTCTATATCGATATCATCCGGGTTGGTTATCTCAAAATCTATTTTTTTAGCTGGTGATTCCACTGATTCTTCGGGTGATTCCTCCGATTTGTCCTGTGATTTTTCCAATTCCGGTATTGGTTCAGTTGGCTGTTCAGCCACCGGTTTTGGCTCAGGAATTTCTACTTTGAGTTTTGCAATTGCTATCGGTGCCGGTTCTTCAACAACCGGCGGTTCCTTATCTGCTACTACTTTATCTTCCGGAGTTATAACAATTTCTGTATCTGCAACAGATTCCGGTTCGGGGTCCGGTACATCTTCCGCGTCATCATGTTCTGCTTCCAGTACCACACTTTGAATGATGTGAACAGACAGGCGGTTACCCATCGCTTTCATACCTTTAATATCTATCAGGTCGGCCAAATTAAGCTCAACAGTTTCAGGAGTTTTAGCTGCGCCTTTCAACTGCTCAACTTTTACAATAGCTTGCGATGCGCCAGATATTAATATCATTTTTGATCCGCTCTCTTCACTAATAATACTGGTTTGCTTACCTATTGCCGTATTCTCGAAAGCAAATCGCTTAATCAGGTAGTTTTTTGATTTACCATCATAATGCACAACCGAGTAAACTTTTTCAGGGTTATACTTTTCTATTACCACCATCTTATCATCAAAATGGTTGTTCAGATCAAAGCTGGTTAATTCGTAAATCCCATTCGAAAAAACAGTTAGTATACGATCGTCGCCATCAAACTCGCCCAAAAATTTACCGCGCGAATCAACATTTAAACGTTTTAAAATATCATCATACCAAATCTTTCTGCCTGCAAGGGTTGACAAGCCTTTGCTCTTTAACAGTATCTTTTTAACCGGGTATTTGGTAATAATATTACCCATAGAGTTACGGCCCTTTATGGCAAGCTGCGCAAAGTCTTCATCAAACTGTAGTTTCTTTAGCTTGGCATGCGGTTTCAACTGCACATTCACTACTTCGGCCTCGCCGTTAGGATTGGCAGAGAAGTACAGCACTTTAGAGCCTTTGCTCCCTTTGGTCAGATCGTATTCCTTATCGCGGGTTACGCCGGTTACGGCAAAGCGTTTAATATAACTTACGCCGCTTTGGCCGTCTTTATATATCATGTTATACACCGTACGCTCGTCGTTCTTTTTAAATACGGCTACGTGAATGATCTCTTTACCAACAAAAATCTTCTCCTGCACCTTGGTAATAATACACCTTCCATCTTCACGAAAAACTATGATCTCGTCAATATCAGAGCAATCGCCCACAAATTCATCTTTACGCAAGCCGGTACCAATAAAACCATCCTCACGGTTAACATATAGCTTGACATTAGCCAATGCCACTTGCGATGCCTCTACCCTATCAAAAGTGCGCAGTTCGGTTTTACGTTCGCGGCCCTTTCCGTATTTCTCTTTTAGTTTTTCAAACCAATCTATGGTATATTCAGTAAGATGTTTCAGGTGATTTTTTACCGTCTTTATCTCGTTTTCCAGGTTCTTTATTTGCTCATCCGTTTTCTTCACATCAAAACGGGTAATGCTACTCATTGGTTTATCAATAAGCTTTTTATAATCTTCATCTATTATCGGGCGATAAAATTGCGGGAAGAATGGTTCGAATAATTTATTCAATACCACCAGCACCTGTTCAAAGTTTGCAGAACTTTCGTAATCAGGGTGTTTGTACATCCCTTCCTGGATAAATATTTTCAGCAATGAGCTAAAAAATATCTTTTCCATCAGCTCCTTCAACCTTATCTGCAGCTCCTGCTTAAGCAGTTCGCGGGTGTAATGTGTGCTTTCTGTAAGCATGTCATTCACACTCATAAAGCGTGGCTTATCGTCCTGTATTACACAGGTATTTGGCGATATGGAAACCTCGCAATCGGTAAAAGCATACAACGCGTCAATAGTAACATCAGGCGATATACCCGGCGCTAAATGGATAACTATTTCTACATGCTGCGCTGTGTTATCCTCTATCTTCTTAATCTTGATCTTGCCCTTATCATTGGCAGATATTACGCTATCAATTAAACTGCCTGTAGTAGTAGTAAAAGGTATCTCGGTTATAGCCAGGGTTTTTTTATCACGCTCTACAATTTTTGCGCGTACGCGGATACGGCCTCCACGCTGCCCATCATTGTAGGCAGATGCATCAGCCATACCACCGGTAGGGAAATCCGGCAATAAATTTGGCGTTTGGCCGCTTAATACGGCTATTGACGCATCCAGTAGCTCAATAAAATTATGGGGTAATATTTTGGTTGCCAAACCTACGGCAATACCTTCGGCACCCTGTGCCAATAGCAACGGGAACTTAACCGGCAGCGTAATAGGCTCCTTATTACGGCCATCATAGCTGGCTTGCCAAACGGTGGTGTCGGGGTTAAAAACAACTTCGAGCGCGAACTTTGATAAGCGCGCCTCAATATAACGCGGCGCGGCTGCCGAGTCGCCGGTTACCGGGTCCCCCCAGTTACCCTGGCAATCTATCAGCAGGTTTTTCTGGCCTATCTGCACCATAGCATCACCAATCGACGCATCACCATGGGGGTGATATTTCATGGTATTACCAATAACGTTGGCCGCTTTATTAAAACGCCCGTCGTCCATCTCTTTAAGCGAGTGCAGTATACGGCGCTGTACAGGTTTTAAACCATCATTTATATGCGGAACGGCACGATCAAGAATTACATAAGAGGCATAATCAAGGAACCAGTTTTCGTACAGCCCGTCAAGCGAGGTAACATTATGTATTTTTTCTTCGTTGTTAGCAGGTATGTCGTTTTCGTTCAGGTCTTCACTCATTAGTAACAAAAAAATTTAGATGGATAAAGATAGGGATATGTGCAGATATGCAGATGTGTGGATGTGCAGATTTTATGCACATAATGCAACCGTTTTGTTATTTCGCCTCAAACTTCAATGTATTTCAAAGTTAAAAAAATGAAATTGTAATTATAACGATATTCGACAACAAACAAAATCCTAAAAACGCAAACTATAATTACTCCTTTCTCATCTCCCTTATCATCACATTGTAGGACCATTTACGAAGCATCGCATTTACGGTATTTACTATGCGCTTATTGCGCGTTTCGCTGGTCTTGGCTTGTTCTATCCATTTAAGAAAATATTCCCGGTGTGATTTTGCAAGGCTATTAAAAAATTCCAAAGCTTCAGGTTCAAAATCAAAACACTCCTGCAAATCATCGGGCACGTTAAATTTATAATCTTTATCTTCTTCCAGCTTTACCTGCAGCATAGCGCCTGCATTTTTATGTATGCCTTTTCTTATATCTGCCTTAAGCGCCATAATAAAATTGCCCTCGCCCATGGGCATTAATGCCATACCTTTTACCGTCATACCATCTAGCATACCACGTACCCTGAAGGATTTTTTGCTACCCGGTTTTAATTGCTGCGCTAAATCTGCAGGAATTTCAATATAGCTCCACCCGGTTTTTTCGCCCTGTTCTGCAAACTGTAAAATGATGGTATTGAACTCAATCATGCTATAAATATCACTCAAATATGCTTATGGTAAAAATAGGGCAAATGTTAAGTTTTAGTTAAGTGATTAATAAATATATTATTTTTTGTAACGTTTCGAATGCTGGTGCTGTCCTATGGATATAAAATAATTAACCAAAAAACTCTAATATTATGAAAACTTTAAAATCAATTATGCTTGGTTTAGCATTACTAGTTGCTGGCACAGTTGCCAACGCTGCAAATAAACCCACTCCGGCTGCATTAACAAAAAATGAAGTCTTAAATATTTATATAAATGCAGTAGTACACGGTAAAACAGAGGGCCTCAACGAAATTTTGGATGATAACATTCAATACATTATGACCCGCGGCAGCAATGTAACTACTTTAAACAAAAAACGCATCCTTGCATCTTTTAAAGCATCAGAAAACATTGAGCAGGACTGTAAATATATTACCACAATAATTGAAGATACCAGAGAGGGAATGATTGTAAAGCTAGAACTGCAATATGGTGGTTATGTACGCACTAACTTGATCACTATTTCACTTAACCGTCCGGACTGGAAGATCACTAAGATCGAAAACGTACCTTCTTAAATTTAGTTTAGTTTTATTTATATGGCTGGGGGCTTCCGTTTTGCGGAGGCCTTTTTATTTAAGTTATTTTATATAATCCTGCAAAATAACCTGCCATCTATCATAACCCTTATTATTTAAGTGAAGCATATCTTTTTTATACAGGGATGAATCGGGCATCATGGTTTGCGGGTTTAACACCGTAGTGGCTACATCAATAAAATAGGTTTTGGGTTTTGTACTGATGTAGGCCTTTATCAACTTATTAGCTGTTATAAAATCAGCCGAGTATTTTAACCTGCTCGGGCTTTCTTTGATAGATAAATAATAAAATTCAACATCCGGCAATTGTTGCCTTATCATATCGTATATTTTGGTGAATAAATCGAACACAGATTGAGGCGTTTTACCGCTGACAGCAATATCATTCTCGCCGGCATATAAAAATATTTTACGCGGATGATATGGAAACAATACGTAAGGCGTATAATAAGCTACCCACTGTGACAACTCTGAGCCCCCAACCCCGCGCTGAATTATTGGCGCACCACTAAAACGCTGCTGCAAATCACTCCATAACCGTATAGATGAAGCACCTATAAACAGTATGCCGTTGGGCTTTGGAAAATTCAGGCTATCCTGGTGCTTGTAGGCACGTATCTCCGCATCGTAAGGGAAACCCGTTTGCGCGTACAGTTTTGTACAAAAAACCAAAACAGTTAAAAGCAGCGTTAATTTTAATTTCATAATCTTTAAGTTAATCTGTCTTCAAAAAATAAAAACGGTAAAAAACTTTCTATACCAAGGGTTACCCAAACAGGGCCGTCTTTACAAAATAGTATTGTTTTTATAGGCTTATTTTGTTTCTTCTCATACTCGGCTATTACCTGCAGGCAAGAGCCGCATGAAGTTACCGGTTTATTCAGGATAAACTCATCTGTATGTGCTGTTACGGCCATACTTTCTATTGGGTCATCAGGATGATTGGCACCCCAATAAAACAGGGCAACCCGCTCTGCACATAAACCTGATGGATAAGCTACATTTTCCTGGTTACTGCCATGTATTATTTTGCCGCTTTGCAATTGTAATGCTGCGCCTACCCTAAACTTTGAATAGGGGGAATGCGAGTTTGCCATCGCTTTAACCGCTTCATTGCATAAGCTTTGGTCGGTTGTATCAAGCTCCTCTACGGAAGCAAATTCCTGGAAATTTATTTTTATTTCGTGGTTAGTCATTTAGCCTCATCTGCCTCTTTAGGAGAGGGTTCTTTTTTAAGTTTATAAAAAGCAATTCCCCCGTCCTTTAAACGAAGCGGGGGAAACAAGATAAGTATTATTTATAATAAGTAACTACAATAGGCAATACTCTTTTTTATTCATTACCTTTTAATGCAAGGATCCTGGCAATCCTCAAATCTTAAAAATCAAAGCCTAACTCGCTATCGGCAACTCATCCGCGTCATCAACAATAGTTGGATTAACCGATTCGTCATCTTTCTCTACCCGCAGGTTACCAATGATATGTTGCTGCCTTGCGGGGGTGTTTTTACCCATAAAATATTCCAGCAGGCCTTTAATATTTGCATCTTTTAATATAACCGGGTCAAGACGGATATCCTTACCTATAAACAGCCCAAACTCATCCGGTGATATTTCACCAAGCCCCTTAAAGCGGGTAATTTCAGGCTTAACTCCCAATTTAGCAATGGCATTTCTTCGCTCCTCATCGCTGTAGCAATAAATAGTTTCCTTTTTATTACGCACGCGGAATAGCGGGGTTTGCAAAATAAACACATGTCCGGCTTTTACAAGGTCAGGGAAAAATTGCAAAAAGAACGTCATCAGCAATAAACGGATGTGCATACCATCCACATCGGCATCGGTAGCTATTACTATATTATTGTAGCGCAATGCATCAAGGCCATCCTCAATATTAAGGGCGTGTTGCAGCAGGTTAAATTCCTCGTTCTCATACACTACCTTTTTGGTTAGTCCGTAGCAATTAAGCGGTTTACCTTTTAAGCTAAATACGGCTTGCGTTTGCACATCGCGCGATTTGGTGATAGATCCGCTGGCCGAGTCCCCTTCGGTAATAAACAGTGTTGTATCCTGCTTACGCTCATGGGTATCATCAAAATGCAGCTTGCAATCGCGCAGTTTACGGTTGTGCAGCGATGCTTTTTTGGCGCGGTCATTCGCCAGTTTTTTAATACCAGCTATATCCTTACGCTCACGCTCTGATTGCATAATGCGTTTTAATAGCGCATCGGCGGCTGAAGGGTTTTTGTGCAGGTAATTATCTAATTCTTTCTTTACAAAATCGCCAATAAAAGTGCGGACAGACGGCCCTTCCGGACCAATGTTTTGTGAACCCAGTTTGGTTTTTGTTTGCGACTCGAACACCGGCTCCTGTACTTTTATAGCGATTGCCGATACAATAGATGCCCGTACATCAGAAGCATCAAATTCTTTTTTGTAAAATTCACGAATGGTTTTTACTACCGCTTCGCGAAAAGCCGCCTGGTGCGTACCGCCCTGTGTGGTATGCTGCCCATTTACAAATGAGTAATATTCTTCGCCATATTGCTGCCCGTGGGTCATGGCAATTTCTATATCCTCGCCTTTTAGGTGGATGATAGGATAACGCAGTGTTTCAACATCTGTATTCTTGGTAAGCAGGTCATACAGCCCGCGCTCCGAGAAATATTTTTGATTGTTAAAATTAATGGTCAGCCCAGAGTTTAGGAACACATAGTTCCAGATCATGCTATCTATAAACTCCGGAATAAAATGGTAATTCCTGAAGATGGTTTCATCAGGATAAAAGTTTATGGCAGTGCCATTGCGTTGTGTGGTTTCTTTTTCCGGCTCGTCTTTTATTAATTCGCCTTTTTCAAATTCGGCAATTTTGGTACGGCCGTCCCGGTATGATTGTACAACGAATGACGTTGAAAGCGCATTAACCGCCTTGGTACCTACACCATTTAGACCTACAGATTTTTGAAACGCCTTGCTATCATATTTACCACCGGTATTAATTTTTGAAACACAATCTATCACCTTACCCAATGGAATGCCGCGGCCATAATCGCGCACGGTAACTTTATGGTCACTTATATTGATCTCGATAGTTTTGCCCGAGCCCATTACAAACTCATCTATCGAGTTATCTACTATTTCTTTCAGTAATACATATATCCCGTCATCATAAGCCGAGCCATCGCCCAACTTGCCAATGTACATCCCGGGGCGCAGGCGGATATGTTCTTTCCAATCAAGCGACCGTATACTATCTTCACTATAATTTACTGCTTCTGCCATGTTTTATACGTGTATTTTAAATATGGAGACAGGGAGCCTCCTTAAAGCAAAAATAAAGTTTAGTACCCGAACTTCTAATTCAAATCTGTTAACTTATCAACATTGTTGTTGAAGATTGAAGATTAGAGGTTAAAGATTAGTTGAATGTCTGATTTTTAGAATTTCGTACTAATCTTTAATTAACTAATCTTCAATCTTTAATTAACTAATCTTTATTAACCAATCTTTACGCCCCTACTTAAACTTAAGGCAATTACCGGCCTTGTTCAGGTTTTTAAAAAAATCTGGGCCTTTATCGTTAGTAAAACAAATAGCCATAACTGTGCCCATTTTATTTTTTTGGAGCATAATCAATAATGCATATTTATAATGCTTGGTAATTAACGAGTCGTTAAGGTTAAACAGGTAAGTAGCACCTGCATCGGCATTATATCTATCCAGGATATATGGTGGCAGTGTTCTTTTAAGATAGATATTTTCGGATGTAAAGGCCGATATCTGGTCTTGTGCCAGGCTCAAATATAAAGAGTCGGGATTGGTTACGTGTATATTTTTATCATTTAAAAACTTTTCATCTTCTTTTTGAGTGTTGATACGGAACCATATCTCAAAATCGACACCCGGAATTTCCATCGCATAATCAAAAGGGAAGTTTTCGGTATCAACGGGCTTGATCTCTTTAAACCCTTCGGGGAAAATAAAGTTTAGGTTTACCTCACCCACTGAATTATAGAAATTTTTAAACTGACCCTTTGCAGCAGGTTTTACCTGTGCAAACGCAGGGGCAACCAGCCATAGCAACAACACAACAAACAAGAAATGCTTAATACTTTTTGTGATGGCGGTCATTCTTTATAGAATTTTTAAAATGCGAGGTTTAGAAATTATTGCATTTATCATTAAAAATAAAAAATATTATAATATAAATTTAAAAAATAAACAATTAGGTTAATTGCGTGACCAATTTAAAGCAAATATTCAATTATCCTCTTCTGCGGGTCAAAGGGTGCTAACTGATCCAGGCCCATTGCATTTATAGCATCTTCAATGAGTTTACCTTCATTTGCCGTTTGTGGCTCGCCCTGTTTAAGCCGAAAATAACTACCTGCGTCCAGCATAGCTTTTAACGGTATCATGCCTATTAATTCGCTACCGGTTATATTAATACCATGTTCATTTGCCTTGGCGCTGACTTCGTTAAATACAATATGTATGGGGGTTGCTGTAATGTTTGTTAAATTCATAGACACCTGGGCCATGCCATATTCTTCAATATACCAGCCAATGGCTTTAACGTATTTTAACGTACCCTGGATACGTTGCTTACCATTTTCATTTGTAACAATTTTACCTGTTTCGCGCACCTCGCTTGCTATTTCATTTGCAATAGTAACCGACTGTGTATCCAGGTTAATATTATAAGCTATTAAAAAATCACGCGCGCCAATTACGGTGGCCCCGCGTTGGGCATCCATTTCGGCGGGACCAAAATCGGGTTGCCAGTTGGGCAGCTTTATTTTTTTAAAAAACCCTTCATATTCTCCTGCCCTTATAGCTGCTAAATTGCTGCGCGCTTTATTGGGCTGAGCGTGCTCATATAAATAAACCGGTATCTGTAAATCTTCGCCTACGCGCTTTGCCAATTGTTTAGCGTATAGGGCAGTTTCATCTAAAGTGATATTACTGATAGGTATAAGCGGGCATACATCTGTTGCGCCCATCCTTGGGTGTTCGCCTTTTTGGGCGCGCATATCAATTAGCTCGCCGGCTTTTTTTATAGCCAGGTATGCCGCTTCTATTACTGCTTCGGGCTCGCCGGCAAAAGTTATTACGGTACGATTGGCCCCTTTGCCCGGATCAACATTTAACAATTTTACACCTGTAACCGAACCGATCTCGCCGGTAATACTATTGATGATGTCATGATCAACACCCTCACTAAAATTAGGCACACACTCTATTATCTGTTTCATATATGGGGTTGCAAATTTAGGTTATTGTTTTTAAAAGTGTATGTGCCTGCACCTATATACCCCCGCCCGGACCATCCGAACCGGGGTGATCCTACCTGATCCCACCTGGTCCTACCTGGTACCTGGTCCCAATGTCATTAAGTTAAGAGCACCCCATTGGGGTTCAAGTTCGGTAGAAGAACAAATTCCAACGAAATGCCGTGCCGTCAGGTACGGAACTTCGCCGATTGTTGCGTACCTGATGGCACGCCAAATGATTTTATATGACGTTTTCTACCGACGTTTTGCACCTACAGCGCATTTTTTTAATAATCTCCCTTAACTTAATGACATTGTACCTGACCCCACCTGATCCTTTAAAAAGTTGACAAATCTACTCAGTTACCCTCTTTGCCGCTTGCGGAAGAGAAGGTCGCGCACAAAGTGCCACGGGGTGAGTCAACGGCACGCGTCTAACTAATTATCAAATATTTATAAAAATATTTGGCAATGTAAAATCATTAATTACATTTGCAGTGTACTATTTAACTAATACACTAATGATCAAAATATCGCAGTTAACTTTTGGGTACGGCAAGCAAAAATTATTTGAT
>NZ_JAQBOW010000029.1 GCF_028287845.1 Mucilaginibacter sp.
ATTGGGCTCGATACCGAATATGGCTTCAGGAAGCTGCACCTTGGCACCTGTTTCTTTACCTGATACGTTTAATACTTTAACTTCCATCTTATTTATCCACTATAACGAATGAACCCTTAGCCCCTGGGATGGAACCTTTAACTACTATAAGGTTTTGCTCGGTATAAACTTTCAAAATTTCTAAATTCTGAACTTTTACACGCTCATTGCCCATTTGACCCGCCATGCGCATTCCTTTGAATACACGTGATGGCCATGATGAGGCACCTAATGAACCCGGAGCACGTAACCTGTTATGCTGACCGTGAGTTTGCATACCCACACCACCAAAACCGTGACGCTTAACCACACCCTGGAAACCTTTACCTTTTGAAGTACCAACCACATCAACAAAATCTCCTTCAGCAAAAATAGCTACGGTAACAGTGTCACCAAGAGCTTTTTCGTCTTCGAAAGTTTTGAATTCAACTAATTTACGTTTTGGGGTTGTACCGGCTTTTTGGAAATGACCTTTTAACGGGCCAGAAGTGTTTTTCTCCTTTTTCTCACCATATGCAAGCTGTATAGCCGCATAACCGTCTGTATCTACAGACCGTACTTGTGTTACTACGCAAGGGCCAGCTTCGATAACTGTGCAAGGGATGTTCTTCCCTGAGTCGTCGAATATGCTGGTCATTCCTACCTTTTTACCAATTATTCCTGACATTTTCTTTATTTTATTTGTGCCCATCGAAGCAGTAGGGCTTCGTTCAAGGCATATTATTCCCCCGTTAAGGGACGGCAAAGATAGCAACTTTACATTAAATGTCAAATACTTACTGAGATATTTTTTTATAAATAATTAGCAGGTTCTTTTGCAGGAATAATTATCAGCTATAACTGTTAAAGACTGTTAAAGATTTGATCCGATAATTACATTTATTTTATATTTACTTTAAACCAAAAAACAACCTGAATCATGCAAAAATCCAGCTACAGAACTTGCGTCATTTTATTGGTATGCATTTTAGTATCAGCCTTTAAAGCACACGCACAGTATGATTTAAGGCCCAAAATATATGCTGCCTTAAAGGCATATACAAATAAAGAATACTTAAAGTCGGCGCAACTTTACTCAGAAGATTTGATAGAACGCCATTATTACGCCCCTGACGATAAAATGCTTTATGCCGCGCGTATGTGGGCGCTGGCTGATGTGCCCGATTCAGCTTTTTCTCAGCTTAATCGTATGGCAAAAGGAAATTATTCCGGAGCATTGAAAAATATATTTACTGACGATGCATTCGATAAGTTAAAAAGTGATAGTCGCTGGATGAATCTCACTGAATTACTTAAGTCTAAGGGCATTAAACCTGAGCAAGCCGTTAAAAAGAACTATATGCTGATAGCCGAGCTACTTATTATATATTATGATGATCAACACTATAGGTTACAACTGGATAATATCAGTCAGAAGTATGGAATGTCGTCACCTGAAATAAAAGCAAAATGGCAGCTTATTAATAAATTAGATTCTGTAAATCAACAAAAGGTTGAAACGATTATTGATAAATACCATTGGCCAAAAAGCAACGAAATAGATAAGGAAGGAAGCAATGCTATATTTTTGGTTATTCAGCATGCAAAACTTGCCATGAAGCTAAAATATCTTCCATTAATTAAAGAAGCATATAAAATGGATTTGGTAACTGCGCCCGATATGGCTCTCTTAGAAGATAGGATAAATACAATGCAGCACAAGAAACAGCTTTACGGAAGCCAACTTATTGGAGATGGTACCGGGAAATATTATGTAGAACCTTTGGAAGACCCTGATAATGTAGATAAAAGACGCGCTGAAATGGGTTTGCAGCCGATGAATGAATACTTGAAGTATTGGAAGATGGCATGGGATGTTGAACAATATAAAAAGGACCTACCCAAAATAGAAGAATTAGAGAACGGTGTTATCTATTAATTAACTATTTTTAGTTTTGGTTCGGTTTAAGAGAGATTTGGATGATGGCTGCTACCCTTAAATTTGATAACTACAATTTATTGTTGTAATTTTATATTATGCTTGCAATAGATAGAATAACATCTGATCCTAACATTCTGAATGGTAAAGCCTGCGTCCGCGGTATGCGCATTACTGTATCTATTGTGCTTAATTTAATAGCTAACGGCATGAATAAGGCCGAAAATCCTTGATGATTACCCCGCTTTAGAATCTGAGGATATAGATCAGTGTTTGCAATATGCTGCTTATTTAGCCGAAGAAGAACTTTACATAACTCAAAAAGTATCCTGATTTGCGATTTTTATTAGATATGGGTATATCTAAAAGTGTAGCACTTTGGCTAAGCAGCCAGGGACATGATGCAATACATTTAAATGATGAAAATCTATATAAGCTGCAAGACAATCTTATAATTGAAAAAGCAATAGTGAAAATAGGATAATTCTTACTTCAGACATGGACTTTGGCCAATTACTGGCACTTAATAAATCAAAACAAGCATCCGTAATACAATTCAGAACATCAGACTTTACTCCCGCCAATATTAAAAGCAAACTTGAAATATTATTTGAGAAATTTTCAAATCAATTAGATGGTGATTTCATTATAACTATTGAGGATAACAGGATAAGGTTTAGAAAACTTCCACTATAAAGTTAACCTGAGTCATTTATTATCTTACGCTAATAAATGGTTAGCTAGCTTAAAAATTCTGTTATACCTTTACGGTTAAAGTATATGATATGAATTTTTACACACGCAAATGGGTAAAACCCGAAGATTTGAATGCACATGGCACCCTATTTGGTGGCAGGTTACTGGGATGGATAGATGAAGAAGCCGCTATTTACTCTATTATACAGTTGGGCACTAATGGCTGCGTTACCAAGTACATGTCTGAAATTAATTTTATCAACTCTGCCAGTCAGGGAGATATTATTGAACTAGGCATTAAAGCAACGCACTTTGGCAACACCTCCATTTCCCTAATGTGTGAAGTGCGTAACAAGATCACCCAAAAAAGTATTCTTACTATTGATAAGATAGTATTTGTAAGTGTGGATGAAAATGGCAAACCTGTTAGGCATGGCCGCAAAGAAATTACTTATACAGATGAACGGTTGAGGGAGTGACAACACGATTTTAAGATTGAATGGATTAATAAGATTTTAATCATTACCATCTTGTCAATCCTATAAATCGTGTCAAGATTATTCCGTCATCAACCTTCGTATCAGCTCCGCGCTTTGCTTGTTGCCTTCTTCCAATCTGCCTTTAAAAAAGGCTTGTACATCATTGAAGTGTTTTTTGTAACCCTCCATATCGCCATAACCAATAATTGACGACCACTCGCGCACGGCCGAGTGAAACTCCAGATCATCACCACGGATGGTTTTATCATAAAGAGCCGCTTGTATAGATTCTTCCAGCAGTTCTTCATTTTTAAAAAGATACTCGGCAATACCTAAACGCAGGCGGAAAGGCGGTGTCTGGCAGATCAGGTTATCATACGGGTTAACGCCTAAATGGTACCAGGCATCAACCATACTTAATATACTTAAATGCGAGTTTGGTTTTTGCAGATCATGGTTCTGCGATAGCGAAAACTCCTTCATTACCTTATCACTCAGCATAATAGGTTTGCGGCTTTTGTGGAACACAAAATCGCGGGCGCGGTAAAGCCGTTTACGGAAAGTGGCTTCCTCTTCCTGTATCATTAGCTTAAATAATTCCGACTCTGATACCGCGTATTGTCTTACCTGCTGTTTTGCATAAGGGTTTAAAATTGCCAGGCCCGCATATACGTGTGCCTTATAGCTAAATATGCGTAATGTAGTTAATATCTTCACATTATCTATCCCGCCTATATAAGAAGCATTTTCCCACGGAAAAAACCCGGCGGCTTTCCAGGCGGTACCCATGCTTTCAAAACCTACGTGGGTTACGGCTTGTGTATCGGCTACAATTTTATCGTGTTCGTGATAATCGGCAAGTTCCACTATGTTTGATCCTATAGCCGTAAAGAGATCGATCATCCGCTTATGCGCGGCTGCATCTGCTCTATGCGGTATCAATATCAGGGTTTGACCCTTTGGCTCAAAACCGGGGCCGTGCATACCATGAAAAGTAATTATCTGCGCGCTTGCAGGCAGGTACTTGTCAAATGCTTCAATCTCGGGAGTTTTAACCGAGGTTTGGCCCGCTACTATTGCGCCGGGTTTGGTGTATTCGGCATTTTCGGCAACAACCCGGGCTATCTTCTCCGCTTCTACCGAGTAGATGATGAGATCGCTGGTTTGCGATATTTCTTTTCCGCTGTCAAGCACCTTAATATTATACGGCGCCAATTCTTCTTCCAACTGTGCTTTGTTAGCCGGCAAATCACATCCGGTAACAGTATAACCTGCTTTTGCAAAGGCCTTAGCGTAAAGCCGACCCATATCGCCCAGGCCGATAATTCCAATATTCATTCCGCTAATATAACCATGAGTAGCAAAAATCCGTATGAAAGCTTATATTAGCTTTATAAAGTCCCCTAAGTTTCTATAATAAACGCTATTTAACTCGTTTTTTTAATAAATCATTGTCTAATTTTACATATGAAAAACAATTTCATGTTGCGAATATCTATTTTAATTTTGCTGCTATCCGGCATTGTAATGTTTGGCCGGGCGCAGGATACTTTAACGCAGCCCCCTGTTAAAAAGCAAATTGCGAAACCTGCGGCCGCTAAACCCGGCGGCGCGATACCTATCAATCCCAAAACCGGAAGACCCTATACAAAATATGGTTATGGCAGCTATGCAAAAGCTTACAGGGCCGCGCAGATTGCAGATAGCCTAAAAAAAGCCTCGCCAATAAAAATACCTTCAACAACAATAGCTACAACGCCTCCGGATGCTGCACGAGTTGATACCACCGTAAAAATTGCACCTGCGCCTATTGACAAAAGCCTTAACGGGCAATACCAATACCTGTTAACCAAGGTATACCGTGCCCAGCAGCCATTTGTTGAAGCCATGTGGAAGACCTTTATGGATACGTTAAAAACTACGCGTAACCAATTAAAGGATGTGCATGAAAAACTTAACCAGCAAAGCAAAATCATCAGTGGTTTACAAACCGATGTTAGTAATAGAGATCAAACTCTTTTGCAAACTGATACGATCAGCTTATTTGGTATATCATTATCAAAAACCTCCTACAATCTTATAATGTGGGGTTTGGTAGTTGCGATAGGTATCATCGCGGCTGTGGTTATTGCACAATCGGGCGGTTACCGTAAAGAGGCTACTTATCGCACAACGTTATATAACGAGCTGGAAGAGGAATTTAAAGCCTATAAAGCTAAGACTAACGAAAAAGAAAAGAAACTGGCCCGCGAACTGCAAACCGAGCGTAACAAGGTGGATGAATTGATGGGGAGAGGGTAACCCCCCGGCCCCCTGATGGCGGAGTGTAAACACCGGATTTTTTGGAGACTGGTGGTGAGGGTTTTTAACTTCTCTAATCTTCGCGCGTCATTGCTGAGCTATTGAGATTATCAAATAATTCAAATGAACTTTGGTGAATACTCGCAATGAGGTGTAGGATATAATTTAATTATAATAATTTTCCAACAAAAAAGCCACCCGAAATTCGAATGGCTTTTTTAATATTATAGATCTTCCGGTACAGTTACACTTTGATCTCAACTTCAACACCGCTTGGCAATTCAAGCTTCATCAGCGCGTCTACAGTTTTTGAGTTTGAGCTGTAGATATCCAATAAACGCTTGTAAGAGCATAATTGGAATTGCTCACGTGCTTTTTTGTTTACGTGTGGTGAACGCAAAACAGTGAAAATTTTCTTTTCGGTTGGTAACGGAAGTGGTCCGCTAACTACAGCGCCTGTTGGCTTTACTGTTTTTACGATCTTCTCTGCTGATTTATCAACCAGGTTGTAATCGTAAGATTTTAATTTGATTCTGATTCTTTGGCTCATTTTGTTTTTGATTTGTAACCAACTATAAGAGCTATTAATTATAGTTGATTGGTTGATTATGTTTATTAAGTTGATTGAGTTAAAATTGAACCTAATCAACTACTCACTCAATCAACCAATCTCTAACTACGCATTTGCAGCAGCTTTTTTGCCTTTTGCTTTAGCAACTACTTCTTCCTGTACGTTACGTGGCGCTTCAGCATAGTGATCAAACTCCATGGTTGAAGTAGCACGGCCAGATGTAATGGTACGTAACTGGGTTACATAACCAAACATTTCTGAAAGTGGTACAGTAGCTTTAATTACCTGTGCACCAGCGCGCGAGTCCATACCCAAAAGCTGGCCACGACGACGGTTCATATCACCAATAACATCACCCATGTTTTCTTCAGGGGTTAATATCTCTATTTTCATTATTGGCTCAAGCAATACCGGTTTACATTTTGGCAATGCCTCGCGGTAAGCCATTTTAGCAGCTAACTCGAAAGATAGCGCGTCCGAATCGACCGCGTGGAACGAACCATCAATTAAACGTACTTTTAAGCTGGTTAACGGGTAACCGGCTAATACGCCGTTATCCATTGAGGCTTTAAAGCCTTTTTCTACAGATGGGATAAACTCACGAGGGATTGAACCACCGCTTATTTCGTTTACAAACTGTAAACCTTCCTGACCTTCATCATTTGGCGAAAGTATAACTTGTATATCGGCAAATTTACCACGGCCACCGGTTTGTTTCTTGTATGTTTCGCGGTGTTGTACGGTGCCTGTGATAGCTTCTTTGTAAGCTACCTGTGGCGCGCCCTGGTTAACCTCAACTTTAAACTCACGTCTTAAACGGTCCATGATAATATCCAGGTGAAGCTCGCCCATACCAGAAATTACTGTTTGGCCTGTTTCTTCGTCAGATTTTACGTGGAATGTAGGATCTTCTTCTGATAATTTACCTAAAGCTATACCTAATTTATCTACATCTGCCTGTGTTTTAGGCTCGATAGCTAAACCGATAACCGGGTCAGGGAAATTCATTGATTCCAGGATGATCGGGTGTTTCTCATCACAAAGAGTATCACCTGTTTTAATATCCTTAAAGCCTACTACCGCAGCAATATCACCTGCACCTACGTTAGGTATAGGATTTTGCTTGTTAGCGTGCATTTGGAATATACGGGATATACGCTCTTTGTTATCTGAACGCATGTTATGCACATACGAACCTGCTTCCAGGTTACCCGAGTAAACACGGATAAAGCATAAACGACCTACGAAAGGATCGGTTGCAATTTTAAACGCTAAAGCTGCAAACGGTTCTTTTTCTGATGGTTTACGTAAAATTTCTTCGCCTGTATCAGGGTGATGACCAATAATACCTTCTACGTCCATTGGTGAAGGCAATAATTCCATCACATAGTCAAGCATGGTTTGTACACCTTTGTTTTTGAAAGATGAACCACAAACCATAGGTACGATCTTCGCATCTAAAACGGCTTTACGTAAAGCGTCTAAAACTTCGCGCTCGGTAATTGTTTCAGGAGCATCGAAGAATTTCTCCATCAGGCTCTCGTCATAATCAGCTACTGATTCCAACAGTTTTTCTCTCCACTCGGTTGCTTCTTCAATCATATCCTCCGGGATAGGCACTTCAGTAAAGGTCATGCCTTTATCATGCTCATTCCAAACAATACCTTTCCAGTTGATCAAGTCAACAACACCTTTAAAGTTTTCTTCTGCACCAATTGGTAACTGCAATGGTACCGCGTTACTGCCTAACATGCTTTTTACTTGTTTTACAACATTTAAAAAGTCGGCACCGCTACGGTCCATTTTATTAACGAAACCTATACGGGCAACATTATAATTGTTAGCCAGGCGCCAGTTAGTTTCAGATTGTGGCTCAACACCGTCAACCGCACTAAACAAGAAAACCAAACCATCCAATACACGTAACGAGCGGTTTACCTCAACGGTAAAATCCACGTGTCCCGGTGTATCAATAATGTTAATATGGTAGTTTTGTCCGCGGTATTTCCAGCCAACAGTTGTAGCTGCCGAGGTAATGGTAATACCACGTTCCTGCTCCTGCGCCATCCAGTCCATTGTAGATGCACCTTCGTGTACCTCGCCTATTTTATGGCTCACGCCGCTATAGTAAAGAATACGCTCGGTAGTTGTAGTTTTACCGGCATCAATGTGAGCGGCAATACCTATATTTCTTGTAAATCTTAGATCTCTTGACATCTGTTTTATATTGAGTGAATGAGCGAATGATTGAATGAGTGAATGTTTAATTAAAAACTCACCTATTCACTCATTCACTCATTCAATAATTCACTAATTAAAATCTAAAGTGAGAGAACGCTTTGTTGGCTTCAGCCATTTTGTGCGTATCTTCTTTCTTTTTCACTGCTTCACCTTCACCTTTAGATGCTGATATGATCTCGCCGGCTAATTTCTCAATCATGGTTTTTTCACCACGACGACGGGCATAGCTGATTAACCATTTCATACCTACAGCGATTTTACGCTCCGGACGAACTTCGGTTGGTACCTGGAAGTTAGCACCACCAACACGACGGCTTTTAACTTCAACTGCAGGCATA
>NZ_JAQBOW010000117.1 GCF_028287845.1 Mucilaginibacter sp.
TTCATCGCTTTATAGATGGCATTGTCGCCTTCCTCGCGGGCGGCATGGCCGGCTTTACCGTGGGCAACGCAATCCAGCACCATTAAACCCCGCTCGGCAACGGCTAATTGCATTTGGGTTGGTTCGCCTACTATGCCAAAATCTAATTGGCCTAATTCGGGAATAATGAGTTCTAAACCGTTAAGGCCGGATATTTCTTCTTCGGCAGTGGTGGCTAAACAGAAATTATATTTAAGATCAGTCCTATCATAAAAATACAGAAACACAGCTATCAGCGATACCAGGCAACCACCTGCATCATTACTGCCTAAACCGTAAAGCTTGCCATCTTCTGTAACCGCGTCATAGGGGTCGCGGGTATAGCCCGAATTTGGTTTTACTGTATCATGGTGCGAGTTAAGCAGAATGGTGGGTTTATCAGCATCAAAATGCTTGTTCCACGCCCATAGGTTATTTATTTTACGATGGGGCGTAATGCCCTTAGTTTTTAAAAAGTTTTCAATCAGATCTGCTGTTCTGTCTTCTTCTTTACTAAAAGATGGTATAGAAATTAATTGCTGTAACAGTTGTACTGCCTGTTGGTATAATGTATTTGTATCGGTCATTTTGTAAGGCAAAAATAATGTTTTTTGCGCACGTTGGACTGTATCACCTTTATAACGTTTAATGCCTAATTAAACAATCCTTTATCTCTGTCAATAAATTGGGGGCGATGCAGGTTAAGGTCTAATTTTAGGTTCAGTTGCTCTGATACATAATCGGCTAACTCCGGCGAGTAGCGCTCATCGTGCTGGTGCATGAAGAACCATACTGTTTGCAGGCCCATATCGCGCCATTGTTTAATGCGGTCCACCCATTCATTAACACGCAGATAATCGGTCTTATCCAGGCTATTACCCACAAAGCGGATAAACGCGTGTGGTGTAGGTAAGGCCATGTGCACACAATCGCGCCTGCCGGATGCATCGGTAATAACGGCACCGATATTTAGGGCATGAAACAGGTTGAATACCTCCTGGCGCACCTCGTCATTGGCAAACCATTCTTTATGCCGCAGTTCTACAAATACCGGTATATCTTTTGGTAATTGCTCCAGGTAAGCTTTTAGTTCCGGCAAACTCTTTGGTGTAAAATTATCGCTCAGCTGTAAAAATAGCGGACCTAATTTATCGCCGAAGGCTAAAATACCTTCATAAAATGTAGTGGTTATTTCTTCGGCGTTTTTTAGGCGACGGATATGGCTTATGCTCTGCGAAAACTTTGGGCAAAATTTAAAATCGGGGTTGTTAGCTGCTTTGTCCTTCCACTTGCTGATGGTAGCGGCGGGGTAGAAGTTGTAAAATGTGGCATTCAACTCAATGCTGTCAAAATGCTTTACGTATTCGTCTAAAAAATTCGCGTCTTTAGTTTTAGGCGGATATATTTTACCCACCCATTCTTTACGCCCCCATTTGGCGCAGCCAACATGCACCTGTAAAGGCGCGCTGTTTTTTGCGGATTGAAGCGTAGTTATTGTTAATTCAGGATCGGGCGGAAGTGTAAAATCAACTTCTGCTAATTCTTCGGGTGTTACACGGCCAAATTCCATAGTTTAAAATTTAATGCAAGTTAAATATTCTTGACCGCTGTTTTTTTTGATTTTTTTGATTTCATTGATGGATGGATCTAAAACGACGACTTATAAAGATTTGTCAACTTTTTAAAAGTAGAAAAATCTAAAATGCTAAGAAAGTAAATCAACCTTAAACTTAGGCGCAACCCTTTTCTTAGATGCTTGCTCATAGGCATAAGCCAGTTTGATCAACGCGGGTTCGCTGTAAGCAGTGCCAAAAAATGATAAACCCATCGGCAAGTCTTTCCATGCACCCATAGGCACCGTAATATGCGGATATCCCGCCATAGCGGCAGGAGAGGAGAAGGAGAAGCCATTATCATAATCGCCGTTAACCAAATCAATACAAACCGCGAAGCCATTGGTTGGGCCTATCATGGCATCCAATTTATTTTTTTGCAGCAGGTTATCTATTATGGTGCGGGTGCCTGCGTTTGAGAGTTTCAGTGCGTCGGTATATTCTTTAGTGGTCAGGTCGCCCATTCCCTGCGATTTTTCCAGTATTTCCTGCTTAAAAAAAGGCATCGCTTTAGCTACGTTCTTTTTGTTAAAGTCTATTACATCCTGCAGTGTTTTTATTTTTGAATGGGCATTATTGCTTAAATACTTATTCACACCATCCTTAAACTCATAATGCAACACGGTAGATTCTGCTTTACCGGCATCCTTTAATTCTTTTAAAAGCTCAATCTCCACTATTTCTGCACCTTTGCTTTTCAAGATTTCGGTAGCGGTTTTTAGCAGTGTTTCCATTTCTTCATTGCCTTTAAACGCGTCTTTTTCAATGCCCAGGCGTTTGCCCTGCAGGCCGCTTGCATCTAAAAATTTGGTGTAGTCTTTTTCGGCTTTGCCTTTGCTGTTTAGAGTATACAGGTCCTGGGTATCAATTCCCGCTAAAGCGGATAATAAAATGGCGGCATCTTTAACTGTACGTGCCATTGGCCCGGCAGTATCTTGCGTAGCAGAAATAGGTATAATACCCGCTCTGCTCAATAAACCTACGGTAGGCTTTATACCCACAATGCCATTTACTGATGATGGCGACACTACAGACCCATCGGTTTCGGTGCCAATAGCTACTACGCATAAATTTGCCGCAACCGCTGTACCCGAGCCCGCGCTCGAGCCACTTGGGTTACGGTCAAGTATATAAGGGTGTTTGGTTTGCCCTCCGCGACTGCTCCAGCCACTTGTTGAGCGGGTTGAACGGAAGTTTGCCCATTCGCTTAAATTTGTTTTACCTAATATCACCGCTCCGGCTGCCCGTAACTGGTGAACTATAAAAGCGTCCTGAGGGGCAAAGTTATCAGCTAAAGCCAATGCGCCTGCTGTGGTATGCATGTTGTCGCCTGTGTTAATGTTGTCTTTTATTAAAACAGGTATGCCATGTAATGGCCCGCGAACTTTATGTTGCTTACGTTCCTTATCCATGGCAAAAGCCATATTCATGGCGTCTTTATTTACTTCAATTACCGCGTTTAATTTTGGTCCGTCTTTATCAATAGCTGCTATTCGATCGAGATAGAGTTGCGTTATGGAGCTTGATGTATACTCGCCACTGTGCATTTTTTGCTGAAGGATGTCAATCGTTATCTCGTTTAAAACAAAATGGTCATCGGCAGTGCCTTCATTTTTATTTTTTGATGATGCTAAAAGGTTGCAGGAACCGGTTGCCACAGCGGATAAAGTTATACCGGCTAATGAGCTGGTTTTAAGGAAGTTTCTTCTAAACATGTCATGACGATTTAAAGTAAATACAAATAACAAAAATTAAAGCTATTTCAAGCATAATTTATTCATTTTAGTGGCGTTTTGTAAAAATAATATCATAGCTAAAAATCATGTTAAAAAACTGCATAGCCTCTATTCTTTTACTATTTGTAATATTTACTGCAAAGGCACAAGATCAATTAAAGCAACAAATTGCTCAAATAGCTAAACCGGCAAAAGGAATTGTTGGTGTAAGTGTTTTGGGTTTGGAGGATAGGGATACGCTTACCTATAATGGTAATGCCCGCATGGTTATGCAAAGTGTGATGAAGTTTCCTATTGCTATTGCGGTTTTGCACCAGGTGGATATGGGCAAACTTAAATTAGAGCAAACCATACATATTACAAAAAATGATCTGCCTGAAAATTACAGTCCACTGCGCGATAAATACCCCGCAGGTGGTGTTAATGTATCTATAAGTGATTTGTTGGGCTATATGGTATCATTAAGTGATAATGATGCCTGCGATATTTTATTAAAAAAATTAGGCGGGACAAAAGCTGTGATGGATTACCTGCATAAGCTGGGCATAAAGGGAATTGCGGTAAACGCATCTGAAAGCGAAATGGCTGCCGGTTGGGAGGTACAGTATACCAACTGGTGCAAACCAAACGAAATAGTAAATTTGATAGATATGTTTTATCAGGGCAAAACGCTGAATAAAAACAGTACCGACTTTTTAATGAAAATAATGACGGAAACATCAACTGGCCCCAAACAAATTAAAGGGTTATTACCTGTTGGGACAGTAGTAGCACATAAAACCGGCAAATCTGGCACCAACAAAGCCGGTTTATCGCCCGCTACCAATGATGTTGGAATAATTACCTTGCCAAACGGTAAACATTTAGCCATAGCTGTATTTGTTTGTAATACAACAGCCGATCTGTCAACACGCGAAGAAGTTATAGCAAAAGTTGCAAAGGCTGTTTATGATAATGCTGTTAAGAAATAAGGCCGCAGCCGGGGGGCAGGATTGTAAAAATATTGATAAACAGCTAAGCGTCAAATAATATAAAGATAATATATAGAACTTTTTCCTGTTTTTTACGTCTGATAAATATTCCTTACTATTTCAGTAAATGAAAATTAGGAATATAAGGCAAGCATCACCTGCTATGACATCTGCATATACCAAATTCTTATTTCTGTTATTATTGCTGCCAATAATATTGCAATCATGCACCAGTCATAAAAAAATATATATGAGTGATTGCGATAATGACATCGCTTTTAAACATGTTACTTATACCCACCTTATAGATAGCTTGAAGTTTTACGACCAAAAATATATTGAAATAACCGGCAAATACCAGGAAGGGAAAGAGCAATCTGCCCTGTTTAACGATAGTTTATATTTGCCTAAGCCCAATACGGGTTTGTGGGTTAATTTTAGCCAGGATTGCCCGCTTTATTTATCAGGAACAAGAATTGGTTTTTTCGAATATAATAATGGCGGCTTTACCCGTATAAATAATAAAGTTGTTAAAATTAGAGGTAAACTTGATATACATAATAAAGGACACCTAAAACAATATAAGGGTTGTATTGATAGGGTAAGCTTTATTGAACTTTAAATAGCCAATTTTAAACCATCATAGGCCAATTCAATACCTTCTGGTAATTCGGCAGCTATATCCTGGTGTTTTCCTAAACGGTGACTAATATGCGTAAAGTAAGTTTTTTCGGTACCCATTTCTTTGGCGAAAGCTATGGCTTCATCCAACGTAAAATGCGATATGTGAGTTTGTTTTTGCAAGGCGTTGATCACTAATATTTTTGAGCCTTTTATTTTCTGCTTTTCGGCCTCTGATATTGTCTTGGCATCGGTTATATAAGTAAAATCATTAATGCGGAACCCCAGTACAGGCAGTTTATAATGCATTACCTCTATAGGTATAAAATGTATACTGCCAATATCAAAAGCCTCAGCGCCAATGGAATGTATTTTTACCTGTGGTGTGCCCGGATATTTATACTCATCAAAAACATAAGGAAACTCGCGTATTAAGGCTGCCTGTACACGTGTATCGGCATAAATGTTCATTGGCTCCTGTTGTTTAAAATTAAAGGCGCGGATATCATCCATGCCTGCAATATGATCTTTATGTTCATGGGTATAAACAATAGCATCCAGGTGCTGCACATTTGCCCTTAACATCTGATACCTGAAATCGGGCCCTGAATCAATTACAACAGTTTTATCTTCACTCTCAATTAATATAGATGAACGCAGCCTTTTATCATATACATCCACAGAGGTACATACCTCGCAACCGCAAGCAATTACAGGCACACCCTGTGATGTTCCGGAGCCTAAGAAAGTAATGGTCACAGCTGTAGTTTGGTTTGTTTAAGTTGTTGTAAAAAGGTAATTTGTTTATCGTCCAGCAAATTATTATCAATTTCCAGATCGCGCATTAATTCGGCCAACGACAAGATTTTGCTTTCTAAATTCGAGAACCTGTTTACTATTATCATTTTGCTGTTTAGCAAAAGGCATGCCCCGGTTTTAAAGTTACCTTTTTCATAGCGCACCTTGTAGCCCGCTGTTTTTAACAGCATCTCCAGTTTTTCGAGTGTGTGGGTGGTTAGCGTGAGCATTAATCAAAAATACTAATTAAGGTGAAAGGTGAAAGCAAAAAGGTAAAAGCTTTTGGCCTTCTGCTTTACGCTTTTAGCTTTTTCCTTTAAATCTCTTGCCTTTTATCTGTGTACTTTGGGCCTTTAGTTTTGCTTTTTCATTCCTGGTGTATTTGCCGGATAGTAATTGCCATAATATATAAATACCGGCAACCGGTATGCCAAATACCCATGTAGTACCCAGGTAGCCCATTTTTATAAAATGAATACCCAGCATATATTGTATACTTACGAACCTGAAAATTAAGCCTTGTGCCGGCGAATAACCAATGGCAAAAATATTAAGCAATATAATAGCCAGGTATTTTACCCATTTATAGGTCATGTCACTACGGTATACACGTATAAGCATGTATATATTAAATACAGCAATACAAATTGAAAAAATGCCAAAGAGCCACAATTTGGTCATATCAGGAATTGGCTCATTAATATCTAATGATTTTATGCTTACTATTTTGCCGGATTTATTGTCAAATAAAGCTTCAATTACACCAATGTTTTTATCGTTTGCCAACTGCACCAAAACAGTTGTTGTATTTGGTATAGGCTGATAGGATAATGAGCTTTGCTGTTGGGTACGTAAAAATGAATAGTTAAGATCTACGCCGTATTTCCTTGCTATTTTATCATGAAAATAGTCCAGGCCCTGCTTAATGGTATCCATATAGGTTTTAGTTTGCGGCTTGGTGCTTAATTGCATGGTGCTTATGCTTTTAGCATAGTCTTTTTGCATAAGGCCGGTCATAAATTCTTTAACGGTATTACCGTATTCATAACCTTTAGTAAAATAATTGCAGCTGCTTAACAGCCCTATGGTTACAGCAGAAAATAGAATTAGTAAGTTTTTTTTCATTCGGGGTTATAATTGAAATTGGTCGACGAATTTATAGGTATGTATCCGCATATCCAAATTAAAGGGCAGACTTACCCCAGGGAAATCGCTTTTAAAAGTTGACTGTACCAAATAGGTCATTTACCCATAATGGCGATTTTTTGGCTAAAGCCGATACTAATTCTTTTATGGGCCCGTCACATAAATGTGACGGCAATGATAGCAAAATAATTTTTTCATTGCCATTGGCTTCAGCCAACGGACTAAGATTATAATTACAGACGGGCTTTAGCCAAAACCGGTACTTATATTTTGGAGCTATGCCTGCTGCAATGCCCGAAATCTTACTTGTTATCGCAGATCAACCACCTCAACACCGGGATGTGCTTTGGTATCAAAAATAAATGTATTATCGGGTACTTGCGGGCTTGCTATAAAACTGCGTAGGGTATAGGTGTATTTATTGCCATTTTTATCAAATATAAGGGCGGTATAAATTTGTTTACTAACCTTATCTATCTGTAATCTTATTTTGAAGAATTGTTTTTTATCATCGTCTTCGGGAGTTAAGTCAATTGTTTGGTAAATTTTACCGCTTATTCTTTGCTCACCCGTATAAATGTATTTGTACCCATGCTCATACATGGTAAATAACTGTGCAGGGCTAAAGCTCTCGCTGCTATGGTCGGCATCGCTTACCTGTACCTCTTTATCTTTTTTAAGATAGGTCCATTGTGTTTTGCCGTCACTAATGATCTCTTGTTCAATATCTGCTTTTGAACCGGCAGCACTAAAAAGCGTTATTTTAAACTTATTGGTTTTTGATTGTGTTATGAGTGTGCCGTTTTGAGTTTGTTTTACACTGGCCTGTGGGGCATCTATAGTAAAAGTAAAATCACTCTTTATAACAGCATATTGCTTGTATTTCTGGCTTACCTGGTTCAATATAATTTTAGCCTGCGCATCTTTTTGAGCAAATGCTTTGGTGGCAGATATAAAAATAAGAGTGTATATAATTAGTTTTTTCATATCATATCAGACTTGTTTTCGTAACCAACGTTTAGGTGGTGTTTAGTTTATATATTATTAAAGGGACTGTTATGTGGAGTAGGTTTGTAAATAACCGTATTAAAAATAACACTAAATTATCTGTTTGATTATCATTCTGAGCACAAGCCTTCGTGTGTTATAAACTTCGGGTAACTGATATAATGGTTGCATTATATTGTCAGTTATTTTGTTTCATCTTGTTTCAATACTTTGTTTCACCACTCTTAAATTATGCAATTTGTAATAGTTTGATTATCAATGAACAAACGTAATATCACGCCTAAAAATACTGACGAATAAGTTGTTACATTTTGTTACATTACTTTTTGGTAATCTCCTCATAAACAATTAATTAAGTCGAAATCTTGTTTCACTTGTTACATTTTGTTTCACATTTGGGTGAAGCAAAACATTTTGTCATAGGCAGCCTGTCGAAACATAGCGGGTAGGCCTTTGTGTATTAAGCCTTATCCAACGTTTCCAAATACTGCATTAACGAATATTCGTCCGGATACAATACTTCGCGTGCCTTGCTGCCCTCAAACGGCCCCACAATACCGGCCGATTCTAACTGGTCTATAATACGTCCGGCACGGTTATAACCCAGTTTTAGCTTGCGCTGTATTAATGAAGTTGAGCCTTGTTGATGCATCACTATTAAACGCGCGGCTTCTTCAAACATGGGGTCGCGGTCGTCCGGGTTAAATTCTTTAGAAGTGCTGCTTTCGCCTTCGCCTACATATTCAGGCAGGAGCATGGCAGTAGGATAACCGCGCTGGTTACCAATAAAGTCTGATATTCTTTCAACCTCGGGCGTATCTACAAAAGCGCATTGCAGGCGTATCAGGTCGCTGCCGGTCGAGAATAGCATGTCACCACGGCCAATCAGCTGGTCTGCGCCACCGGCATCTAATATGGTGCGTGAGTCTATTTTTGACAATACCCTAAACGCCAGTCTTGACGGGAAGTTAGCTTTAATAGTACCTGTAATAATATTAACCGATGGCCTTTGCGTTGCAATAACCAGGTGTATGCCTACCGCCCGGGCAAGCTGGGCTATACGTGCAATTGGTTGTTCTACCTCTTTGCCTGCGGTCATCATCAAATCGGCAAACTCATCAATTACCAATACAATAAATGGCAGGTAACGGTGCTTTTCGGGGTCGCTTATTTTGCGGTTGATGAATTTTGCATTGTATTCTTTTAAATTCCGTACACCGGCGTCTTTTAACAGGTCATAACGCTGGTCCATTTCTATACATAAAGAGTTAAGCGTGTTAACCACTTTTTTGGTATCGGTAATAATAGCGTCAGCCTCATCAGGCAGTTTGGCCAGGAAGTGGCGCTCTATTTTGCGGAACAACGTTAACTCTACCTTTTTAGGATCGACCAGCACAAACTTCAGCTCGGCAGGGTGTTTTTTAAATAGCAGCGAAACCAATATGGCATTAATCCCTACTGATTTACCCTGGCCCGTAGCACCTGCAACCAGTAAGTGAGGCATCTTGGCCAGATCGGCAATAAATACTTCGTTTGATATGGTTTTACCTAAGGCGATAGGAAGGTCCATAGTGGTGTTTTGGAACTTTTCTGTAGCCAGTATAGAACGCATAGAAACCATCTCAGGATTTTGGTTAGGCACCTCAATACCAATAGTGCCTTTACCCGGCATAGGGGCAATAATACGGATGCCTAATGCAGCCAAACTAAGCGCTATATCATCCTCTAAATTTTTGATCTTAGCTATGCGCACACCCGGGGCAGGGATAATTTCATACAGTGTTACGGTTGGCCCAATGGTAGCTTTTATCTTATCTATCTCGATATTGTAATGGTTAAGCGTTTCAACAATTTTGTTTTTGTTGGCCTCCAGTTCTTCGGAGTTGACCGCTATTTTAGCCGAACCATAATTCTCCAGCAGATCAAGCGTTGGATATTTGTAGGATGCGAGGTCAAGCTTATGATCGTAGGTGCCAAACTGGTCAACCAGTGATTTTGCTTTATCATCGTCTGATTTTTCGACATTTAAAATCGGGTTGGGGCGTTCGGTTTCCAGTGTCAGCGGAATATCCCTATCCATATCCGGATCAGCACCTTCATCATCAGGAGTTAATACTACCGTTTCATGAAATATGGGTTCTTGTGTTAAAGGTTGATGTGTAAAAGCGCCGGGTTTCATAGTATTGTTTCCTTTTGGCCATTCAACCGGGTGTGATATTTCTTCATCAACCAGGTCTATTGGTTCGGGCATAAATTCGTCTGCCGGGCCTTCCATTGCTACTTTGACTTTACGCTGCGGTAGTTTAAAATCAATATTATAAGCTATGATTAATACGGTAAGTGCAGCGAATATAAGCAAGCCACCCGTACCCGATTGGCCTATCTGCGCATCTAATAATCGGTTACTCCAAAAACCAAATTCACCTTCTAAAAAATGCGGATAATCAATTATAAAAGCATGTACAAAGCCTACAGCTACCGAAATAAATACCAGGCCAAAAAACGCATACCCCAGGGTTTTAGCTACCGAATATAGCTTTACTTTAAACAACAGGCGGTAGCCTATCACGAAGAAAACAAATACAAAAATAAAAGAAGCCACGCCAAACCACTCGAAGATGAACTGGTTGGCCAGCAAGGCGCCAAATTTGCCCAGCCAGTTTTCTACCACCGGGTTTTTAACACCATTTGCCAATAGTTCCTGCTGTGTTTTAAACAGATTGCCCCAGCCGCCATTAGCTGCCGATACATAGCTTTGATCTTGCTGCCAGGTAAACAGGTAGGAGGTAAAGGCTATCATAAAAAACACAGATAGCACCAAAAAAAACAAGCCTAATATTTTTATAAAGCGACCATCCTGCAGGTTGAAAACCGGCATCCTGTCAACTTTTGGCTTAACGGTACGTTCCCTTGAACCTTTTTCTGAAGATTGACGAGGCAGATTTTCCTCTTTAAAACTATTTGATCTAAACTGATTTCCTTTTACCGGCATCCCTAATTAACAGAAGTATGTGCAAATATAAAGTTAATAGATTAAACAACTTATTTGTCGGAATTTTTAATTTTTTAGTAATATTGAAGATAATGAGTATAGAACAACTGGAGCAATATATTATTGATGCTGATTTGCCCGGCCTTAATGCTTTGCTTACACAAAACCCGGCATTGGCTACTACTGTAACCAGCCATAACGTTTCGCCATTAATGCTATCCTGCTATTATAAAAAGCCAGAGGTTAGCGCATTGCTTTTAAAATATGTAGATGAGATCAGTCTTTTTGAAGCAGCAGCTGTGGGTAAGTTTGATGTTGTTGCTCATGTAATTTTTACCCATCCCGATGCTGTGAATTTGTATGCCGATGATGGCTTTACCGCCCTCGGCCTGGCGTGTTATTTTGGCCAGTTTGAAGTTGCACGCTACCTGGTACTAAAAGGGGCAGATGTTAATATGCCATCAAATAATGGTTTTAATGTATATCCGATACACTCGGCCGCCGCAGGCAGTTATAACAATATTGCACGTATGCTTATTGATAATGGAGCATTGGTAAATGTAAAACAGCAAGCAGGCTCTACACCTTTACATACTGCGGCACAAACCGGAAATCTTGAACTACTTATCCTGTTACTTGAAAACGGAGCTGAAGTAAACGCGCGCATGGAAGGTGGTAAACTACCTGCTGACCTTGCCCGAGAAAAAGGCTTTGATGAGATAGCTGAGATATTAGTTTGATTTAAGATCTATCTAAAACTATCTTTCCCTGCAATCTTTTTCTGTATAATTATTTGTACAATTAAGCGGCAATTGTATTAAATATCGTTCACAATAACATGATTTAGCTATAAAATATGCCTGGTTTTTCCGCTGGTGTAGTTTTTGAAATGCTTCTGGCCAGTGTAAATAATGGCCAAATAAAAGGTTGTTTTTTTATTAATGTTAAACAAATAAAGATCATGAAAACTGTAATTAAATCAATTGTATTTGCCTCTGCATTATTTGTAGCTAAGGCCAGTGTTGCACAAGTAAATATTGCCGCTAATACAGCAACTAAAGTAGCTACACAAGCTACCGCGCAAAGAGCAGTCAATCAAACTGCAAATGTTACCAGCCAGGTTATGGCACAAACCCAAAACGTTGCACAAAATAACGCCCGTAATACGGCTATAAATACTAGTGTTAACTCTGGTGTTAATGCAAGCGGGGCGGCAATGGCAAATAAAGCCACAACTAACGGCGCTGCTGATGCACAAACCTCAGCAACAGTGGCCGGTAAAAATTTAACAAGGAACGCCTCAACTGCGGCTTCATCAGATATGAGCGGAGCAATTAACGCAAATAAAACTAATGGTTCCGTATCCGAAAGCGGGGCAACTGCTTCTTCAACAGGTATAAACAGTGCTGGTAATAAGAGCCAGGTAAGAGGTTCTGTAACCGGAAACGGATCAACTGCTTCTTCATCAGCGGTAAGCGGGACTGCAAAAGCAAGCAAGATCAAAGCATCTTCAACCGGAAGCGAAGCTGTTGATGGTTCATCAAATATAAACGGAACTGCTAAAGCCCATAAGATACAAGCTTCTTCAAATGCAAGCGGATCTGTTAGCGGATCATCGAAATTAGGCGCGAAAAAAGGCTCAGTTAACAGCAGCACAACCACATCAGGCAGTGCAGGTGTGAGTACTCAAAAACAGTAATCATTTATACATCTCTCTATAATTCAAAAAGGCCCATGCAGGCCTTTTTGAATATATAGAGCTTACCAGGCACCTTCATGAAAAAGTTTCAATTGCTTATATGGCTTTCATGTATAAGCATTTATACCTATGCGCAAACTGATACTGCGCGAAAAAATAGCAAGGCTATTTTTGTTAACGCGGGCGCGCAATATATATCTAACTTAACCTATGCGGGCCGAAAAGATATGTCAAGCGTCCCTGTTTTATTACCTTCGGTTACCCTGATTTCCAAATTGGGTTTTTTTTTAAGCAGTTCGGGATATTTCGATATATCCGGTAATAATTCGCAAACCGAAGGGCTGAGTGTTACACCTGGCTATGTTTTTACGTTTGATAAAAATAAATACGCCGGAGGGGCGGTTTCGGCTACCAAATATTTCATAACCAATAGCAGTCCGATAATCCTGTCATCATTTAACGCCAGTTTTGATGGGCAGTTATACATTAATCCAAATGATGTGGTTAAATTAACGCTTGCAGCAAGTTATCGTTTAGATAAAAATAATGCGCATGATATTATTAATGATGCCGAACTAACCAAAGAGATACAGCTAATTAAAGTAACTGATAGCCATAAAAACGGATTTAAAGCAGCGCCAACCTTAACTATATATAGCGGTACACAATCTTTTAACCAAACTTATTATACAAATTCACAAGTTCCGCAAGAAGTTGACCGGGCTACAACTACGCCCGGATCATCGCAGGGCAGTGTACTGGGTTTTTTGTTTCCGCCGGGTACACCTTCGCAAACCATTACCAAAACTATTGTTAACCAAACGGTAACCGAGGAAAAACAGCGTGAGGTTAGAAAATACCAGTTGTTAGCCGCATCTGCTTCTATGCCTTTAACATATAACATTAAAAAAATTCAGTTTGTTGGAACGCCATATTTTATAAAGCCAATTAACCAGGTTAACTACCAGGATAATAGCCCCAAGAATGGCATTTATTTTTTGTTTACAATTGGCGCCAATGTTACATTTTAATTGTTTAAAATGCTGCGGGAATTTAATAACACTTACCCGGTTTTACTCGGGCAAGTGTAGGGGCTAATGGGATATAGGGGTTAATAAGATGAGACAAATGCCGAATAGTTAGTGGTTGGCAAATTGGCTATTTTAGCCGCGGCATTGGTTAAAAGTTCTATATTACGTTCGCCAAATTTTTTGTTAAGCTTTTTAACATATAGCCATTGCTTGTATTTTACAGGGACTTTTGTGACTTTTTGTTGCGCAAAAAAGCCTGGGTCGGTTGCTACCATTGCCTTTAGGTCTTTATAAAAATTTTCATCAGTTGGTACAGGCGACCGCATGGTTGGGTATGCTTCACCCCATTTAGCGTAAAAATCAATAAATAATTTTTCTTTTTCGGGATTGGTATGATATACCCACGGGCTCGAAGTATTGTACAAGTAATCTAAATAAACTCTGAAACTTTGATACTCCGGGTTTTGCAATAATGATTGCTTTATACAATCGGTATTGTTATCAATAAGGCTTGCTATAACTTGCGGATCTTTAGTTGTTATAATTTCATTGATTGGACATTGGGCCTTACTTGCTGTATTTATACCGCACGCCAGTAAGCATACAATTAATACTTTTTTCATAATTCAACTCCTTATAATTGATTAACATAAAGCTACAAAATAATTATAACAAAAATGTTACAATTGGGTATTTTTTTTACCTAATAAACTGAAGCATTTATAATTTTTTTTAACCGGTATTTACCGTCTTGGGGGTGACGTTTCTTTGTTAAATTTCTGTATTTTCATACATTAAAATTTATACCATGAAAAAACTGATCCTTTTTATTCTTCTGCTTACTTCAGTAAATGCTTTTGCACAAATAGCCACTGTTAGTGATGCAGCTTATATAAAAGCAAATTATACCAAATACGAATACCAGATACCTATGCGCGATGGTAAAAAGCTTTTTACATCGGTATATGTGCCTAAAGATCAGTCGAATAAATATCCGTTTATGATGGATAGGACGCCGTATAGTGTTGCGCCATATGGAGAAAACTATAAGACTTCATTAGGGCCATCTTCTCAATTCGTACATGACGGCTATATTTTTGTTTACCAGGATGTGCGTGGCCGTTGGATGAGCGAAGGTGTTTATGAAGAAATGACCCCCGAGCTGGAAGTGCATAAAACGAATACAACCGTTGATGAGGGCACCGATACTTACGATACTATAGATTGGCTATTAAAAAACGTACCTAACAATAATGGCAAAGTTGGGGTATGGGGAATATCTTATCCCGGTTTTTATACTACCACCGCGTTGCTGAGCCGCCACCCGGCACTGGTAGCAGCATCGCCGCAAGCGCCTATTGCCGATTTATGGCGCGATGACGGATGGCACAACGGCGCTTTCTTTTTGGTAGCTAATTTTGGTTTCTATCCCGGTTTTACCAACAGGCAGGACGATAAACCAACCCAACGCAAGGGTGGGCGCTTTAACCCCGGTACAGATGACGGTTATGATTTCTTTATGAAGATGGGATCGATGAAAAACACTAACGATAAGTACTATAAAGATACCATACGCTTGTGGAACGAAATGATGGATCACCCAAATTATGACCAGCATTGGAAGGACCGCAACGTGCTTGCCCATCTGCATGATATAAAAACCGCAGTTTTAGTTACCGGCGGCTGGTATGATGCCGAGGACCTGTATGGTGCTATAAATACCTATAAAACACTGGTTAAGAATAATCCAAAAACGCCTGTTTACTTTGCAATGGGCCCGTGGGTACATGGGGGCTGGGCACGCGGCCCCGGTGATCATTTAGGTGATGTAGATTTTGGCGGCCCGCAGGGCCCGCATTACCGTGACGATATAGAGTATAAATTTTTCAACCATTATTTAAAGGGTACCGCTATGGCTATACCTAATATATCAGCCTTTGAAACGGGCGCAAATAAGTGGAAAAGTTATGACGTATGGCCACCAAAAGACACAGAGGACAAGCAATTGTACTTATTACCGGGTGGTAAGTTGTCATTCAAAGCTCCGGCAACCGGAACAGATAGTTATGATGAGTATGTATCTGATCCTGCTAACCCGGTTCCGTTTGTGGCCGACAGGAAGCAAACCATGGATATGCAACGTGAGTATATGACCGCTGACCAGCGCTTTTTGGCCGACCGTAAAGATGTGCTAAGCTATCAAAGTGATGTGTTGGATAAAGATATAACCATAGCCGGTAACATCTGGGCTGATCTGAATGTATCAACCACCGGCACTGATGCCGACTTTGTTGTGAAGGTATTGGATGTTTATCCGGACACGGCATTAAACAATAAATTTACCGGTGCAGGTATAAAAATGGCCGGTTATGAGCAAATGGTACGCAGTGAGCCAATGCGCGGCAAATACCGTAACAGCTTTGAAAAGCCGGAGCCATTTGTACCCGGTAAGGTAACCCCGGTTAATTTTGAGCTGCAGGATATACTGCATACGTTTAAAAAAGGGCATAAAATTATGGTGCAGATACAAAGCACCTGGTTCCCGCTGATTGACCGTAACCCGCAAACTTTTGTAGATATTATGAAAGCCAAAGAAACCGATTTTCAAAAGGCGATGCATAAGATTTATACTTCCAAAGAGCATCCAAGTTATTTGAAAGTTAGGGTGGTAGAGTAGAAAATGTTATAGATTTAGTCCACATTAATATAATATCTGGCACACATCGCAATAAAAACTACGTCGGTGTGTTTTGCCCAATATGGCTTTGTGGAATTTAACCTGATCTCGCGGGCAAATGCTTTTGGTATGTGCCAGCCAGTGTTTTTTTAAAATAAACTCTTTTTTCCAACTTAAAAAATCGAAGGCGTAGTTTACTGTTTCGGTTACCAGTTCTTGCAGTTTTTCATTAGGTAGGTTGCCAATCCGGCTTTCCGGATGTATACGAATGCGAAACAATACTTCATTTTTAAAAATGTTTCCAGCTCCCGAAAATATATGCTGGTCCAATATAGCATCACAAGCTAACATATCCGGCTGCGTCTGTAATTTTTCGATGGCTTTTGTGTGATCAAAAGAGGGGTTCATTACATCTGCCGACCAATCATAAACTTCATCCAGTGGTTGTTCTATCAATTTTAATGAACAGGCATAAAAGTTTAATTCGCCATTATTAAATTGTAAATGTAATCTTGCCGGTCTGTCAGTATGTTCATTAATACGGTACGAACCGAACAGCATAAAATGAATGCGCACAGTAAATTTGGGGAAACATATTAAAAAGTGCTTTCCCCAACTTTTAAAACCGGTGATAATTTGTCCTTCAAATAGCTCAATATCCAATTTTTTGCTGTTGCCGCTTGCTGCAATTACTTTTTTATTTTTAAACTGTTGTACAGCTTCTTTTAATATAACAATGGATGGTCCTTCGGGCATAATATAAATTATGCAAAGACTGGGCCATTAAACCATCACTTTTTGTACCGTAATTTCCTGCTTAACCGTATGCGCTATACAGCTTTGATAAGCCGGGTCAATATCAATAGGTGATAAATAATAAGTCTCGCCTTTATAAGTAAAGATATCTTCAGAAACATCCATAGTTAATAATGGGGTATAAACGCCGGTTCCTATGGCTTTTAGCAAGGCTTCCTTGCGCGTCCAATACTTAAAAAATTCAGTGTCAGGGTCTTTTTTGCTGCGGATATTTTGCTGTTCGGTAGTTGTAAAATAATTATCATAATCAAAATTAACCGGTCCGCTCAGTTCTATATCAATACCAACCTTCCCCCTGGTGGTTGCACAACAGATTACCCTGTTGCCGGCGTGCGATACATTAAAATCAAAGGTGACATTAAAATAAGGGCGATGGTATGGATTATAAAGCAATTCATCCAAACTTAAATCAAGCTTAAAATGCTTTAATAATTCTAAAATTAACAGATTGCCGCAAACAGATAATTGTATGTCAGAATGATTGCGTTTTTTTAATATTTTTTCTTTTAAAGCGGATGGAACAAGCGCCATTTTTTGTTCCAGTTCGCTACCGTTCCAGGGTTTATCAATAGTAGTATGGTAACAAATAATCATTTGTAATAATATTATCTCAATTACTTTAGGCGTTAAACTATATGTTTTTATTTAATCTAAACATACAAAACAATGCTTACTATTGAGTATAGTTAGCCTGAACCGTAAACCAATTAATATACCTCTAAAGTAACTATATTTATTATGAATTCACTGAGTGTTATACTCGGAGCCGATCGCCCGGACCTAATACGGGAGGAAACATTGGCTACTTTATTTTATGCTTCGGCCGGACAGCATGCGGATAAAACTGCTCTTATTTTTAATGACCAATCTTTAACCTATGCCGAGCTTGACCAATGGAGTGACGCGGTAGCCGATTATTTAAACAAAAAAGGGATTGCACGTAATAGCAAAGTAGGGGTATGGTGGCAGCGCGGCCTGGAGCTGCATGTGGCTATTTTAGGTATTGTAAAATCGGGAGCTACTTATGTGCCTATTGATAGGGAAATACCGGCAGAACGCGTAGAAGTAATATTGGAAGAGGTTGGTGCAGATGGAGTTTTTAGTCTGCAAAAATTAAATTCGCCTTGTGCGCGGTTAAGCGTAAAACCAATGCCTGCACCGCACGATAAAGTTAAAAAACCTAAGGGGCCGCAGCCCGATGATTGTGCTTATGTATTGTATACTTCGGGCAGTACAGGTAAACCTAAAGGAATCCCTATAAGTCAGAAGCAAATATGCCATTTGGTACGTTCAGAACAAACTGTTTTTGATATCAGGGAAACCGATAGGGTGTACCAGGGTTTCTCTGTATCATTTGACATGTGGTGCGAAGAAACCTGGATAAGTTATTTTGCCGGAGCTACCCTTTGGGTGGCCGATAATACCACGTCAAAGGCAATAGATGAATTGGGCGATATTCTGAAAAAAGAAAATATAACCATACTGCACGCGGTACCCAGCTTACTGGCCGTTATGGAAGACAGCATACCATCTTTACGTTTAGTAAATGCCGGCGGCGAAGCTTGTACACCACAGGTATTAACCAAATGGGCAAAACCGGGTATGCAGTTTTATAATAGTTACGGGCCTACCGAAACTACGGTAACCGCTACCATTGCGCCCTTAAATGCTGGTGATAAAATAGTTATAGGGCAACCATTGCCTAATTATAATTTGGCAGTGGTTGATGAAGCTTTAAATATTTTACCTTATGGCGAGGAAGGCGAACTGATTATTACCGGCCCGGGTGTTGCATCGGGTTATGTTAAATTACCACAGCTTACCCAGCAAAAATTTGTATCCAAGCCAAAATCACTTAACGTGTTGCCGGGTAATATAGTATATAGAACCGGCGATGCTGCTATTATAAACCCCGATGGCAGTGTAGACCTGCTTGGCCGCTTTGACGACCAGATAAAATTACGTGGATACCGAATAGAGTTAGGTGAAATAGAAGTTAAGCTAAATGCTATAGCCGGTGTAGCATCTGCCGTTGTTGCGGTAAAAAAGGATGGTAACGGGCAGGAGCAGTTGGTAGGATATGTTGTTATGGAGGGCCTGAATTGTATTGAAGAGAATCTGTTCCGGATAGAATTAGCTAAAACACTGCCCTCCTACATGGTGCCGGGCACCATTGTAACTATTAACGAAATGCCCCGCATGCCAAGCGGTAAAATTAACCGCAAGGCATTACCTGTACCCGAATCATTTGCCACTATAAGTAATAATTCGGAAAACACTATCGACTTAAATGCCCCGGCTGCAGATAGGATATTGGCGGTTTTACGCGGGATATTCCCTAACAAGGAAATTAACCCATCTATGGATTTCTTTGATGACCTGGGCGGACATTCATTATTAGCAGCCGGTTTTGTATCGCAGCTGCGCCGCGATGCTAATTTGCCGGGCGCATCGTTAAAAGACATATATATTAACCGGCCGCTAAGTAATTTAATAGGCGTTTGGGAAAGCCAGCCCGAAGTTAAGCCCAAATCAAAACGCCATTATAATAGGGTATCATTGCCCACTTATTTACTTTGCTGGCTGGCGCAAACAATATCGTTATTGTTAATTTATGGCTTATTTGCTTTCCAGATATTTATTCCCTACCTGGGCTATTATTATGTAGATCAGGAAACCAGTAATGTAGCTTATTCTATCATTACATCGCTGGTGCTATTTTCATTTATTCCACCCATATTTACTACCATATCTATTGGTGCTAAATGGCTGGTAATAGGGAAGATGAAAGAGGGTGATTATCCTTTATGGGGGAGCTATTATTTTAGATGGTGGTTTGTTAAAACTATACAGCGTTTATTGCCTGCTCAATTTTTAAACGGCACGCCGCTTTACCCGCTTTATTTAAGTTTATTAGGCATGAAGATAGCGGCCAATGCCCAGATAAGCAATTTTAGTTTTGGTGCCGAGGATTTGATAACTATTGGCGACGATGTTAGTATAAGCTCGCAAACCAATCTAAATAACGCGTTTGTGGAAGATGGCTTGCTTAAGTTGCGCCGCATAAAACTGGGTGATCATGCTTATATTGGCAGCAGTGCCATAATATCAGGCGATAGCCATGTGGCTGCATGGGGCGAGCTGCAGGATTTGAGCTTTCTACCTCCCGGCAAAACTATTGGATATTGCGAGGTGTGGCAAGGTAGCCCTGCGCAATTAAAAGAAACCAAAAATATTGAGGACCTGCCACAACCATTAGTGGTATCAGCTTTTACCCGCAGAAAGTATAAGCTGGTGTTTATTATGTGCATGATGATATTTCCATTTATAATTTTACTGCCGTTGCTGCCAACAATAATTACCATAAACCGCATGGATAACGCGGCACCCGATTATAATTTTAATTATATGGTACATGTGCCGATGCTGGCTATAATGTATATTATACTATTTGCAGCAGAAACTATACTATTTACCCGCATTTTGCAACGAGGGATTAAACCGGGCAAATATTCGGTGTACAGCGTGTTTTATGTACGTAAATGGTTTGCCGATCAGTTAATGTCGCTAAGCCTTATTGTAATGCATCCTATATACGCGACGGTATATGTGGCATCGTTTTTCAGAGCGCTTGGTGCCAAAATAGGAAAGGGGACAGAAATATCAACAGCCAGTAGTGTGACGCATCCACTGCTGGAAATAGGCGATGGTGCTTTTGTTGCCGACGCGGTTACTTTAGGTGAAGCAGACGTGCGCGGACAACAACTAATATTGGATAAAACAACTATTGGTAACAGGAGTTTTGTTGGTAATAGCGCGCTTATCCCACAAGGGTATCATTTAAACAGCAACATGCTGATAGGTGTATTATCTACGCCGCCTGATGAACAACAAATGACCAATACTGCTGTCAAAGATTGGTTTGGTTCGCCGGCTATACCGTTGCCACGAAGGCAGGAAAGTACACTTTTTGGCGAGGAATTGACCATGCACCCCAATAATTACCGCAAATTTGCACGCGGCTTGGTGGAGTTTATCCGCATAATTTTACCCGAGAGCGCTATTATTTGCTTTTCGATATTTTTTATCGCGTACGCTCATGATCTGTTGGTAGATGACCCGCTGTGGAAGATCATTGTTTATTTCCCGTTTTATTACTTGTTTTTTATGGGCATACCTTCGTTTTTGGTTCCGTTGGTATTAAAATGGTTGTTTATTGGCAAATATAAAACACAGCAAAAGCCTATGTGGAGCTGGGCTGTTTGGAAAAGCGAGGCAATTACATCTACCTATGAAGCATTAGCTATACCGTTTTTATTAGACTATTTGCAGGGAACGCCGTGGCTGCCACCATTAATGCGCCTTTTAGGTGTAAAGATTGGCAAACGTGTATGGATGAACACTACCGATATTACCGAGTTTGATATGGTAACTATTTGTGATGATGCTGCCCTGAACCAGGATTGCGGTCCGCAAACCCATTTGTTCGAGGATAGGGTAATGAAAGTTGGCACCGTAAAAATAGGCGCCAGAAGCAGCATAGGCGCAGGCACTATTATTTTGTATGATAGCGAATTAGGCGACGATACACGTATTGAAGCTTTATCGTTAGTGATGAAAGGTGAGCGCCTGTCGCCGGGAACGGATTGGATAGGCAGTCCGGTGAAACCGGCTTAATGGATGTGCAAATGTGCGGATATGCAAATGTGCAGATGAAGCGCTATTTTTTTCATGAGGTTTGGTTTTATATAAGATTTAAAATAACCCCTTATGGTTTAATCGCTACAAGATATTGATAGGTTTTATCTGCACATCCACGTACCTGCTATTTGCACATCTACAAATACGATATCCCCATATAATCTATATGTCCGTAAAATATGGGTTCAAAGCCTTCATCGGCAAGTTCGCAGCTCACTATCATAGAGGTAAAAGTTGCATCGCCAAAAATGTTAGCTATAGCGGTATCGGCAGCGTCACGGCCGGTTGCTATTTTAACCATGCCATTTAGCGGTACAAGTTTGGTAGCATCGAATAATATCCATTCGCCGCCTAAATAGGCTTCGAAACAGGCATGGAAATCGGCAGGTTTTAAGTGATAGGCGTAGCCTGTAAAATATCTTGCCGGTATAGTTAATGCACGGCAAAGGGCAATACCCAAATGCGCAAAATCACGGCATACGCCGGCCTGCTCTGTCACGGTATCAAATGCTGATGTTTGCGCGTTTGTTGAACCGCTTAGGTATTGTACATTACGATGGATCCAGTCGGTAAGTGCTATCACCTTCGTGAATGGATTTACAATATGCCCAAACATATTATTAGCTAACCGGTATAATTTATCTGACTGGCAATAACGGCTTGGGTATAAATAAGGCATTATAGCCGGATCAAACTGAGCCACCGGTACTTCGTCATGGTGCTCATAATCTATAATCCTGGTAAAATTATCAACAGTTGCCTTGTAGGTAACTTTAAAAGTGCCGGGATCATTGATCTCAAATCTTACCAGGCGGTTCTCGCCATTGGCCGATACTAACTCTTCGGTTTTTAGGTATGGATCAATAGTAAAAGTTTCGCTTATTACGGTTTGGTGTTGTGTTCTTAAAGCGTTGATATTTAAAATCAAAGTACTCGCCGACCTCACATTATATTCCATTTCGGTGAATACATCGAATTTCATAGTAGTAATTTATGGTAGTTTATTAAAGGCAACATTAATCCAGTCCTCGGATACATGTTGCAAGGCTGCCTTTAGTTCTTCGGCCCATTGGGTCGAAATATTCTCCAGGTCTTTTTTTTCGTAACGTTGTTCAATAATATGAAAGCTGTCTTTTTTATAGATCGCCACATCTATTGGGAAATCCACATTATTTGAGCTAACACGAGTAGAGTCAAATGATAAAAAACCTGCTTTCAGCGCCAGTTTTAAGCTGGAATTTTCATCTAATATACGGTTAAGTATAGGCTTTCCATGTCCCGAATTACCAATAATTACAAAGGGCGCGCCCTGTCCTAATTCCACCCAGTTTCCTTCGGGGTATAATAAAAAAAGTTTATGCTCGTCATCATCTTTTAACTGGCCGCCAATTATACTGTGCAGGTCAAAGTTAAAACCGGCTCTTTCTAATGATTCCTTATCTTCCTTAACTACTCTTTTAACCTGTTCGCCGAAGGCATTTACTGCTTTATATAATTTATTGTACTCCGTTGTTTCCAGTAATTCGGTAAAATATACAATAGCTTTATCCCTTGTAGAGCGTAAACCGCTTGTCATAATGAAAAGAGAAAATCCGTCTTTTTGTTCTATCGAAATTTTCTTTTTTACAGTAGTGTCAGTTCCGGATGTAATACGGGTATCAGCAATTGCAAGCAGGCCTTCTTTAACCTTTATTCCGAGGCAGTAAGTCATAATTATTTAATTCAGAAATGTGTATTGAATTTTGTGGTGGACAAAGTAAATAAATAAAGGATATTAACACCTAATAAATATCTAAAAATGTTAAACATTAACCTTTCGGCAGCATTGAAGCAAGACGTAATTAATATCACTAAACCGGCAACCCATAGGGCAAATGGACTATTTATTATTATTATTGTATGGCGAAATATTTTAAGCAATGGTTTATTTTGTTTAAATTCATACAAAATTAAATATGGTATTTAAGTACAACGTTATTGTATTCAGTATATTTGCCTGTCTCAAATATATATCATGAGGGTTCATTTTTTCACGAGGATTGGCTTACCTAATCGCTCTGCTTTCCGTAGTTACTCCACCCTCCAAAATTTAAGAACGGTAAAGACTATCAGTTTAGTTTATTTCCTGATGAGTTTGTCAATACGATTCATCACCAGATTTAGCAACCTGCCTTTTAATAATGTAAATCATATTGATGAACTTGGTTTTGCTAATATGATTTCAATACTAATTACCCCATTGTTTTATATTGGTAGTACATTGCTTATAAAGTATTTTGAACATGACCGCCTGGTTGAATTTATTGGCAGGGCATTGATACTGATATTTGCCTTATTTGTCATAACTAACGGGATGAGGGTTACTTTTTTTGTTTTGCATAATCCTCGCAATTCATTAGTAATGTATTTGGCAGCATTAACGCTTGTTGGTGTATTCTTTACGCTGGAATATTATGAGACTCTTTTTGTTGGACTGGTAATAAGTGCCATTTTTATGCTGACAGTGCCCTATTACCAGCATAGTTTTGATGAACAACTGTTAAATGATATAATTTCGGCTGTGCTGGTGACTTTGTTTTTTAGTATATCAAGATTCGTATTCTCTTATCGTGCTGATAATTATTTAAAGCTTAAAGCAATTGAAGAAAAAAATATAGAAATAGAAACAGCCAGTAATCTAAAAAATGAGATACTGGGTATTGTAGCGCATGACCTGCGCAACCCGCTTGCCGCTATTAAAGCATTGGCTATGATAATGGAAGAGGATGAAACAATAGATGCGGATAATCAGGAAAATATCCAAATGATAAAAACGTCATGCGATAAAGCAACTTCAATAATTAATGATTTAATAGAAACAGCTAATAATGAAAATGACATTGCTTTTGATATTGAAGAAGTAGAGCTTAACCAATATCTTTTAAAAGTTGTTGATGAATGGGTTAAAAATAAGATGGGGCAGGTTAAATTATTATACTATGGTACAGACCAGCCCATCTATACCCATATTAATACAGAAAAGATGCAGCGGGTTATGGATAACCTGATAAGTAATGCCATTAAATTTTCGAGGGAGGGTGACCATATTGAAGTTTCATTAAGAGATAAGGGCGGCCTGATATTTATTGATGTAAAAGATTTTGGTATGGGTATACCAGAAAAGTTATTGCCGTATATTTTTGATCGTTTTTCAAGAGCGAGCCGTAGGGGTATTCGTGGAGAAGAATCTGTAGGGCTTGGATTAAGTATTGTAAAACAGATAGTAAAAAAACATGGCGGAGACATTGAAGTATGTAGTACAGAAAAGCAGGGTACTACCTTTACAATTCACATGACACCGATAAAAATCGATAACAAGGCCCATTCATAACCCCATATAAATACCTATACCAGGAACAATTAATATGCTATAGATTATGAAAAATGAACAGCTATGTGAGCATCTGCGCCAAATAAAAACAATTATACAACCCAAAGACCTTGTATGCGAAGAATGCATTAAAACCGGTGATGACTGGGTGCATTTACGTACCTGCCAAACCTGTGGCGTTACCCTATGCTGTGATGATTCTCCAAATACACATATAACAAAGCATTATCATAAAACAGATCATCCGGTTATAATATCTGCACAGCCCGGCGAACAATGGCTTTGGTGCTATAAGGATGAGATTTTTGCAGAGTATTAAGAAAAACCCTCCCGAAAGGGAGGGTTAAGGTTGGGCTTATTCAGTTGGAAAATCTGTCCCGGTAGTTGTTTCTTCCCAGGCATCATAATCTTTTTTCAGTACTTCCAATTTATTGCGCGCGCCTTTTAATGCGGCTACACCCAATAATAAATGCAATGGCGGATTTTTTGCTTCTACTGCTTTAACAATTGCTTTTGCCGCACGTACAGGGTCGCCCGGCTGACTGCCGCTATAACCGCGGATGGCATTTTTGTTGGCTTCGGCAGTATCCTTATAATCATCAATTATAATGGGGCTGTTATTTGCCGAACGGCCGGCCCAATCTGTACGGAAACCGCTTGGATTTATAACTGTTACTTTAATCCCTAACGGAGCCGTTTCTTTTGCCAATGCTTCCGAGTAACCATCAACCGCGAATTTAGTAGCGTTATAAAAACCAACACCGGGGAAACCAACCAAACCACCAATTGAAGCAATGTTTACAATATGGCCGCTGCGTTTTGCACGCATTATTGGTAATACCTCGTTGGTTATGTTTGCTAAGCCAAAAAAGTTGATCTCGAACATACGGCGTACTTCAGCCTCTTCGCTTTCTTCAATAGCGCCAAAATAACCTATTCCCGCGTTGTTAACCAGCACATCTATCTGCCCAAATTTTTCTTTAATCTGTTTTACTGCCGCTTTAATTTCATCGGCCTTAGTTACATCTAATTTTACAGCTATTGCCGTATCAGGATACTCGGCTATAATATCTTTAATATCATTAATATTACGGGAAGCTACTCCTGCTTTGTAACCTGATTTTAATACTTCTTTTGCCAGTTCGCGACCAAAGCCTGTAGAACAGCCGGTAATTAACCAAACTTTACTCATTTTTTAAAAGGATTTAAATGTTGATCAAAATAACAATATAGGTGTCGTTTGTTTGTCAGTATAAATTCATACTTATAAACAGCTAAATAAAAAGGGTGAACACAGTAAGCGTTCACCCTTTTTATTAAGAAATTAAATTTTAATTGCCAGGCGCCTGATCGGGGGTGCCTACAACTTTATATACTTTTTTACCGTCCTGATCTTGAGATTCCTGGTAGTAAAAATCATCAGGCGATACATAGTATTTTTCGCCATTAAGTTTTATTTTGCGGATATCCGGAGGCAAACTATAAAATATATCGCCAATTTCTGGTGATGCAACGGCCTGGTTGCTGCCATTATTATTATTGGGAGCACTGTTATAATTGTTATTATAATTGCTATTATCGTTTGTATCTAATTGGCCATCTTTACCGGCAACCTGGTATACAACAGTGCCGTCATCTTTAGTAATTGGCGTATAATAAACACCGTTTAGCTCATAATATTGCTGGCCGTTTATGGTAATTGATTGCGCGTTAGATGGTAACGTATTTATTGCGGCACCTATAGGCGGCTCTACTACAGTGTACTGATCGTTATTATATTGATAATAATAGCCATCACTAAAGTAGAACTGTGCATCGCCCCAATAAAAAGGGTAGTAGCCAAAAGGCAATATGCCTAAACTAAAACCTAAACGTGGGTAATACGCGCTACGATAAAAGCCGCGGTTATAATAAAAGCCGCCATGATTGTACCATGGGCTGTAACGATAGCCGTAACCACGTCCATACCCACCGCCAAAAGAACGGCCACCTCTTGTTACGAAGCCGCCACGTGCTACTGCAGCTCCTCCGCGGTAACCATTGGTTACACCAACCCGGCCACTTACACCAACCCTGTTATTATAAGAATTCAGTCCACGGGTATTGCCGGTTACACCAGTTCTATTGCTAAACGCACGGGTATTACCTTGCACACCACCGTTTTGAAAACTTTGACGCGAAGTGCCAAAACTATTAGTAGTACGGCCTCCACCCGAAAAACCTCCGTTTGAACGACCACCTGAGAAACCGCCACCGCCATGAGAGCCACCGCCGCCGCCACCGCTATAGTGAGAGCCGCCACCGCCGCCGCCACCTCCACCGCCGCTATGGCCACCACCTCGTTGAGCATTAGCGGGAACAGCCAAAAACAAACATAATAATCCGCTTAAGCCTGTTAACATCAAATATTGAGATATCCTTTTCATAATGATTTTATAATTTAAACAGCGTTTTCAAGCGCTGTTATTTATAT